>NZ_DLNP01000001.1:78071-245628 GCF_002478355.1 Brevundimonas sp. UBA7507 | reverse complement strand
CGCCACAAGGGCGAGGATGACGGGCGAAGTAAGCGCGAACGGCGGAATCAGGCGCGCAGCGTGGCTCCGCCGTCGACGTAGAGGTCGGTCATGGTGATGTGGGCGGCGCGGTCGGACAGCAGGAAGACCACCGCCTCGGCGATGTCTTCGGGCGTCGCCAGCTTCTGCAGCGGAATGCCCGCCTTGAACGTCTCGGACGAACCGGCGATGACGCGCGCGGCGCCGTCCTCATCGGCCCACATGCCGGTCTGCATCGGCGTCAGGGTCGAGCCGGGGGCGACGATGTTGCAGCGGACGCCCTTCGGCCCCAGCTCCAGCCCCAGACAGCGGGTGAACATGGTCGCCGCCGCCTTGGACGCGGCATAGGCCGCCATCGCATGACGCGGCACGCCCGCCGCGTTGGAGCTGACGGTGACGAAGGCGCCTTTACGCCGCTCGCCCATCCGGCGCGAGACTTCCCGGCCCAAATGGAAGACCCCGTCCGTGTTGACGGCGAAGACGCGGCGCCATTCGGCGTCGGAGGTCTGATCCACCGTCACATTGGACAGGACGCCCGCCACGCTGGCCACGAAGTCGATCGGGCCGTCCTCGACCTCGATGCGGTCGAACAGGGCCTCGACCGCCGCGCCGTCGGACACGTCCAGCGGCTCGACCCGCACGCCGTTCAGAAAGGCCAGCCCCGACAGGGCCGTGGACGGCAGATCGGTGGCGACCACGCGCGCGCCCTCCTCGACCAGCAGGCGCACCACAGCGGCGCCGATGCCGCCGCCCGCGCCCGTGACCAGGGCTAGACGGCCGGACAGTCCGCTGTCTCTCATCGTGCGGTCTCCTCGAAAGCGGTCATGCGGGCGTCCAGCGCCGGGGCGATCAGGGCCGTCGCCGCCGGGCCGGTCAGTTGCGGGTGCAGGAAGGGAACCTCGACCACGTCCAGATCGGCGGCGTAAGGGCGCCACAGGCCGGGCGTCAGGTCGCGCTCCTTGTGATCCAGCGCCGCGCGGACGTGGGTGGTGCGGCCGCCGAAGGGTTTGTGATGGTGCTCACGCACCAGACGGTTGGTGTCCAGCACCACGCGGATCACCCCGTCCAGCGCCGCCTCGGGCAGGCCGCCCAACGCGCTGTCGCCCGCCTTCAGGAAGGCGAGGATGGCCGCGCGGCTGCGTAAGTCGGGATACTGGGTCGGGTCGTATCCGGCGATGGCCAGAAGGGCGCGCATGGCGTCGACGGGGTCCGGCTCAGGCTCGGCGCGCCAGCACTCGGCCGGATAGGAGTCCAGCATGGCCATCAGCCCGACCTTGACCCCGCGCCGCTCCAGCTCGACCGCCGCCGCCTGGGCGATGATGCCGCCCACGGACCAGCCCGCTATATGCACCGGACCGGGCGCGCCCAAGGCCAGAATGTGATCGACATAGGCTGACGCCAGCGCGTCGATTCCGTCCGGCAGGGCGTTCTTCGGGTCCAGCGCGGGCGACTGCACGCCCCACACCGTGCGGCGCGGCGACAGGGCGCGCGCCAGGGTGCGATAGCCCCACGACAGCCCCCCCGCCGGGTGAATCAGGAACAGCGGCGGCAGGGCCGGATCGCCCTCGGCCAGACGGATCAGCACGCCCAGCCCGTTGTCGAAGTCCAGCGCCTCGGCGTCGATCAGGGCGGCCAGTTCCGCCACGCGCGGCCGGTCGAACAGGGCGCCCAGCCCCGGATCGCGCCCCAGCCGCTCGCGGATCAGCATCATCAGATGCACCGCCAGCAGGGAGTCGCCGCCCAGGGTGAAGAAGTCGTCGTCGGCGCCCGCCGGTTCGGCCCGGCCCAGCGTCTCGGCGAACAGTTCAGCGATGATCTTTTCCGTTGGCGTCTCGGCCGCCCGGCCTGCCGCCGCCTCGAATACCGGGGCGGGCAACGCCTTGCGGTCCAGCTTGCCGTTGGAGGTCGTCGGCAGGGCGTCCAGCGCCACGATGGCGGCCGGGACCATGTAATCAGGCAGGCGCGCGGCCAGCTTCACCTTCAGGGCGGCGGGGTCATAGCCCTCGGCTGGGACCAGATAGGCGACCAGACGGCGCTCGCCGGGACGGTCTTCGCGCGCCAGCACCACCGTCTCACGCGCCAGACCGCTGGCGATGACGGCGGCTTCGATCTCGCCCAGTTCGATGCGCAGGCCGCGAATCTTCACCTGATGGTCGCTGCGGCCCAGATAGACCACCGCTCCGTCCGCCCGCCGGCGCGCCACGTCGCCGGTGCGATACAGCCGCTGGCCCGAATGGTGCGGGTCAGGGATGAAGCGGTCCTCGGTCAGATCAGGCCGGTTCAGATAGCCGCGCGCCAGCTGAACGCCGCCCAGATGCAGATGGCCGCCCATGCCGGGCGCCACGGGGCGCAGTCGCTCGTCCAGAATGACCAGCCGCGTGTTCCACACCGGCCAACCGATCGGCATGGGCCGAGACGTATCGTCCGGCCCGGCGGCCCAATAGCTGACGTCCACCGCCGCCTCGGTCGGGCCGTAGAGGTTGTGCAGTTCGGCGCTCACCGTCTGGTGGAAGCGGTCGCGCAGTTCGGCGGGCAGTTCCTCGCCGCTGCAGAAGACGTGGGCGACCGCGATCCCCTTGGCCGCCGAATCGGCCAGAAAGGCCGACAGCATGGAGGGAACGAAGTGCAGGTCGGTGATCGTATGGCGGCGGATCAGCCCGGCGATGGCGGCCGGATCGCGGTGCGCGCCGGGCGGGGCCACGACCAGTTCGCCGCCCGAGATCAGGGCGAGGAAGAACTCCCACACCGACACGTCGAAGGTGGCGGGCGTCTTCTGCAGGATGCGGGTGTGGGCGCCTATGCCGTATTCGGCCTGCATCCACAGCAGGCGGTTGACGATGGCCCGATGCTCGACCAGCACCCCCTTGGGATCGCCGGTCGACCCCGAGGTGTAGATGACATAGGCGGCGTCCTCGCCCCCATGGGCGACGGCAGGCGCAGCCCTGTCCAGCGGCCAGTCGGCGGGCGCCAGCAGGGCTTCGCCGAAGGCGCCGCCGATGTCTTCATGGGCCAGAACGACGCTCGGCCCGGCGGCGCGGACTATGGCGGTGATGCGCTCGGCCGGATGCTCCAGATCGAGCGGCAGATAGGCGCCGCCTGCGCGCAAGGTCGCGACCAGGGCGATGACCAGTTCCAGCGAACGCGGCAGGGCCACGGCGACGAGGCTCTCGCGCCCCACGCCGCGCGTCGCCAGCGCCGAGGCCAGCGCGGCCGTGCGGCGGTCCAGCTCGGCGTAAGTCAGGGTCTGCTCGCCGAAGGTCAGGGCCGGGGCGTCCGGCGTCGCCTTCATCGCCGCCTCCAGCAGGGCGGTCAGCGTCGTGTCGGGAACCGGGTGGGCGGTGGCGTTGAAGGCTTCCAGTTCGCGCGCGGCCTCGCCCGGCGTGGCGATGGGAACCTCGCCCAGCGTCTCGGCGTCCAGCGCGTTCGTGAGGAAGGCGGCCAGACGCTCTGCGTGGGCGGCAGCTTCCTCCAGCGTGTAGAGGTCGGGGTTGGCGTCGACTTCCAGCGTCAGGGCCGGGGCGGCGTCGCCGCGGAAGGTGAAGCTGATGTCGTCCACCGGGCCTGTGCCCAGCACCTTCAGCGTCGTGTCCAGTCCCGCAAAGCGCGGCGGCAGGTCGAACGGTAGGACGTTGACCAGCGGCCCATACAGACGCCGCGCCCCGCCGATCAGGCCCAGATCGCGCCGCAGTTGCTCGCTGCGGTAACGCCCGTGGCGGCGGGTCTTGATCAAGGCCTTGGAGGCCAGGATCAATTGCTCGTCCAGCGGCGCGTCCTCGTCCAGCGTCAGGCGCAGCGGCGGGACGTTCATGATCATGGCGGGCGTGCGCGCCGAGGCGCTGCCCATGCGGCCCATCCACGGCACGCCGATCACCGCCTCTTCCGCGCCCGAGAAGCGGCGGACATAGGCGGCGCCGATGGCCGTCAGCACGTCGGGCCATGACAGGCGCCCGGCGTCGGCGCGGGCGCGCAGGCGGGCCGTGACCTCAGGCGGCAGGGCGCGCTCGATGCGGTGGAAGCGGTGTGCGGTCGTGGCCTTGCCGGGAGCCAGGGAGGCGACCTCGGGCGCGTCGCCCATGACCTCGCGCCAGTAGGCGGCGTCGACCGTGCGCTTGTCGGAGGCGCGATAGGCGGCGTCTTCCTCCCACACCTTGGCGATGGAGTTGAAGACCGGGCCGGGCGCCGGGCCGCCGCGCGCGGCGTTGTAAAGCTCGGCTGTGCGGTTGGTCAGCAGGGCCATGCCGAAGCCGTCGGTGGCCAGATGGTGGACGCGCAGGCTCCACAGGAAGCGTTGCGGTCCCATGCGGAACAGGATGTTGGCGGCCAGCGGGTCGCGGGTCGGGTCCAGCGGCGTCTCGTGATCGCGGCGCATGGCGGCCATGGCCTCGGCGACCGGATCGGCGGCGGCGGATACGTCGACGATTTGAAGCTGGGGCCGATGGGTCGGGTCGAGGGTCTGGAAGACCTCGCCGTCTCGTTCGACGAAACGCAGCGACAGGGCCTCGGCCTCGGCGGCGGTCTGATCGACGGCGGCGCGGAAGGCCTCGACGTCCAGATCGCCCCGGATGTCGAGATAGTGGGCCGTGTTGAAGATTGGATTGGCCGGGTCCAGCCTCTGGGCGAACCACAGGCCGGATTGGGCTTCCGTCAGCGGGTATTCCAGCGCCGCCGCCATGCGTCCGTCGTCCATGATACTGGCGTCAGGCGTCGTGACCGGCGGCGCGCAGGCGCGCCTGAACCACGCTCCACCAGCCTGCGAGCGTGGTGTGTTCGGCCAGTTCGCTGAACTCCAGCGGCACGGCCTCGCTCCACGCCAGCGACAGGTTGAGGGCGCGCAAGGAGTCGACGCCCAGGTCCATCAGATTGTCGTCGTCCAGAATGGAGTCCGGCGTTTCGTGCAGCACGGCGGCGACATCGGCGCGCATCCGTTCCAGCGTCAGATCCTGCGGGGTCAGCTTGGTCATTTCAGTCGTTCCAGAACGCGCGCCGTCGAAAGGGCCACGGCGCAGGTGTCGGCGGCCCAGGCCACCGCGCCCATATGCTTGTCGCGCGAGAAGTCGCCAAGCGCATCGGCGACGAAGAAGGGTTCGATATCACGCTGAAACGCCTCGGCGGCCGTCAGCTGGCAGCCGATGTGGGCGTAGACGCCGCAGACGATCAGCTGGTCCCGCCCCCGCACGCGCATCAGCGTCTCCAGGTTGCTGCGCTGGAAGGCGCTATAGCGGTGCTTGACCAGAGGAATGTCGCCCGTCGCCGGGGCCAGTTCGGGCAGGATGTCTTCATGCTCCGGCGTGCGGCTCATGCCCGGCCCCCACAAATCGGCTTGAAGCCCCCGGTCGCGGCGGTCCTGATCGCCATGCTGGGCGGTATAGAAGACGGGAACGCCCGCCGCACGCGCCGCCGCGATCAGCCGGGCGATATTGGCGATCAGGCCCGGCAGAGGCTCGGCGCCCGGCGCATAGGGGCGCATGAAATAGCGCTGCATGTCATGGACCAGCAGGGCGGCGCGATCGCGCTGCAACGTCCACTGGGCGCGCGAGGCGGGAATGTCCGCCTCGGTCGGCAGGGGGTAGGCCGGGACGGTCGGCAGACCCTTTGATGCGCTCACGCCTTGCCCTCTTCTTCCAGAATGCGCTGGCGAAGCGCGGCGCGCAGTTCGCGGCGGCTGACCTTTCCCACGGCGGTCACGGCGAAGTCTTCGACGAAGACGATCTGGTCCGGCACCTTGAAGTCGGCGATGTCGCGCTTGCGCATCCAGGCCTTCAGCTCGACGCCGCGCGGCGCGGCGCCGTCGGGGATGATGAAGGCGCAGATGCGCTCGCCCAGATAGTCGTCGGGCACCGACACCACGGCGGCGTCGAACACGGACGGGTGGGCCAGCAGATGATCCTCGACCTCCTCGGCCGAAATCTTCTCGCCCGCGCGGTTGATGTGGTCGGTGGCCCGGCCCATGACGACCAGATAGCCCTCTGGCGTGCGGCGCACCACGTCGCCGGTGCGATAGAAGCCGTCCTCGGTAAAGGACCGCGCATTGGCGGCCGGTTCGTTGTGATAGGCGCGGATCGTATAGGGGCCGCGCGTCAGCAGATTGCCCGGCTCGCCCTCGGCCACCGGCGCGCCCGCGTCGTCAACAATCAGGATTTCGTCGTCGGGGCTGATCGGCCTCCCCTGCGTCTCGACAATCAGGCTCTCGGGGTCGTCCAACCGGGTGTAGTTGACCAGCCCCTCGGCCATGCCGAACACCTGTTGCAGGGTGCAGTCAAGTTCAGCGCGCACGCGCCGCGCCGCCTCGGGCAGGAACTTGGCCCCGCCGACCAGCAGCACCTGAAGGCTGGACAGGTCGTGAGTCTTCTTGGCCGCCGCCTGCATCCACAAAAGGGCCAGAGGCGGCACCAGTCCGGTGATCGTCACCCCCTCGCGCGCGATCAAGGGGAAGCAGACGTCCGGCGACGGCGAGGGCGCCATCACCACCGTCGCCCCGACATAGAGGGCGCCCAGATAACCCGGCGAGCTCATCGGGAAATTATGCGCCGCCGGCAGGGCCGTCAGATAGACGCTTTCCGGCTCCAGCCCCGAGATGTCGGCGCTTTCGCGCACGCTGTAGAGATAGTCGTCGTGGGTGCGCGGGATCAGCTTGGACAGGCCGGTCGATCCGCCCGAAATCTGCAGGAAGGCCACATCGGACGGATCGGCGTCATCGCTCGGCAGGGCGGCCGGATCGGCGCGGAATCCGTCGAAGGATGCGAACTCTTCGGCCTCGCCCACCACGACCACATGGCGCAGGTCCGGAACCTCGGCCTGAACGGCGCGGGCCAGGGCGCGATAGTCGAACCCCTCATGCCGGTCGGCGACAACATAGGCCGAGGCTTCGGCGCGCGTCACGAAGTGGACGATCTCGGTCGAGCGGTGCGCGGGCAGCGCATAGACGGGGATCAGCCTGGCCCGGAACAGGCCGAAGATCACGCTGAGGAACTCGGGCAGGTTCGGCAGTTGCACCACCACCCGGTCGCCCGGCTTCAGCCCCAGGGCCAGGAAACCGGCGGCGGCCGTCTCGGCCTTTTGCAGCAGTTCGCCATAGGTCCAGCGCTGGTCCATGCCGACCACGGCGACGGCGTCAGGCTGCGCCTCCGCCCGGCTGCGCAGCAGTTGGGAGAATGTCTCGCCACGCCAATAGCCCTTGGCCCGATAGCGCGCCGCCATGTCGTCCGGCCAGACCTGTTGCAGGGGAATCATACGCTCGCCTCATCCACGCCCAGGGCGCGCAGGACGGCCTGGAACTTACCCGACGTCTCGTCCGCCTCGGCGGCGGGATCGGAGCCTTCGACAATGCCCGCCCCGGCATAGAGACGCGCCTGATCGCCGCACGTCTCGGCGCAGCGCAGCGAGACGTACCATGCGCCATCGCCGAAAGCGTTGGTCCAGCCCACGGCCCCGGCATAGAAGCCCCGGTCATAGCCTTCAAGCGCGTGAATCATCTCGGCCGCCCGGTAGCGCGGCGCGCCGCAGACAGCGGGCGTCGGATGCAGCAGGGCGGCCAGTTCGGCGGCGGAGGTTTCATCAGGGCGATGCAGTCGCCCCTCGATGCGGGTGCCCAGGTGCCACATGGTCCGGGTCGAGACCAGCGCCGGTCCGGGCGGCGCGCGCAGGTCGCTGCAATATGGCGCCAGAAAATCCATTATGGCTTCGACCACCAGGGCGTGCTCGCGGCGGTCCTTGTCCGAGGCCAGCAAGCCTTGCGCCGCCGCCTCGTCCTGCACCACGTCGGTGCTTCGGCGGGCCGATCCAGCCAGAGGATGAGAGAAGACGGCCGGGCCGCGCTTGGACGCCAGCAGTTCGGGCGTGGCGCCGACCAAACGGCGCATGGCGCCGCCAGCCCCCTCGCCCAGAGGCGTCAGAAAGCGTGCGGCGGTCGGGTCGGCCTTCAGGTCGCGCCACAGGGCGAAGGGGTCGATCGCGCCGTCGCCCTGAACCTTCAGGCTGCGCGACAGCACCACCTTGTCGACCGGCTCGGCGCCGCCCTGCGAGGCGCGCATGGCCTCAAGCGCCTGCGTCACCGCCCCCTCATAGGCCGCGCGCGAGGGCTCGGGCGTCAGGGCGCGGATCGAAGGGCGCGACGCCGTGGAAGGCCTGTCCCAGATGCGATTGGCGGCGCGCTCGGGCAGGAACAGGCAGTCGTCGGCGTTGCGGTCGAACGGCAGGGCGCCGACCAGCAGGCGCGGCGACGGCTCATCGGTTTCCGGCGCGACGGGCAGGTCAGCGAAGAAGCGACGCACGCGCGCGCCCAGGGTCGCCGCCGGTCCCGGCGTCAGGCGCTGCTTCAGGCCCGTGGTGAAGAGCCGCAGCTCCGGCGTGCTCAATCCAAAAGCCCAGTCCATGTCGTCCTTCGGCGCGGCGGCCTCATGCCGTTCGGATGCGCCGCCGCCGATCTGAACCGACAGATCGGGCGCGCCCCAGAATTCCGCTACTCTCGACTCCATGCTGATCCCTGCCGCACTCAAGCTGTTGCATATCATTCGCAACAAACTGGCCTATAGCCGAGCAACCTTCGCATTGTCTTGCGGCGAGATTAATTCCAAGCCGGTCTGGTCGTTTCGTCGCAGAGGTTTAGAAGGGCGCTTATGCGAATGCTTGTCATTGACGATGATGCCCGAACCCGCGCCTTCGTGGCCGAAGGCCTGCGCCAGCAGGGGCATACGGTCGATGAGGCGGGCGACGGCGAGGCCGGTCTGCACATGGCGATGGAGGGCGCATACGCCGCCATCGTCGTTGACCGCATGATGCCGGGGCTGCCCGGTCTGGAAGCGGTCCAGGCCATGCGCGCGGGCGGGCTGAAGACGCCGGTGCTGATGCTGACGGCGCTCGGCTCGGTGGACGACCGGGTGGCGGGGTTGAACGCGGGCGCCGACGACTATCTGGTCAAGCCCTTCGCCTTCAGCGAACTGAGCGCGCGGCTGCAGGCGCTGGTGCGGCGTCCCCCGCTGGCCGAAGCCACGACGCGGCATCGGGTGGCCGATCTGGAGATCGACGTGGCCGCCCACCGCGCCACCCGCGCGGGCCGGACGCTGGACCTGACCCCGCATGAGTTCAAACTGCTGGAGCGGCTGGCGCGCAACGCCGGTCACGCCGTGACGCGCACCATGCTGCTGGAGAGCCTGTGGGGCTTTCATTTCGACCCGCGCGCCAATCTGATCGACGCCCACATCAGCCGCCTACGCGCCAAAGTGGATCGCGGCTTCGATCAGGAGCTGATCCACACCATCCGGGGGGTGGGTTATGTCCTCAAGGCCCCGGATTGAGCCCAAACGCCCCTCGGTCTGGTCCACGGCCAGCCTGCGCTACGCCGCCGCCTTCTCGGCCCTGTTCGGACTGGGCGCGGCGGTGATGATCGCGGGCGTGGACTACGGCCTGATGCGCTTCGCCGAGGCCGAGGTCCGCGACGGGCTGAACCACCAGATGGACGTCATGCGCGCCGACGCTGACCGGCACGGCACGGCCCAGTTGGTGCAGGAGCTGAACGCCGAAGCCCGCAACCGCGACGCCCGGCGCTATCTGCTGCTGGTCGAGGCGCCGGACGGCAGCACCTTCTCCAACGGCCTGACGCGGCTGGCGGTCAATGAGACGGGCTTCCGTCGCAACCTGCCCAACAAGGCGCGCCCCGCCCGCTGGCCCGACCAGACGCCGAACATGCTGGCGCTGAGCGCGCGGGCCTCCGACGGCGGCCTGCTGGCGGTCGGACGCGACATCCAGCATCTGGACGAGCTGCGCGGCGGCATCCGCCGCTACGCCCTGATGAGCGGGATCGTCCTGATCCTGCTGGCTCTGGCCGGCGGCTGGTTCGCGGGACGGCTGTTCCTGCGGCGGCTGGAGGACGTCAACCAGGCGGTCGGTCGCATCATCGCCGGCCAGGATTCGACGCGCCTGCCCGCCGTCGGCCTGGGGCGGGAGTTCAACGAGCTGTCGGCCAACCTCAACCGAATGCTGGACCGGCAGGAGGCGGCGCTGACGACGCTGAAAACCCTGTCCGAGGGCGTGGCCCACGAACTGCGCGCGCCGCTGAACCGGGTCCGCAATCGGCTGGAGGATCTGGCCGCCAATATGGACGACGCCCAGGCGCGCGGGGCCGCCGTCGAGCGCGCGCTGGAGGAGACGGACCAGGTCAGCGCGCTGTTCGAGGCCCTGGTGACCCTGGCGCGGATCGAGAGCGGCGACGCCGCCTTGCAGACCGAGCGGCTGGACCTCGCCGCCCTGGCCGCCACAGTGGCCGACATCTACAGCCCCTTCGTCGAAGAGGCGGGCGGGTGCCTGACCGTCGCCCTCGCCCCTACAGGAGCGGTCGAGGCCGACCCCGCCCTGATCCAACAGGCCCTGGCCAACCTGATCGAGAACGCCGTCTTCCATGGCGGCGGCCGGATCGAGGTCTCGACGTGCAGCGAAAAAGGCCGGGCGGTCGTCCGCGTCGCCGACCACGGCCCCGGCGTGCCGGAAGCCGAGCGCGACAAGATCCTGCGCCGCTTCTATCGCCTTGATCAGGGCGGGAGCGGCCATACCTCCGGCGCGGGCCTGGGCCTGGCCATGGTGGCCGCCGTGGCGCGGGCGCACGGCGGCGAACTGCGGCTGGACGACAACCGGCCCGGACTAGCCGTGGAACTGGCGCTGCCGGCCGTCTCCTGAACCGTCTGCGCCTTCAGCCCCCACCGGTGCGGGGCCTGGCTCGAATTCAGCGAAGAGGGCGTCGATCAACCACTGGGTTCCAGCGTCCCCGTCCGAGCGTTCGTGCCAGACCAAGTGGTAGTCGAAGGGCCGCATCTCCTGCGGCGCTGGAAAGGCGCCGAGACCATGCGTCGCCGCGAAATGCTCGGCCGCCCGACGCGGCAGCAGGGCCACCGCCTCGCTGGTCTGCAACAGATAGGGAACCAGGGCGAAGCTCTCGGCCCGCACCAGGACGCGGCGCTCGGCCATGTCCGGCAGGTCATCCGCCACCCAATCGCCGAAGCCGTCCCCCGCCGAGGGGACGACATGGGGCCAGCGCAGCAGTTCGGCGTGCGTCGGCGTCGCCTGATGCACAGGATGGTCCGGCCGCGCCAGGCCCAGATGAGTCTCGCGGAACAGCCAGCGCGACTTCAGCCCCGCGCCCTCGGGATTCCATCCCGTCAGCACCAGATCCAGCCGGCCGTCCTCCAGCCGCCGCAGGCTGGCGTCCGACAGAGGCTCGACCGCCAGTTCCACCCCCGACGCCTCGTGCTCGATACGGGCCAGGGCCGGCGTCAGGACGCTGAGCAGGCCGAAGTCGGTGGAGGCCAGGCGGAACACCCGCTTCATCCGCCCGACGTCCAGGCCGGGGTCGCGCAGCAGGCTCTCGCCCGCGTCCAGCCAGGCGCGCAAGGGACCGGACAGGGCCTCGGCGCGCGGCGTCGGCATCATGCCGCGCGGACCGCGCACCAGCAGGGGATCGTCGAACTGATCGCGCAGCCGGGCCAGGATGCGGCTCATCGCCGGCTGGCCGATGCCCAGACGCTCGGCCGCGCGCGAGACGCTGCGCTGCTCGATCAGCACCTGAAGATGCTGAAGCAGGGTGAAATCCACGCGGTGGGGAAGTCGCCCCGACATATGGCCTCGCTGCATGACGCCCGACGCGCCGGCCTTCGCTGTATTAAGAACGCCTCTTAATTGCAACACATCGACATAGCCCTTTGCTCCCCGGCCCATCGTGCCTCCGACGGCCGCGCCCTCATGCGGCTGGGCGAATAGGCCCCATGCCGAATCCGACATTGAGACAATATTGCGAATGATTATTAGGAGCGAGCCGCTCGCACGGTCGAGCTTTCCTCCCCTCCTCGGGCGCTCGTCGCCCGCCAACGCACGCCTTTGGGGGCGCAGATGCACCTTTCGAAACGCCGCATCGGGCTGGGCCTGATGACATCAACCCTTCTCGCCGCCTCGCCGGTTCTGGCCGAGACCGCCCTGCCGGACGCCTCCGGCGTCGATCCCCAGGCCACCTCGGTCGGCGACGTCATCGTCACGGCGTCAGGAACGGCCGTGGACGTCCGCAACGCCCCGGCTTCGGTCAGCGTCATCACCCGCGACGAGATCGAACGTCAGCCGGTCCAGAGCCTGGGCGAACTGCTGGGCCGCCTGCCCGGCGTGACCGGCGGCGTCAGCCCGACCGGCGCCATGTCCAAGATCACCATCCGCGGCCTGCCGGACAACTACACCCTGGTGCTGGTCGACGGACGCCGCGTCGGCAACTCGCGCGACATCAGCTATCGCCCCGACCTGGGCCGACAGGATCTGAACTGGATCTCGCCCGACATGATCGAGCGCATCGAGGTGGTGCGCGGGCCGATGTCGTCGCTCTACGGCTCCGACGCCATGGGCGGCGTCATCAACATCATCACCCGCAAGATCGCCCCGACGTGGCGCGGGTCGGCCAACACCAGCTATACTTGGTCCGAGGATTCCGAGCGCGGCGACGCCTATCAGCTGGGCGTCAACGTGGCCGGCCCGCTCACGGAGAACCTGGGCCTGCGCCTGGGCGCGACCTACGCCCGCACAAATCCGGACGAAGTGAACCTCTCCGGCGCCAACGGCACGGGCGGCGTCGTCAACAAGAGCCTGAACGGCGTGCTGAACTGGGCGCCCGTCGAGAACCACAACCTCTCGTTCGAGGCCAACTACGGGTTGGAGGAGCCCCTAGCGCCCAAGCTGCTGGTGCCGAACCGCAACGGCGTGCTGACGCCGCAGGGGGCCTTCGGCTCGGAAACCGAACGCACCAACTTCCGCGCCAGCCACGAGGGCGAATGGTCCTTCGGCAAGACGCGCCTGGACGTCTATCGCAACGCCTTCGAGAACAAGGCGATGGGCGAATACGGCGGCTCGGCTGAGTTCGAGGAGCTGATCGTCGACGGCCTGTGGAACCTCGAGAAGACCTTCGTCTGGCAGCACAAGTTCGCCCTCGGCGCCCAGTATCGCCAGGAAGAGCTGACCAACACCGACACCATCGGCACGGTGCCGATCGACTATGACGGCAACGTCATCACCGGCGCCACGCTGAAGGGCGACACGGCGGCGATCTTCGCCGAGGACCAGATCACCCTGCGCGAAAACCTGCTGCTGACGCTCGGCGGCCGCCTGGACAGCCACGACAAATACGGCGAGCACTTCAGCCCGCGCGCCTATCTGGTCTGGCGCCCGGCCGAGGCCTGGACCCTGCGCGGCGGCGTCTCCAAGGGCTTCCGCGCCCCGTCCCTGAAGGAAAACAGCGCCGGCGCCGCGACCCAGTCCGGCGGCAACGGCTGCCGGGGCCTGATCGGCATGGCCGCCAAGGACAAGAACGGCAATCCGATCCTGGACGGTAACGGCAATCCGCTGGTCTACACCTCGGGCGGCTGCTGGATGGCGGGCAACCCGAACCTCAAGCCCGAGGAAAGCACCAGCTACGAGTTCGGCTTCGCCTATGACGGCGACGCCTACAGCTTTGCCGCCACCTATTTCCACACCGACTTCGAGAACAAGATCCAGTACGCGCCGCTGGGCTATTTCGAAGGCCGCTGGTGGACCAAGAACGAGAACGTCCAGCGCGCCCGCACCAAGGGCCTGGAGCTCAGCGGTTCTGCGGCCCTGCCCTACGACCTGACCCTGCGCGGCAACGCCACCTGGATGATCGAGGCCAAGAACCTGGACACCGGGGCCAGCCTGATCACCACGCCGGAATGGTCGGGTTACGCCTCGCTGGACTGGCGGGCGACCGATCGTCTGGGGGTCATGCTGTCGGCCCAGTACACCGGCGAACAGTTGAGCGGCGGCTCGACCCTGACCAACGCCCGCACAGAATTCGACCTGACCACCGCTTATGAGGCGTCCGACACGGTGACGCTGCGCACCGGCGTCTCCAACCTCTTCAACGAGAGGGTCAGCGGCGCCGCCGGCGACGGCTACTACTCGCCCGGCCGCCGCTTCTTCGTTGGCCTGACCACCCGCTTCTGATCCGGAGAAACTGCGATCATGACCACCCTGAGCAAATCCCTTCGCGGCGCCGCCTTCGGCGCCCTTCTGGCGGCTTCGGCCGTCGCCGTGCCGACCACGGCTTCGGCCCAGGCCCTGTTCTCGGCGCCCGAGCGTCTGGACGGCGGCCAGGTCGGCTTCTCGTCCGGCGAGCGCGGCAAGCCCGTCCTGCCGGGCGGCCCGGTCGTGGCCAATGGCCGCGGCTTCCATCCGGGCCAGAGCATCGTCCTGATGTACGGTCAGACGCCGCTGTCGACCGGCCCGATCACGGCCGACGCCGAGGGCGGCTTCGAGGCGCAGCTGACGCTGCCCCCCGACGCCCAGCCCGGCAACCACCCGATCGTGGCGGTGTCGCAATCGCCCTACAACGCCGTTCTGGCCGATCTGAAGATCTCGCCGAACGTGCCGCTGTCGAACGAGGCGGCCTATCGGATCACCAGCATCCAGCCCACGCGCGGCCTGTACCAGACCGCCTATAGCGCCAAGCGCAACGCCGTCTTCGCCACCTCGGCGGTCGGCCGCCCGCCGGTGCGTCAGTCGGAACTGCTGCGTCTGAACGCCGACACCCTGGCGGTCGAGGCCCGCGTCACCCCGGCCGCCGCGCCGGGCCGCACCGGCCGCGACGGCCAGCCCCAGGACGGCGGCGTCTTCGCCGTCTACGGCGTCGGCGTGGATGACGCCAACGACACCGTCTGGGTCTCGAACAGCCGTCAGAACACGGTCGCCGTCTATCGCCAGTCGGACCTGTCGCTGGTGCGCCAGTTCGAGCCGGGCACGGTCAACCACGCCCGCGACGTCGTCATCGACGAAGAGCACGGCAAGGCCTACGCCAGCGCCACCTTCGAGCCCGAGGTCGTGGTGTTCGACACCGCCGGCCTGACGGTGGCCAAGCGCATCAAGATCGACTCGACCGTGCGCGGCGAGACCTTCTCGGCCGCCAGCGTCTCCTACGACCGCGAGGCGCGCCGCCTGTATGTCGCCTCCAACTCGACCAATGAGGTCGCGGTCATCGACGCCGCCGCCGACACCGTGCTGAACGTCTTCCGCGTGCCCGGCGCGCGCAGCGTGATCGGCGTCTCGCACGATCCGCAGACCGACCGCATCTTCGTCGCGGCCCAGGGCACCGACAACCTGGTGGTGCTGGACGGTTCGGACGGTTCGGTCGTGGCCGACACCCCGGTCGGCGCGGGCGCCCTGAACGTGGTGTTCGAGCCGAAGTCGCGTCGCGCCTTCGTCAGCACCTTCGGCGCGGGCACGGTGACAGTGACGGACGTCGACGGCCGCATCGTCGCCAACCTGCCCGCCCCGCCGGTGGCGAACCACGTCTCGACCGACGGGCGCGGCAACGTCTATGTCGCGGTCAAGTCCGGCTGGACCACGGACGGAAACGACTCCGTGCTGCGCATCCGCCCGGCGCGTTGATCCGAACAGCCCCCGCGCCCGGCGCGGGGGCTTTTTCTCGCCGCCCCGTCTAGCCTCGATAGGGCGCGGCGAAGCGCAGGACGGCCGGCAGGGCCGCATAAGGGGTCGAGCCGTGATCCTCGTCATCAAGCACCCGCAGGCTCGCCCCACGGGCCTCCAGATCGCGGGCGTTGGAGACCATGCGCCTAGCCAGGTGCGCGGGCGGCAGCCCCTCCATCTCCTCACGGGCGCCGACGGCGACCAGCAGGTTCGCGCGCTCGGGCTGGGCGGCCACCACCGCCGGGTTCCACCAGATCGACGGGCTGATCGCGGCGTAGCGGGCGAAGGGCGCTCCGGCCGCGCGCGCCTCCAGAACGAAAAGACCCGACATCGAATGGCCCATCAGCACCGCCTGCGCGGGATCGGCGCCCAGGGTCGCCAGTTGCGGCAGCACCTCCGAACTCAGGCGCGCCAGCAAGGCTGCGCCCTGCGGCTCCGGCGCCTGGCCCTGCGGCCCCGGCGTGAAGGCGTAGGCGGCCACGCGATCGGCCACGCCCGACAGGCTGACGCCCGCCGTCATCATCGCCTCCACCCGCGTCTTGGCCGAGCGCCGCAGCAGCCGTCCGGACACCTGAGCGGCCGTATCGAAGAAGGCCTCCCCCTCCAGCAGCACCAGAACCGGCCAGCCGCCGGGCGGCCGTTCGCCCTGCGGCGTCGCCACCCGCACGTCCACGGCGGGGGCGCCATCGACAGCGGGCAGGCGGATAGCGTAGGGCTGGGTCGTGTCGGGAGCCGCGTCCTTCTGGGACGGGTCTGCAGGGGCGGGCGAGGTCAGCGTCATACGGCCACCCTAGCCTATCTGGCCATTGATATGTATTGCGACGCATTCTCTGAGTGGAGTTCGTGAATTGGCGAACGCTGAAAACGCCGTGCCCGAGGCGGTCGTCGCCTATTCCAGAAGCGTGCGGACCAAGCTGTTCGCGATCGCCGTCCTGGCCGCGCTGGCGGCGGCGGCCCTGCTGCTGGACATCGCCACCGGTCCGTCGTCGATCTCGCCCCTGACGGTGCTGCAAGGGGTGTTCGACCCGTCCAGCCTGAGCACGGCCCAGCAGGCCATCGTCTGGCAGGTGCGCCTGCCCTACGCCCTGATGGCGATGATGGTCGGCGCCGCCCTGGCTCTGGCGGGCGCCGAAATGCAGACCGTGCTGAACAATCCGCTGGCCAGCCCCTTTACGCTGGGCGTTTCGTCGGCGGCGTCGTTTGGGGCTTCGTTGGCGATCGTGCTGGGTCTGGGATCGTCCTTCATCGGGGCCGACTGGCTGGTGCCGCTGAACGCCTTCGTCTTCGCCTTCGGTTCGGTGCTGGCGCTGCAGGCCCTGGCGCGGATGAAGGGGTCGGGGATCGAGAGCATCGTCCTGTTCGGCATCGCGCTCGTTTTCGCCTTCAACGCCCTGACGGCGCTGGTGCAGTTCCTGTCCTCGGCCGAGGCGCTGCAGCAGCTGGTGTTCTGGACCATGGGCTCGCTGTCGCGCGCGACCTGGAGCAATGTCGCGGCCCTGGCGGTCGTGCTGGTCGCGGTGACGCCCTTCTCGCTTCTGTCGTCGCGCGCCCTGACGGCGCTGCGGCTGGGCGAGGACCGGGCCATGAGCTTCGGCGTCGATGTGAAGCGGCTGCGCTTCCTGTCGCTGCTGCGGGTCAGCCTGCTGTCGGCGACGGCCGTGGCCTTCGTCGGCGCCATCGGCTTCATCGGTCTGGTCGGGCCGCACATCGCCCGCCTGCTGGTGGGTGAGGATCACCGCTACTTCCTGCCCGCCAGCATCCTGGCCGGGGCGGTCATCATGTCGCTGGCCTCGGCGGCGTCCAAGATCATCGTGCCGGGCGTACTGATGCCCGTCGGCATCGTCACCGCCGTCATCGGGGTGCCGGTCTTCCTGCTGCTGATCTTCCGCAATGGAGGCCGGGCATGAGCGACCTCACGATCAGCGGCCTCGACGCCGGTTACGGCGGCCAGCCCATCATCAGCGGCTTCAGCCTGCCGCCGCTGACCGCAGGCGAAGTCGTCTCGGTCGTCGGCCCCAACGGCGCGGGCAAGAGCACCCTGCTGCGCAGTCTGGCGGGCCTGATCCCGGCGCACGGCTCGATCCGGCTGGACGAGGCCGAACTGACCCGGCTGTCGCTGGCCGACCGGGCCAAGCGCGTCACCTACATGCCCCAAACCCTGCCGCAGGGCGTGGCGCTGACGGTGCTGGAGACGGTGGTGGCCTCGATCCGCGCCACGCCCCTGCGCGGCGCCGTCTACACCGACGCCCAAGCGGCCGAGCGCGCCTATGAGGTGCTGCAACGGATCAACGCCGAGGCCCTGGCCGGGCAGCGGCTGGACCGGCTGTCAGGCGGGCAGAAACAACTGGCGGGTCTGGCCCAGGCTTTGGCGCGCGAGCCGCGCCTGCTGCTGCTGGACGAACCCACCAGCGCCCTGGACCTGCACTATCAGCTGCGCGTGCTGGACCTGGCGCGCGAGGCGGCGGCCGAACGGGGCATGACGGTGATGATCGTCCTGCACGACCTGCAGGCGGCGGCGCGCGTGTCCGACCGGATCGCCGTCATGGCCAAGGGACGGCTGGTCGCCTTCGGAACGCCGGACGAGGCGATCACGCCCGATATCCTGGCCGAGGTCTATCGCGTCTCGGCCCGTGTCCAGCGCTGCGACCGCGGCGCGCTGCAGGTCATGATCGACGACGTGCTGACGGGCTAAGCGTCCCGTCCGCCAATCTCTTCAAGCCAAGAAAAAGGCCCGGCTGCATCTGCGGCCGGGCCTTTCCTTATTCAGTCCCGATCGGATCAGGGACGGATCAGCGTCACCACGTCGCCGGTCGGGTCGACCGGGACCGGCGTGCCCGCCGGGGCGCCGCGCGGCAGGCCGCGGGCCTTGTTCGAGACGTAGACGGCGTTGGTCGCGCGGTCGATGGCGATGGTCTGGGGGAAGGTGCCCGTCTCCAGGTTAGCCTTCACCGCATAGGTGTCGGAATCCAGCACCGTCACCGTGCCCGCCTGGCGGTTAGCGACGTAAATCTGCTTGACCGCGCCGTTATAGGCGACGCTCAGGGCGCCCGCGCCGGTGGCGACCTTGTGAATCAGGGCGCCGGTGTCGGCGTTCAGCACCGTCAGTTCGCCCGATTTCTGATTGGCGACGAACAGGCGGCGGCCTTCGGAATCGACGGCGACGTTGATGGTCGAGTCGCCGTGCGACGGCCATTTGCCGACCGTCTCCCCGGTGGCCAGGTCGATGGCGGCGACTTCGTTGCTGCTCATGCCCGTGACGTAGAGGCGGTTGGTCGCGGGATCGAGCGCCGCGCCGGTCAGGCCGCCGACCGTGGCGGTGATGGTGCGTTCGACCGTGTTGGTCGCGCCGTCGATGACCCAGATCAGGTTCGGCTTGGAGGCGTCGCCCGCCTCGCCGCCGACAACACTGATGTAGACCTTGTTGTTCGCCTCATCGACGACGACCTGGCGAACGTGGGCGCCCTCTTCGTCGCCGTTGCGGATGGTGGCGATCACTTCGCCGGTGCGGGCGTTGATGGCCGTGATCACGCCCGAACGCGTGTCCGTGCCGTACAGCACCTGGGTGCGAGTGTTCAGGTTCAGGCCGTAGAGCGGGTTGGCCGAGACATCGACCGAGGATTCCGGCGCCAGCGTCTGACCTTGCAGGCGCACGATCTGGGCCTGGTTGGCGCCGCGCGGGCCGACGGCGGCGACATAGAGGTCGTTGTCGGCCGGATTGAAGACGATCTCGTACAGGCCGCCGGGGGCGACCTTGACGGTCTTCTCGATCGTCTGGGCCGAGGCGGTCGACGCCATCGCCAGGGCGGCGAAGGCGGCGGCGGTCAGAATGCCGTTGCGAAGGGTGATCATGACGGTTCTCCGGGATGAAATCAGGCGGCCGGGACCAGGTCGGTCCAGTAGTCCCCGCGATAGGGGACGGCCAGGAAGTCCTTGTTGATGGCGTCCAGCGTGGCGCGCGGGTCCAGGTCGGCGAACAGCTCGGGCTGGATCCACTTGGCCAGGACTTCGGCAGCGACGATGTCGATGGGCGAGTTGATCAGCTGGTGCGACAGACCGTGCACCCTGCCCTCGCGCACCGCCTTCAGGGTCGACAGGCCGCGCCGCCCGGCCACGCGGCGCAGCGAGGCGCGCGACGTCTCTGCGTCATATTTCGGGCCGACGACGAAGCCGCCGGTCTTCTCCAGATGCGGGCCGCCGGTGGCGATGTAGATGTCGGGATCGCGCTCGACCACGAACTCCAGGTTCAGCTTGCCCGACGGCTGTTTCAGCACCTCGGCGCCGATGTTGCGGGCGCCGACGAAGGTCAGATAGTCGCCGATGTTCCCGGCCCCCACCGAGTTGCAGCAGTCCGGCCCGTTGCCCGCGTGGGCCTCCAGGAAGACGGTCGGCTTCTGCTCATCCTTCAGCCCGGCCACACGATCGGAGATGACTTTCAACCGGGCGGCGCGGAAGGCGTTGTAGGCTTCCGCCTGCTCCTCGCGGCCGATCATGGATCCCAGCAGGGACAGGCTGCGCGGCTGGTTCTGGAACGGGTGCTGGAAGAAGTCGATGTAGGCCACGCGCACGCCCGCCTGCTCCAGCTGGGCGGTCTGGGCGTCGGTCGGGCCGGAATCCAGCGACACCAGGGCCACCTGCGGCTGGGCGCCCAGCACGGCTTCGACATTGAAGGCGGCGGCCGAACTCGGCGTCTTGGGCAGGGCCGCCAGCGTCGGCGACCTCTCCAGATAGGCGGCGTAGATGTCCGGGCTGAGGCGGTTCACGTCGCCCGCCCAGGCGGCCAGCAGGCTGACCGGATCAGGGTGAATCAGCGACAGGGCGATCAGGAAGCGACTGTCGTCGATCGACAGCTTCGTCACCGGCGGAGTGATCGCCAGCGGCCGGTCGCGCAGATCGGTCAGCAGGGAGGTCGGCGCGGCCTGGTCGCGGCGCGTGCAGGCGGCGGCCCCGGTCGCCATCAGGGCGGCGGCGCCCAGCAGCAGGGCCCGACGTCTCAACCTCACCTCGACCATCGACCCGTTCTCCGCCCATTCATCAGCGACGCCAGCGGCGTTTCGCCTCGACGCTTAATGATAATCAGTGTCAGCTTCAATCGCTGATTTGTCGCATGAGGCGGCGCGATTGTTCAGCGCGGCGGGATGATCCGGGCGAAACGGGCGGCGTCCCCGCGGGGAAGCGCCTGGTCCGGCGCCGCTTCCTGACGCACGGCCTCGGTCAGGGCCTTGGGATCGTCGCAGAAGATGCGGTGCAGCATGGCCATGACGGCCTCGGCGCGTTCGTCAGCCAGCGAATAATAGATGGAGCGCGACTCGCGCCGGGTCTTCACCAGCCCCGACTGGCGCAGCTCGGCCAACTGTTGCGACAGACCCGGTTGGCGCAGGCCCAGCTCCTGTTCCAACTGACCGACCGAACGCTCTTGCTGAGCGATATGGCACAGGATCAGCAGGCGATTGGCGTTGGCCAGTTGCCGCAGCAGTTCAGCCGCCTCGGGCGCGGCCGCCTTCAACCGTTCCAGATCGCCGCCGGGGGTCATCGCGACGCCGGTTGATAATACCAGGCGTCATCGCCCAACAGCACATCGCCCAGGTCGGTCGGCGCCGCCTGAAGCAGGGGCGCGCCCGGCGTCCAGCCTTCGGGCGCCGAGGCCCCTTCCCGATCCGCCGCCTGCAGGGCCATGACCAGCCGCAGCAGCTCCTCGATCGAGCGGCCGACGTTCATCGGATACCAGCTGATCGCCCGCACCACGCCGTTCGGATCAATGACGAAGGTGGCGCGCACCGAGGCGCTGTCGGGCGCCGCCGGGTCGATCATCCCATAGGCCTGGGCGATGACCATGGAAGGGTCTTCGATGATCGGAAACTCCACCGTCACGCCGAAGCGGTCACGGATGTCCTTCAGCCAGGCCAGGTGGGAATAGAGGCTGTCGACCGACAGACCCAGCAGCTCGCAGCCGATGGCGTTGAAGTCCGCCTGACGCCGGGCCAGGGCGATGAACTCGCTGGTGCAGACCGGGGTGAAATCCGCCGGGTGCGAGAAGAAGGCCAGCCACCGCCCGCGATAGTCGCTCAGCCGACGCTGGCCCCGCGTCGTGCGCGCGGCGAAATCCGGCGCCGCCTCATTGATCCGCAGAGGCCGCAGCAAAGGCGTGTCCGTCATCGAGTCGGTTTCCATATCCCTGAGGTAGGCGACGCTGAGGCCGCGCGCACCTTGAAAACATTTACTTGCATATAATATGTAAATATCTAATTGCTTGACTCAGATCAATGCGGAGAAACGCCGTGACCGACGCCCATATCGACCCCGCCCGCGATCACGCCGCGGACTTGATCCAGACCGCCCTGGCAGAAGCCAGCCGCCGCCCGGTCGTTAAATCCTTCTTTGACGAAGCCACCTTCACCGTCAGCCATGTCGTGCGCGACCCGAACTCCAGGGCCTGCGCCATCATCGACAGCGTGCTGGATTATGATCCCGCCTCTGGCCGCACCTCGACCGCCTCGGCCGACGCCCTGATCGCCTATGTCGAGGCCGAAGACCTTGAGGTTCACTGGCTGCTGGAGACCCACGCTCACGCCGATCACCTGTCGGCCGCGCCCTACCTGCAGGAACGCCTCGGCGGCCGCCTGGCTATCGGCCGCGACATCATCAAGGTGCAGGACGTCTTCGGCAAAGTGTTCAACGAGGGGACCGAGTTCCGCCGCGACGGCAGCCAGTTCGACCAACTTTTCGACGACGGCGACCGCTTCGCCATCGGCGGGCTTCAGGCCACGGCCCTGCACGTGCCCGGCCACACTCCGGCCTGTCTGGCCTATGTGATCGGCGACGCGGTCTTCCCCGGCGACACCCTGTTCATGCCCGATTACGGCACGGCGCGCTGCGACTTCCCCGGCGGAGACGCGCGGACGCTGTATCGCTCGATCAAGCGGCTGCTGTCCCTGCCCGCCGCGGCGCGCGTCTTCCTGTGCCACGACTACAAGGCGCCGCCCGCCCGCACCGAGTTCGCGTGGGAGACGACCATCGGCGATCAGTGCGCCTGCAACATCCACGTCCACGACGGCGTGACCGAGGATGAGTTCGTCCAGATGCGGAACGCCCGCGACGCCACCTTGTCCATGCCGCGCCTGATCCTGCCTTCGGTTCAGGTCAACATGAACGGCGGCCGGATGCCCGAGCCAGAAGACAACGGCGTCCGCTACCTGAAAATGCCCATCAACGCGCTCTGACGCGCTTCCTTTCCTCAAGCCTAGAGAACCGCCTCATGGACATCCGCCCCCTGGAAGACCGCCTGCACGTCTCGCCGCAGATCCTGCCTGAGGAGGTCCAGACGGCGGCCGCTCAAGGCTATCGCGCCATCATCTCCAACCGCCCCGACGCCGAAGAGTCGGGCCAGCCGATGACCGAGGACATCCGCGCCGCCGCCGAGGCCGCAGGCCTGACCTTCGTCCACATCCCCATTCGCGGCGGAGCCATGACGCCGGACGACGTAGCGCGCTTCAAGGCGGCGCTGGCCGAACTGCCCCAGCCCATCCTCGGCTACTGCCGCTCGGGCACCCGCACCACCTTCCTGTGGGCCCTGTCGCAGGCGGGCGAGCGCCCGGCCGAAGAGATCGTCGCCCTGGCCGCCGCCGCCGGCTACGACGTCTCGCCGCTCGGCCCGCGTCTGGAGGGCTGAGGCATGGCCCATCCGCAAGCTTCCGAAACCTGTGACGTCCTGATCGTCGGCGGCGGCGCCGCCGGGATCGCCACGGCGGCCAGCCTGCTGCGCCGCCGCCCCGGCCTTGACGTCGTGATCGTCGAGCCGTCCGAGCGCCACTATTACCAGCCCGGCTGGACCCTGGTCGGCGCGGGCGTCTTCACGCCCGAGCGCACCATGCGCGAGACCTGCCGCCTGATCCCCACGGGCGCCCGCTGGATCAAGGACAGCGTCGTCGACTTCGCGCCCGAGGCCGATCAGGTGCGCCTGTCGGACGGCCGCCGCATCGGCTATCGCGCCCTGGTCGCCGCGCCGGGCATCAAGCTGGACTGGAACGCCATCCCCGGCTTGAACGAGACGCTGGGCCGCAACGGCGTGACCTCCAACTACCGCTTCGATCTGGCGCCCTATACGTGGAAGCTGGTGCAGGAGCTTAAGGGCGGCCGCGCCCTGTTCACCCAGCCGCCCATGCCGATCAAATGCGCGGGCGCGCCTCAGAAGGCCCTGTATCTGTCAGCCGACCACTGGCAGCGCACCGACGCCCTCAAGGACGTGGACATCGAGTTCCACAACGCCGGGGCCGTGCTGTTCGGGGTCAAGGACTATGTCCCCGCCCTGATGAAATACATCGACCGCTACGGCGTCGACCTGCGCTTCAACTCGCGCCTGACCTCCATCGACGGCGAGGCGCGCAAGGCGACCTTCGCCGTCACCGACGCCGATGGGGCCGTCAGTGAGGTCGTCCGCGATTTCGACATGATCCACGTCTGCCCGCCGCAGACCGCGCCCGACTTCATTCGCAACAGCCCGCTGGCGGCTGACAGCGGCTGGATCGACGTCGACCAGTCGACGCTACACCACAACCGTCTCGACAATGTCTTCGGCCTGGGCGACGCCTGCTCGGCGCCCAACGCCAAGACCGCCGCAGCCGCCCGCAAACAGGCGCCGGTCGTGGCCGAGAACGTCATCTCCATGCTGGACGGCAAGGCGCTGAAGGCGGTCTACGACGGCTACGGCTCCTGCCCCCTTACGGTCGAGCGCGGCAAGATCGTGCTGGCCGAGTTCGGCTATGGCGGCAAGCTGCTGCCCAGCTTCCCGGCGTGGATGCTGGACGGGCGTCAGCCGACGCGCCGCGCCTGGCACCTGAAGGCGCAGGCCCTGCCGGAAATCTACTGGGTCGGGATGCTGAAGGGCCGCGAATGGCTTTGCGCCCCCGACTGCGTCGAGCCGGGCGTCGCCCCGCGAACGAAGGCCGCGTAATGAGCGAGTCGCTCAGCCTTTTGCAGTATGGCCTGGGCGCCGGGGCGGGGTCGCTGGTCGGCTTCACCCTGGGCCTGGTGGGCGGGGGCGGCTCAATCCTGGCCGTGCCGCTGATCGTCTATCTGGTGGGGGTGAAGGATCCGCACCTGGCCATCGGCACCAGCGCCTTCGCCGTGGCGGCCAACGCCTTCGCCAATCTGCTGAACCACGCCCGACACGGGGCGGTGAAGTGGAAGATCGCCCTGCTGTTCGCGGCGGCGGGCGTGGTCGGGGCGGCGCTGGGATCCAGCCTGGGCAAGGCCGTGGACGGGCAGAAGCTGCTGGCCCTGTTCGCCGTGCTGATGCTGATCGTCGGCGCCCTGATGCTGCGCGGCCGTTCGGCCGCGGGCGATCCGCATGTGACTCTGCACGCGGGCAATGCGCCCAAACTGGTCGGCACGGGCGCGGCCACGGGGATGCTGTCGGGCTTCTTCGGCATCGGCGGCGGCTTCCTGATCGTGCCCAGCCTGATGGGGTCGACCGGCATGCCCATCTATTACGCCGTCGGCTCGTCCCTGGTCGGCGTCACCGCCTTCGGCCTGACCACCGCCTTCAACTATGCGCTGGCGGGATGGGTGGACTGGCCGCTGGCGGCGGTCTTCATCGGCGGCGGCGTTCTGGGCGGGTTGGCGGGCGCGCGGCTGGCCAAACTGATGTCCAGCCGCAAGGGCCTGTTGAACAGCGTCTTCGCGGGCCTGATCTTCGTGGTGGCCCTCTATATGCTGTATCAGAGCGCCGTAGCCCTGAATCTGATCGGCTAGGCCTGCGGGCCGCCGCGCGAAACGACGGCCCGCAGCCTTTCTATCCGCCGATGGACATGACCACGCGACCTTCGATCTGGCCCTTGTGCATCCGGGCGAAGATGTCGTTGATGTTGTCCAGCGGCTCGATCGTGTTGATCGACTTCACCTTGCCGTCGGCGGCGAAGTCCAGCGCCTCCTGAAGGTCCAGACGCGTGCCGACGATCGAGCCGCGCACCGTCGTCCCGTTCAGCACCATGTCGAAGATAGACAGCGGGAAATCGCCCGCCGGCAGACCGTTCAGCGCCACGGTCGCCCCACGCGACGTCATCCCCAGCGCCTGTTCGAACGCCTTGGGCGAGACGGCGGTGACCAGCACGCCCTGGGCGCCGCCGTCGGTCTGACGCTTAATGTCGGCGGCGGGGTCGTTGGAGGTCTTGGCGTTGACCGTCACCGTCGCGCCCAACCGCCGAGCCAGATCCAGCTTGGCGTCGTCGATGTCGACCGCCGCCACGTTCAGCCCCATCGCCTTGGCGTACTGCACGGCCAGATGGCCCAGACCGCCGACGCCCGAGATCACCATCCAGTCGCCCGGCTTGGTGTCGGTCATCTTCAGGCCCTTGTAGACCGTGACCCCGGCGCACAGGATCGGCGCGATCTCCTCGAAGCCGATGTTGTCAGGCAGATGGCCGACGAAGTTCGGATCGGCCACCACATATTCGGCGAAGCTGCCGTTAACCGAATAGCCGGTGTTCTGTTGCTCGTGGCACAGGGTCTCCCAGCCGCCGAGGCAGTGTTTGCAGTGGCCGCAGGCGGTGTAGAGCCACGGCACGCCGACGCGGTCGCCTTCCTTGACGTGCTTGACCCCGGCGCCGACGCCCGAGACGTAGCCGACGCCTTCGTGACCCGGAATGAAGGGCGGGTTCGGCTTGACCGGCCAGTCGCCCTCGGCCGCGTGCAGGTCGGTGTGGCAGACGCCGGTGGCTTCAATCTTCACCTGGATCATGCCGGGGCCGGGCGTCGGGATCGGCGCGTCCTCGATCACCAGCGGCTTGCCGAACTCCCGCACGACGGCGGCCTTCATGGTTGCAGCCATGGTCTTTCCTCCTGGGTTGCAATCGCAAGACAAAAGGCGCGAACCGAAGTCCGCGCCTTGATGGAAATCAGAAGAAGCCCAATTTGTCCGGGCTGTAGCTGACCAGCAGGTTCTTGGTCTGCTGATAGTGATCCAGCATCATGCGGTGGTTCTCGCGCCCAATGCCCGACTTCTTGTAGCCGCCGAAGGCCGCGTGCGCCGGATACTGGTGGTAGCAGTTGGTCCAGACGCGGCCCGCCTGAACGGCGCGGCCCGCGCGATAGGCGGTGTTCATGTCGCGCGACCACACCCCGGCGCCCAGGCCGTATTCGGTGTCGTTGGCGATGGCGATAGCCTCTTCCAGCGTCTTGAACGTGGTCACGGCCAGAACGGGGCCGAAGATCTCCTCCTGGAATATCCGCATGTCGTTGGTGCCCTTGAACACCGTCGGCTTGACGTAATAACCGCCCGCCAGATCGTCCTTCAACACGGCCTGGTCGCCGCCGGTCAACACCTCGGCGCCCTCGTCCTTGCCGATCTTCAGATAGGACAGGATCTTCTTCAGCTGCTGGTCCGAGGCCTGGGCGCCGACCTGGGTGGTCGGGTCCAGCGGGTCGCCCTGCTTGATGGCCTCGACGCGGGCGATCGCCTTCTCGATGAAGGCCTCATAGATGTCTTCGTGGATCAGGGCGCGGCTGGGGCAGGTGCAGACCTCGCCCTGATTGAGCGCGAACATGGCGAAGCCTTCCAGCGCCTTGTCGAGGAAAGCGTCGTCGGCGTCCATCACGTCCTTGAAGAAGATGTTCGGCGACTTGCCGCCCAGCTCCAGCGTCACCGGAATGATGTTCTGGGTGGCGTATTCCATGATCTTCTGGCCGACGGCGGTCGAGCCGGTGAAGGCGATCTTGGCGATGCGCGGATTGGTGGCCAGCGGCTCGCCGACCTCGATCCCCGTGCCTGAGACGATGTTCAGCACGCCCGGCGGCAGGATGTCCTGGATCAGCTCGGCCAGCAGCAAGATGGAGGCCGGCGTCTGCTCAGCCGGCTTCAGCACGATGCAGTTGCCCGCCGCCAGAGCCGGGGCGATCTTCCACGCCGCCATCAGGATGGGGAAGTTCCACGGAATGATCTGGCCGACCACGCCCAGCGGCTCGTGGAAGTGATAGGCGACCGTGTCGTTGTCCAGCTCGGAAATGCCGCCTTCCTGCGCCCGGATGCAGCCGGCGAAATAGCGGAAGTGGTCAATGGCCAGCGGGATGTCGGCCGCGAGCGTCTCGCGCACCGGCTTGCCGTTGTCCCAGGTCTCGGCCTCGGCGATGGCCTGAAGGTTCTGCTCCATGCGGTCGGCGACGCGGTTCAGGATCAGGGCGCGCTGGGCGACGCTGGTCTTGCCCCAGCCGTCCCTGGCCGCGTGGGCGGCGTCCAGCGCCAGCTCGACGTCGGCCGCGTCCGAGCGAGCCACCTCGCACAGGACGCGGCCGTTCACCGGGGAGGTGTTCTCGAAATAGCGGCCGTTGACCGGCGCGACCCACTGGCCGCCGATGAAGTTGTCGTAGCGCGCCTTGTATTTCGGCGTCACGGCGCGGACGAATTCGGGTTTGGTCATGGGAACGGCCTCCTTGCGGTTTCCTTGGGCGCCGATTGTCGGCGTCGTTTGAGGCAAGGTCGGTCGGCCCGGCGGCCTGTTCCAGACGCCGCCCGGATGGTGCGGCGCACACCTGTCGCAGACTTGCGACAGTTTCCGTCGGGATCGGTCAGTTCAGGTCGATCAGGCCCAGACGGTGCAGCTTGCGGTGCAGGGTGGCGCGGCTGACGCCCAGGGCCCGCGCCGCCGCCGAGACATTGCCCCCGGTGCGGGCCAGGGCGCGACGCACCGCCCCGCGCTCGGCCTCCAGCAGATCGACCTCGACCTCGCCCGGCGTCAGCAGGTCGGAGGCCGGAAGTTGGGCCGCGATCCGCTCGTCGGTGATGGACAGGGACAGACGCGCCGCCCGCGTGGCCCCGATCACCAGATCGTCCCGGTCCACCGCCAGCAGGGCCGCCGTATTGCGCTCGCTGGCCCCGCCCGCCAGCACGATGCGCGCATCGGCGAAGGCCTGGCGGAAACTCTGCGCCTCGATCGCGCGCGCCGCATCGGCCACCGCCGCCGAGATCAGCCCGATGATCGCCTCGGTCGCATCCGCCCGACACGACGAGACGTCCAGCGCCCCGGCCAGCCGCCCCATGTGGTCGTGGATGGGGTGGGTGATGCAACTCAGCCCCGTGTTGCGGGCGTGGAAATGCTGTTCGCGATGGATGGTCACGGCGCGATGCTCGGCCAGGGCCGTGCCGATGCCGTTGGTGCCCTCGACCGCCTCGGACCAGACGGCTCCGGGCCAGAGACCCCAGCGGTGGAAGGTGTCGTCGTCCGCGGCCGCCCCGCGTCGCTCGACCGGCACCCCCTCGGCGTTGGTCAACAGGACGCAGCACCCCACCCCGCCGACGGCCAGGAACAGCCGGTCCAGCACGCCTTCGGCCGCGCGCGTCATCGGCTCCATCGCCTGCCGCGCCTCGCGCAACTGCTGCTCGGTGATGGTTTCGACCGCGCCGTGTTCGCCGGGGTCCAGGCCGTACAGGGTCACGGACCGACGCCACGACGCCGCCAAGGCCGAGCGCGCCCCGGCGCCCTCGTCATCCAGCGCCTGACGGATCAGGCTGGCGTGTTCATGTCGCACTCTATCGCCCATGGCCGCAGCCTCCCAGGGTCAAGGTCGACCCCGATCAGACCCCCAAGAGCGCCGAGCGTCAATGCGACCTTTGCTCTAGATCTCAGCCCGCTCGAACAGACCGGCCATGTCGACGCGGCGGCTGAGCAGGCCTTCCAGGGTGTAGCCGTCCAGCACCTTCATGAAGGCGGCCAGGGCCTGATGCAGGGCGCCCGTCAGGCCGCAGGCCGGGGCGATGATGCAACTGCCGCAGTCGACCAGATCGAAGCCGTCCTCGGTATGGCGCACCACGGCGCCGACGTTGATCTGATCCGGCGGACGCGCCAGCCGCACCCCGCCGAACCGCCCGCGCACGCTGACCAGATAGCCCGCGTTCACCAGATCGCTGACCACCTTCATCAGATGGTTCTGCGAAATGCCGTAGGCCTGGGCGATCTCCGCGATCGAGCACAGCCGATCCTGACGCGCGCCCAGATAGAGCAGCACCCGCATGGCGTAGTCGGTGTAGCGCGTCAGGCGCATTCAGCCTCTCGTGAGCTTTGGCGATCAGCGCGTTATCGCGCCGCAGAAAATTATATGCATCCTCGTTGCATGTTTCAAACGCGGGCTATAGATGCATTATCAATGTATCAATGGAGCGAAGGCGATGAACGGCCGCTCGCACAGTCAGACATCACAGCCGACGGACCGCCCCGACGCCGCTTCTGCGCCAGCGCCCTATCGCTCCACGCCGGTGTTCGACGCCGCCACCCTGCCCGCCGCCCTGCGAGCCGATCACAGCCTCAAGGCCGGAACCTGGGGCCTGATCCAGGTGCTGGAGGGCGAAGTTCGCCTGACCTATAGCGACCCTCACATGACCACCGTCCTGAAGCCCGGAACGCCGGGCCGCATCGGACCGCAGCAGGTTCATTTCGTCGAGCCGCTGGGGCCGATGAAGATGCGGGTCGACTTCTACGACCGGCCGCCCGACGGCTAGGGCGCGGCCTTTCCCCTTCCTCCCCTTCCCCATCGCAACGCCTAGGAGTTTCCTGATGGCTCAAGCCCTCAGCGAGCGCACGATCGCGCTTGTCAAAGCCACTGTCCCCGCGCTCGAGGCCCACGGCCTCGACATCGTCCGCGAGATGTATTCGCGGATGTTCCAGAACCCCGAAATCCGCGACCTGTTCAACCAGTCGCATCAGGGCGACGTCGGCTCGCAACCGCGCGCCCTGACCGGTGCCATCCTGGCCTACGCCAAGAACATCGACAACCTGGGCGCCCTGGCCGCCGCGGTCGAGCGCATCGCCCAGAAGCACGTCGGCCTGCAGATCCTGCCCGAACACTATCCCCATGTCGGAAACGCCCTGCTGGGTGCCATCGCCCATGTGCTGGGCGAGGCCGCGACCGAGGAGATCATGACCGCCTGGGGCGAGGCCTACTGGTTCCTGGCTAACATCCTGATCACCCGTGAGGCGGCCATCTATGAAGACCTGGCGGCGGCCCACGGCGGCTGGAACGGCTGGCGTGCCTTCGAGGTGGTCGAGGTGCGCCCCGAAAGCTCGGTCATCACCTCCTTCGTGCTGAAGCCCAAGGACGGCGGCCCGGTGCTGCGTCACCGACCGGGCCAGTATCTGACCTTCTGGTTCGATGTGCCCGGCCATGCGCCGATCAAGCGCAACTACTCCATCTCCTGCGCCCCGAACGACGAGACCTATCGCATCTCGGTCAAGCGCGAGGACAAGGGTCTGGCCTCGGGCTGGCTGCACGACAACGCCCGCGTCGGCATGGTGCTGAAGGTCGGCGCCCCGGCCGGCGACTTCTTCCTGCCCGAGACGCCGCCGCGCCCGGTCGTCCTGCTGTCCGGCGGCGTCGGCCTGACGCCCATGGTGTCGATGCTGGAGACTCTGGTAGCGGAGAAGACGGACACCGAGGTCCACTATGTCCACGGCGCCTATGACGCAGGAGTCCACGCCATGGGGCCGCACATCCGCGCCCTGACGGCGGCCCATCCGCGCGCGCGCAGCACCGTCTTCTATGAAGCGCCCGCCAATGACGGCGACGGCCATGACCACGCGGGGCGCATCTCCGGCGCCTGGCTGAGCCAGCAGACGCCGATCCAGGAGGCCGACTACTATCTGTGCGGCCCGCGCCCCTTCCTGCGCGCCCTGGTGTCGGACCTGCGCGACGCCGGCGTCCCGGCCGACCGCATCCACTATGAGTTCTTCGGCCCGGCGGACGAAATCCTCGCCGCCTGAGAACTCACGTCGAATCTGGGCCGTCGACGAGGCGGCCCAGGCTTCGCTCAATCCGGCTCGGTCGCCGCCAGACGAGCGGGGTCGACGCGATGCGTCACCATGCGGCGATGCAGATCGTTGATGACCCCGCTGCCCGTCTTGACGCACAGGCCCGGAAACACGGCGTGGACGAAGCAGGCCAGCGAGCCGACGAACATGGCCGCGCCGAACGAGGCGGCGACGCCCATGTGCTCCGTATAGCTCTCTCCGACCGAGGCCGGGTGATCGACGAACAGACGCTTGAGCATGAACCCTCCGCTACAGGCGACGGAGGATATCTCGATCCTCAGAGAGGATCATTTCTTTTCAATCTCCGAAACCAGCCAGAATAGAGAATATTATTCTCCCCGCAGGCTGATCAGAGCGGCAAGGCCGTCGTAAACTTGATCTGTTCCATGGCGAAGCTGGAGGAGACGTCGTCCAGCGGGGCGATGGCGATCAACCGGCGATAGAAGCGGTCATAGGCGGCGATGTCCTTGACCAGCACCTTGAGCAAATAGTCCACCTCGCCGCTCATCCGGTAGAATTCGACCACCTCGGGCAGGGCGGCGGCCTGTTTGAAGGTCTCCAGCCATTCGGCGTCGTGCCGCCGCGTCTTCACCGAGACGAAGACCACCAGCGGCAGGTCCAGCGCCTCGCGGTCCAAAAGAGCCACGCGCGCGGCGATGATCCCCGTATCCTGAAGCCGCTTCACCCGCTTCCAGCACGGCGTCTGCGTCAGGCCCACCCGCTCGGCCAATTCGGCGATGGGCACGGTGGCGTCGTCCTGCAGTATGGCCAGCAGGCGACGGTCGATGGCGTCCAGTCCGCTCATGTCGCGGCCCTCCCCGGCCGTTCCAGGCGCCGCCTCAGGCCGTCAGGGCGCGGGGCAATTTGAAGGTCACGGTCTCACGGGCGCCGTCGTCCTCGGTCACCGTCACGTCGAAGCGCGTGCCCAGCGCCTCGATCACCCCCTGCACCAGCGGCTCGGGCGCCGAGGCTCCGGCGGTCAGCCCGACCGTCTCGACCCCGTCGAACCAGCTCCAGTCCAGATCGCCCGCGTCATCGACCAGACGCGCGTCCCCGGCCCCCGCCTTCAGCGCCACATCGACCAGGCGCGCCGAGTTGGACGAGTTCTTGGACCCCACCACCAGCACCAGACCGCAGCCCTCGCCCAACCGCTTGACCGCCTCCTGACGGTTGGTGGTGGCGTAGCAGATGTCTTCCTTGTGCGGGTCGGGCAGTTCGGGGAAGCGCCGCTTCAGCGCCGCCAGGATCTCGGCCGTGTCGTCCACCGACAGCGTGGTCTGGGTGGCGTAGGCCAGCGGCTGATCGCCGGGGCGCTGGAAGGCTTCCGCGTCCTCGACCGTCTCGACCAGGCTGATGGCCCCGGCGGGCAGCTGGCCCATGGTGCCGACGACCTCGGGGTGGCCCGCGTGGCCGATCAGGATGACGTGGCGGCCCGCCGCGAAATTGCGCTCGGCCTCGACGTGGACCTTGGACACCAGCGGGCAAGTGGCGTCCAGAAACAGCATCTCACGCGAGCGGGCTGTGGCGGGCACCGACTTGGGCACGCCGTGGGCCGAGAAAACGACCGGCCGATCGTCCGGACACTCGTCCAGCTCCTTGACGAAGACGGCGCCCAGCCCTTTCAGCCGGTCGACGACGTGGCGGTTGTGAACGATCTCGTGGCGCACATAGACGGGGGCGCCGTATTTCTCGATCGCGCGCTCGACGATCTGGATGGCCCGATCCACCCCCGCGCAGAACCCCCGTGGCGTCGCCATGCGGACGGACAGGGGGCGGCGTTGAAACTGTGAGGGCGAAACAGGCGCGTTCATGGCCCGGAACCTAGTCCTTCGCGCGCGCTCTCGCCACCTTCATCGCCGAGTGATGCGCGCGCCGTTTGCCGCGCCTCGCTTTAGCCGCTATCACCACCCAGCGTGGCCCGTTCGGGCGTCTGAACGGCCCCGCCTTCATCGACTGCCGGAAAGCTCCTGATGCGTCGCGTCCTGACCGCCCTCGCCGCCCTCTCCCTCTCGGCCGCGCTGATCCCTCACGCCGCCGCTGCCCAGAGCGGTCGCCCCCAAGGCGGCCAGCAGGGCGGCCAGAAGGCCGAGCAGGCGCCGTCGCGTCCCATGCGCATCGCGCCGCTGAGCCGACGCGCCAACGCCGGTCCGTGCCCGTATGTGAAGATTCTCTACGACGCGGCCCGCTTCGTCGAACTGTCCAGCTATGAGCAGCCCACGACCAACGGCGTCGGCTTCACCGGCGAGATCGAAGGCGTCAGCTCCGACTGCGTCTATCGCGAGTCCGACCCGATCCGTCTGGACGTCAACCTGCTGTTCAGCCTGGGCAAGGGCCCGCAGGCCGAGGGCGACGCCCGCACCTATCGCTACTGGATCGCCGTGACCGAGCGGAACTCCGCCGTACTGGCCAAGGAATATTTCGACCTGCCGGTGACCTTCGGCGGCGCCGACCGCACCCAGGCCGAGGCCAGCCAGACCATCGTCATCCCGCGCGCCGACGCCACCACCAGCGGCGGCAATTTCGAAGTCCTGATCGGCTTCGACGTCACGCCGCAGATGGCCGAGTTCAACCGATCCGGCAGCCGATTCCGTCCGACTGCGGGCCAACAGACCAACTAAGACATGACCGACCTCAAGACTTCTCTCAGCGAAGCGGTCGGAGCCGCCTTCGCCGCCGAAGGCGTGGACAAGGCCCTGGCCCGCGTCACCGCGTCCGACCGTCCCGATCTGGCCGACTTCCAGTCGAACGGCGCCCTGGCCGCCGCCAAGGCGCTGAAGGCCAATCCGCGCGAACTGGCCGCCAAGGTGGCCGAGCGTCTGGCCGCCGATCCGCGTCTCAGCTCGGTCGAGGTCGCCGGTCCCGGCTTCATCAACATGAAGCTGTCGAACGCGGCCCTGGCCCAGCGCGCGGCCGAGGTCGCGGCGGATAAGGAACTGGCCGGCGCCTCGCGCGTCGAGCCGCGCAAGGTGGTCATCGACTACGGCGGCCCGAACGTGGCCAAGCCCATGCACGTTGGCCACCTGCGCAGCGCCATCATCGGCGAGAGCCTGAAGCGGTTGTTCCGCTTGCGCGGCGATGACGTCACCGGCGACGCCCACTTCGGCGACTGGGGCTTCCAGATGGGCCTGCTGATCACCGCCTGCGGCGACGAAGGGCTAGCCGACGCCTTCATGGCCGAGGGCGACGGCCCCTTCCCGGCCGAGACGCCCGTCACCTTGGCGGACCTCGACCGCCTCTATCCGCTGGCGGCGGGCAAGGCCAAGGAAGACCCCGCCTTCCGCGACCGCGCCCGCAAGGCGACGGCTGAACTGCAGGGCGGCCGCCCCGGCTATCGCGCCCTGTGGCAGCATTTCGTCGCCGTCAGCCGCGAAGCGCTGAAGCGCGAATATGACGATCTGTCGGTCGACTTCGACCTGTGGAACGGCGAGAGCGACGCCGATCCCCTGATGGGCGAGATGATCGCCGATCTGAAGGCCAAGGGCCTGCTGGTCGAGGACGACGGCGCCCAGGTGGTCCACGTCGCCCGCGACGGCGAGACGCGCAAGAAGAAGCTGGCCGACGGCTCGGTGATCGAGGCCCCGTCGCCCCCGCCCCTGCTGGTCATCAGCTCCGAAGGCTCGGCCATGTACGGCACGACCGACCTGGCGACGATCCTGGACCGCAAGAAGTCGATCGGCCCGGACCTGATCCTCTACGTCGTCGACGAGCGTCAGGCCGAGCATTTCGAACAGGTCTTCCGCGCCGCCTATCTGGCCGGCTACGCCCCCGAGAAGTCGCTGGAGCACCTTGGCTTCGGCACCATGAACGGCGCCGACGGCAAGCCGTTCAAGACCCGCGCCGGCGGCGTTCTGAAGCTGCGCGACCTGATCGACATGGCAACCGAAAAGGCGCGCGAGCGTCTGCACGAGGCCAAGCTGGGCGACGACCTGCCCGCCGAGGAGTTCGAGGACATCGCCCATAAGGTGGCGGTCGCCGCGCTGAAGTTCTCGGACCTGTCGAACAACCGCACCACCAGCTACGTCTTCGACCTCGACCGCTTCATGAGCTTCGAGGGCAAGACCGGCCCCTATCTGCTGTATCAGGCCGTGCGAGTGAAATCCCTGCTGCGCAAGGCGGCGGAACAGGGCGTGGCCCTGGCCCCCATCGTCATCGAGGAAGCCGCCGAACGCGATCTGGCCCTGACGCTGGACGCCTTCGACGCGGCCACGGCCGACGCCTATGACAAGCGTTCGCCCAATCTGATCGCCGAGCACGCCTATCGGCTGGCCCAGAGCTTCTCGAAATTCTACGCCGCCTGCCCGATCCTGGTCGCGCCGGACGCGGCGACCAAGGGCTCGCGCCTGGCCCTGGCCGCCGCGACCCTGCACCAGCTGGAGACGGCGCTACGCCTGCTGGGCATCGAGACGCCCGAGCGGATGTAATGTGATAAGGGGGAGGCGACCGCCAAGGAGCCTCCCTCATGTCCCTCGACGCCTTCATCGCCGGCCTGCCCAAGGCCGAACTGCACCTGCACATCGAAGGCTCGCTCGAGCCCGAACTGATGTTCGAACTGGCGCAGCGCAACGGCGTCGCCATCCCCTACGACAGCGTCGAGGCCGTGCGCGCGGCCTATGACTTCTCGAACCTGCAGGACTTCCTCGACATCTATTACGCGGGCGCCGCCGTGCTGCTGACGCGTCAAGACTTCGAGGATCTGGCCTTCGCCTATTTCCAGCGCGCCGCCGCCGACAACGTCCGCCACGCCGAGATCTTCTTCGACCCCCAGACCCATACCGACCGGGGCGTGCCCTTCGCCGTCGTGGTCGAGGGCCTGATCGCGGGCATGGACCGCGCGAAGAGCGAGTTGGGCGTCACCAGCGGCCTGATCCTCAGCTTCCTGCGCCACCTCAGCGAGGACGAAGCCTTCGCCACGCTGGAGGCCGCCAAGCCCTATCTGCATCACTTCATCGGCGTCGGACTGGATTCGTCCGAGGTCGGCCACCCGCCGTCGAAGTTCCAGCGCGTCTTCGCCGCCGCGCGCGACCTGGGGCTGAAGCTGTGCGCCCATGCGGGCGAGGAAGGCCCGCCCGAATACGTCCGCGAGGCGCTGGACCTGCTGCACATCGACCGCATGGACCACGGCAACCGCTCGATGGAGGACGAGGCCCTGATCGCCCGCCTGGCCGCCGAACAGATGACGCTGACCGTCTGCCCCCTGTCGAACCTGAAGCTGTGCGTGGTCAGGGATCTGAAGGACCACCCAGTCCCCGAAATGCTGCGTCGGGGCCTGCACGTCACCCTGAACTCGGACGACCCCTCCTACTTTGGCGGCTATGTGAACGCCAACTATATCCAGTTGGCCGAGGCGGTCGGCCTGACGCGCGAGCAGGTGACGCAACTGGCCAAGAACAGCTTTGAGGGCAGCTTCCTCAGCGACGCCGACAAGGCGGAGCGGATCGCCGAGGTCGACGCCTACGCGGCGGCCAACTGAGTCATCCCTCCCCCACTGCCGTCATCCTCGGGCTTGACCCGAGGATCCAGGGCGGCCTTTGCGGGACGCAGGATGCTTATAGGGCCGCGGCCTGATGGACAGGGCGTGCTGGCGGAACGCTGGATCCTCGGGTCAAGCCCGAGGATGACGGCGGAGAGAAGAAGGCCGATTACCCCACATCCGACTCCCCCGGCCCCAACGTTCCTGATATGTTCACATCATGGAGCACCCCGGCCGACAGCCTGATGAAGACCCCACCGGGCTGCGTTGGTTGTTCGTCGACCTGAACGCCTTCTTCGCCAGCGTCGAGCAGCAGCAGAACCCCGACTGGCGCGGCAAGCCCGTCATCGTCCGCCCGGCGATCAGCGAATACACCGGCGCCATCGCCGCCAGCTATGAGAGCAAGGCCTTCGGCGTCCGCACCGGGATGCAGGTGGCCGAGGCGCGCCGCCTGTGCCCCGGCCTGATCGTCGCCGAGGCGCGGCCCGACCTCTATGTCCAGATCCACAAGCAGATCATGGCCGAGATCGACCGCCATGTGCCGGTGTGGAAGGTCGGCTCCATCGACGAATGCTCGTGCCAACTGATCGGGCCGGAGCGCCGCGAGGCGAACGCCGTCGCCCTGGCCCGGCGCATTCAGGCGGGCATTCTGAAGAATGTCGGAGAGTGCCTGCGGTCATCCATCGGATTGGCGCCGTCGCGGTTTCTGGCCAAGACGGCCTGCGGCATGAAGAAGCCCGCCGGGCTGACCATATTGCGCGCCGACGAACTGCCCGGCGCCATCCTGCACCTGCCGCTGTCGCAGTATCCGGGCGTCGGCTCGCGCATGCAGCAAAGGCTGGCCGCGGCGGGCGTCACGGACACGGCGGGCCTGTGGAACATGTCGGCAAAGGAGGCGCGCGCGGTCTGGAACAGCATTGAGGGCGAGCGCATCTGGCGCGGCCTGCACGGTCTCGACAGCGAGCCGACGCCGGTCAAACCGCCCGCCTCCATCAGCCACAGCCATGTGCTGGCGCAGGCCATGCGCAACCCGGACAAGGCGCGGGCGGTCGCGCGGCGGCTGATGGTCAAGTGCGGGGCGCGGCTGCGGCGGATGGGGCTGACCGGCGCAGGCATCAGCCTGCATCTCGACATGGGACCGAAGGTGACCAAGCGCGGCTGGGACACGACGGGCCTGACCCGCGCCGTCGCCCCGACGCAGGACACCTTCGCCCTGCTGGCTGCGCTGGACGCGCTGTGGCGCCGGGTCGAGCCGGAACTGGAGGCCGGGCGGTTGAGCTATGTCGGCGTCGGCGTCCACGGCCTGACGGCGCGCGACGCCTTTGAGGCCGACCTGTTCGACATCGGCCCGGATCAGGGCGGCGACGCGCCATCCTTACGCCTGTCGCAGGCGCTGGATGCGCTGAACAAACGCTATGGCAAGGACACGGTCAGCATCGGCCCCAAGGCGGGCCTGCCCGACTATATCGGCGCCAAGATCGCCTTCACCCGCATCCCCGACGAGGCGGACTTTTATGAGTGAGAGATCAGGTCTGCGGCCGCGATCTCGGCGATCTTCAGCGCGCTGAAACTGGTCTTGGCGGCAGCCGCCGTCTCCGGGGCGATGGCGCGGCAGGCGTCCGCGATGACCACGGCTTCAAAGCCTTCGCGCACCGCGTCCTCGGCGGTGAAGCGGACGCAGTAGTCATAGGCCAGACCGCACAGGAAGACGCGCTTTACGCCCAGATCACGCAGCAGCCCCGCCAGACCGGTCGCCGTCCTGTGGTCGTTCTCATAGAAGCCCGAGTAGCTGTCGACCGCCGGATTATAGCCCTTGCGGACCACGGCCAGCGCCTTGGTCACGGCAGGCGCCGCGTCGGGATGGAAGTCCGCGCCCGGCGTCCCCTGCACGCAGTGATCCGGCCATAACATCTGGGGGCCGTAGGCGACCTCGATCTGCGTGAAGGACGCCGCGCCCGCGTGGTTGGAGGCGAAGCTGATCTGGTCCGGCGTGTGCCAGTCCTGGGTGGCGATGACGGTCGTGAACCGTTCGGCCAGCCGATTGATCAGGGGCATGATCGCCGCCCCGCCCTGAACCGCCAGGGCGCCGCCTTCGCAGAAGTCGTTCTGGGCGTCGATGACCAGAAGGGCGTCAGAAGCGGCGATCTGCATGGCCTCAGGCCGCCGCGATCTGGTCGACTTCGTTGGCCGAGCCGAGCACGACCGGCACCCGCTGGTGCAGTTCGGTCGGGATCACGTCCATGATGGCCTGCTTGCCGTCGGTGGTGGATTTGCCGCCCGCCTGCTCGACCAGGAAGGACATGGGGTTGCCTTCGTACATCAGGCGCAGCTTGCCCGGCTTGTTCGGCTCGCGCTTGTCCCACGGATAGAGGAAGACGCCGCCGCGCATCAGGATGCGGTGCACGTCGGCCACCATGGCGGCGACCCAGCGCATGTTGAAATTCTTGCCGCGCGGGCCGTCGGCGCCCTTCAGGCAGCCGTCGACATAGCGCTGGACGCTCTCGGCCCAGTGGCGCTGGTTCGACATGTTGATGGCGAACTCTTTCGTATCCGCCGGAATGCGCACGTCCTCATGCGTCATCAGCCAGCGGCCATCGGGCGCCAGGGTGAAGCCCGCCACCCCCTTGCCCGTGGTCAGCACCAGCATGGCCTGACCGGCGTAGACGGCGTAGAGCGCCGCGACCTGCTGACGGCCCGACTGCAGGAAGTCGGCCTCGGTCGGCGTCGCCGACGGCGCCTTCAGCACCGAGACGATGGTGCCGACCGGCGCATTGATGTCGATGTTGGACGAGCCGTCCAACGGGTCGAACAGCACCAGATATTCGCCTGCCGGATTGGTCGCCGGTTGCACCGTGTCCATTTCCTCGGACGCCACGCCCGCCACCGCCGGATTGGCCAGCAACGCCTCGGTCAGGATGTCGTTGGCGATGACGTCGAGCTTCTTCTGTTCCTCGTCCTGCACATTGACGGCGCCCGACGCGCCCAGCGCCCCGACCAGGGCGCCGCCCGCCACCACCTGACGGATCTCGACGCAGGCGGCGGCCGCCGTCGTCAGCGTCTCGACCAGTCCCTGCGGCAGGTCGAGGGAGGCGAGGTGGGCGGCGAGATCGGTGCGGGCGGTCATGTCGTCCTTGAAATCCTGTGGGCGAAGCGCGGTTCCCCCCCTCATGGCCGCTCGGATCGATCGCGGCAAGTCCGGCGCCGCTTGACTTCGCGCCGGAGTCGGGGCCTTAGGTCGAACGCTCTCGCGGGAGAGATCGGGTCCGTTCGCGGCGCCCGGAGCCGAAGGCGCAACCGCCCCGGAAACGCTCAGGCAAAAGGACCGCGAAAGCGCACGGACGCTGGAAAGTCGCCGAAGGGTCGTCAAGAATCCGAGGGCGCGCCGACGGAGCAAGGCCGCCCCTTGGGAGGGAACGGTCGAAATCTCTCAGGCTTCAGGACAGCGGGGGCGCGACGACGGCGGAGCTATCGCCGCAACCCGCGACCCGGAGGCGACGCCATGAGCGATCAGGCCCTTAAGACTACCCCCCTCAACGCCGCGCACCGCGCGCTTGGCGCCCGCATGGTCGGCTTCGGCGGCTATGACATGCCGGTCCAGTATGAAGGGGTGCTGGCCGAGCACCGCTGGACCCGCGAGCACGCCGGCCTGTTCGACGTCTCCCACATGGGTCAGGCGCGCATCACCGGCGCCGACGCCATCGCCCAGTTCGAGCGCTTCGTGCCCGGCGACTATGCGATCGTGAAGCCCGGCAAGCAGAAATACTCCCTGCTTCTGAACGGCCAGGGCGGGATCATGGACGACCTGATGGCGGGCAAGCCGTTCGAGGACGGCCTCTACGTCGTCGTCAACGCGGGCAACAAGGACGCCGACTTCGCCTTCCTGAGCGCCAATCTGTTCGGCGACGCCAAGCTGGAGGTGCTGGACCGCGCCCTGCTGGCCATCCAGGGGCCCGAAGCCGCCGAGGTCGTGGCCAAGCACGAACCGGCGCTGGGCGACATGGGCTTCATGGACTGCCGCACCATCCGTCTGTTCGACGAAGACTGCATCGTCTCGCGCTCGGGCTACACCGGCGAGGACGGCTATGAGATTTCGGTTCCGGCCGCCGCCGCAGAGCGTGTGTGGAACCTGCTGCTGACCGACGCGCGCGTGAAGCCGGTCGGTCTGGGGGCGCGCGACAGCTTGCGCCTGGAGGCCGGTCTGCCGCTGCACGGCCACGACATCGACGCCGAGACCACCCCGGTCGAGGCCGCCCTGACCTTCGCCCTGTCCAAGTCGCGCAAGGAACGCGCCGACTTCGCCGGGGCCGAGACCATCCTGAAGCAACTGGCCGACGGCCCGGCCCGCGTCCGCGTCGGCCTGCACGTCAAGGAAGGCGCCCCGGCCCGCGAAGGCGCCGAGATCGCCGACGCCGACGGCGCCGTGATCGGCAAGGTCACCTCGGGCGGCCCCTCGCCGACGCTGGGGCACAACATCGCCATGGGCTACGTCCCCCCGGCCTTCGCCGAGCTGGGCACGACCCTGAAAGTCCTGGTGCGTGGCCGTCCCGCCGCCGCCGAAGTCATCGCCACGCCTTTCGTGGCGACCCGCTACTATCGGAAGCCGAAGGCGTAACGCCTTCCCTTCGTCAGCCTCGGCCTTGCCGCCGAGGATCCAGCATTGAAACACGGCCTGGGCCACAGGCTTCATGAGGAAGACCAAGATGAAGTTCACCAAGGATCACGAGTGGGTTCGCCTCGACGGCGACGTCGCCACGGTCGGCATCTCCAAGCACGCCGCTGACGCCCTGGGCGACGTGGTGTTCGTCGAAACGCCGGAAGCGGGCAAGACCGTCTCGGTCGGCGACAGCTTCGCCGTCGTGGAATCGGTCAAGGCCGCCTCGGACGTCTACGCCCCCATCGCGGGCGAAGTGATCGAGGGCAACGCCGCCCTGGCCGACGCTCCGGAAACCGTCAACGCCGATCCCGAAGGCGAAGGCTGGTTCGCCAAGATCAAGGTGTCCGACGCCTCGGTGCTGGACGGCCTGATGGATCAGGCCGCCTACGACGCCTACCTGACCACCCTCTAAGACCCGCCGTCGTCCCCGGACGGCGCGGCGCGCCGATCCGGGATCGCCGGATTCCCCGCCGCTTGAAGCGCTCCCGGAGCGTCGCCCCGCGCGACCTCCGGGATGCCGCCGAGGACTTGTAATGCGCTACCTCCCCCTGACGCCCGACGACCGTGAGGCCATGCTGGCCGCCATCGGCGCCAAATCCATCGACGAACTCTTTGTCGACGTGCCACAGGCCGCGCGCCGCGACGGCTTCGTCGACCTGCCCCGCGTGGCGGGCGAACTGGAGGTCGAACGCGCCCTCTCGGCCATGGCGAGCAAGAACGCCACGGCGGGAACCGTCCCCTTCTTCTGCGGCGCCGGCGCCTATAAGCACCACATCCCGGCCACCGTGGACCATGTGATCCAGCGGTCGGAGTTCCTGACCAGCTACACCCCCTACCAGCCGGAAATCGCGCAGGGGACGCTGCAGTACCTGTATGAGTTCCAGACCCAGGTCGCGAACCTGACCGGAATGGAAGTCGCCAACGCCTCGCTTTATGACGGCTCGACCGCCATGGCCGAGGGCGTGCTGATGGCCACCCGCGTGACCCGCCGCAACAAGGCCGTCATCTCGGGCGGGGTCCACCCGCACTACGTCAAGGCGACCGAGACCGTGGTCCACGCCGTCGGCGTCGAGACCGAAGCCCTGACCGCCGCCGTTGACGCCGAAGACGCCGTCATCGCCGCCATCGACAAGGACACGGCCTGCGTCGTCGTCCAGACCCCCAACGTCTTCGGCACCGCCACCGACGTGACCAAGATCGCCGAGGCCGCCCACGCCGCCGGCGCCCTGCTGATCGTCGTGGTGACGGAAGCCGTGTCGATGGGCCTGCTGAAGTCGCCCGGCGAAATGGGCGCCGACATCGTCGCGGCCGAAGGCCAGTCGATCGGCAACGCCCTGAACTTCGGCGGTCCCTACATCGGCCTGTTCGCCACCCGCGAGAAGCTGCTGCGCCAGACGCCCGGCCGCTACTGCGGCGAGACGGTGGACGCCGAGGGCAAGCGCGGCTTCGTCCTGACCCTGTCGACGCGCGAGCAGCATATCCGCCGCGACAAGGCCACGTCGAACATCTGCACCAACTCGGGCCTCTGCTGCCTGGCGTTCAGCATCCACATGAGCCTGCTGGGCGAGACGGGCCTGCGCCAGCTGGCCCTGCTGAACCACGAAAAGGCGGTCGCCACGCGCGACGCTCTGGCCGCCATTCCGGGCGTCGAGATCCTGACCCCGCGCTTCTTCAATGAGTTCGCGGTCAAGCTGCCGAAGAACGCCGCTGAAGTCGTTCAGACCATGGCCGACAACGGCATCCTGTGCGGCGTGCCTTACAGCCGTCTGGCGCCGGATGCGGGCCTCGACGACGTCCTGCTGGTCGCCGCCACCGAGACGACGCTGGACGCCGACATCCAGATCCTGGCGGGTGCGCTCGCCAAGGTTCTGGCCGCCTAAGGGGAGATTGGAACCATGAGCACCATGAACACTGTCGGCCGCCCAACCGCCCCGAACGCCGCCTCGGACGCGTCCTACAAGCCCGCCACCCTGACCGGCGGGCGCGGCCTGCTGCAGGACGAGCCGCTGATCTTCGAAGGCGAAGGCTGGGGCAAGACCGGCGTCGACCTGCCCAAACCCGCCAGCAACGGCTCGGATCTGGGCGATCTGGTCCGCAAGGATCCGATCGGCCTGCCCGGCCTCAGCGAGCCCGAGGCCATGCGCCACTATGTGCGCCTGAGCCAGAAGAACCACGCCATCGATCTGGCGCTGTATCCGCTGGGTTCGTGCACGATGAAGCACAACCCGCGCCTGAACGAGAAGATGGCGCGCCTGCCGGGCTTCTCGGACATCCACCCGCTGCAGCCGCAGTCGACGGTGCAGGGCGCGCTGGAGCTGATGGACCAACTGGCCCACTGGCTGACGACGCTGACGGGGATGCCTGCGGTGGCCCTGTCGCCCAAGGCGGGCGCTCACGGCGAACTGTGCGGCCTGATGGCCATCCGCGCCGCCCACGAAGCCAAGGGCGAGCATGAGCAGCGCCGCAAGGTGCTGGTCCCGACCTCGGCCCACGGCACCAACCCGGCCACCGCCGCCTTCGTCGGCTATTCGGTGGTCGAAGTGGCCCAGACTGACGACGGCCGCGTCGACGTGGCCGATCTGGCGTCCAAGCTGGGCCCGGACGTGGCGGCCATCATGGTCACCAACCCGAACACCTGCGGCCTATTCGAGCGCGACATTCTGGAGATCAGCCGCCTGACCCACGAGGCGGGCGCCTATTTCTACTGCGACGGCGCCAACTTCAACGCCATAGTCGGCCGGGTGCGTCCGGGCGACCTGGGCGTCGACGCCATGCACATCAACCTGCACAAGACCTTCTCGACGCCGCACGGCGGCGGCGGTCCGGGCGCCGGTCCGGTCGTACTGTCGGAGGCCCTCGCCCCCTTCGCGCCCGCTCCCTGGGTCGTGAACACCGGCGACGGCTACAAGCTGGTCGAGCGTGAAGAAGACGAAGCTGAACAGGCCTTCGGCCGCCTGTGCGCCTTCCAGGGCCAGATGGGCATGTATGTGCGCGCCCTCAGCTACATGATGTCCCACGGCTCCGACGGCCTGCGTCAGGTCGCCGAGGACGCCGTGCTGAACGCCAACTACATCAAGGCCCGTCTGGAAGACCTGATGAGCCCCGCCTTCCCCGACGGTCCGTGCATGCACGAGGCCCTGTTCGACGACGAATGGCTGAAGGGCACGGACGTCACCACGCTCGACTTCGCCAAGGCGATGATCGACGAGGGCTTCCACCCGATGACCATGTATTTCCCGCTGGTCGTCCACGGCGCCATGCTGATCGAGCCCACCGAGACGGAGTCCAAGGCCGAACTGGACCGCTTCATCGAGGCCATGCGCCTGCTGGCGGGCGCCGCCAAGGCGGGCGACGTGGAACGCTTCAAGGGCGCGCCCTTCCATGCGCCCCTGCGGCGTCTGGACGAGACCCGCGCCGCGCGCTCGCCGCGCCTGCGCTGGGCCGCGCCGGAAGGCTCCAACCGCGCCGGTTGATCCGGGCGGAACAAGCCTGAGCACAAGGAACGCCGTGTCTTTCGGGACACGGCGTTCTGTATTTCTGGGGCGACTTACGAAAGCGTCATGGCGACGCCGCCTTTCGGCCTTGTCTCGTGCGTTTACTGATCGTCGGCCCTCCTTGGCCGAACCCTTGTTCGAGACGCCGCCCCCGTGACCCTGGTCCTGCCCTCGCTGCGCCCGCCTCCGCCGCCCCGTCCGGGGCTGGCGCGGCGTCTGCGTCGCCTGGCGCTGATGGCGGTCGGTTTCCTCATCATCGTATTGGGCATATTAATCGCCCCCCTGCCCGGCCCCGGCGGCGTGCCGGTCATCGCCCTGGGTCTCGTCATCGTCCTGCGCAACTCCTGGTGGGCCAAGCGGCAGTTCATCCGCGCCCAGCGCGCCCGGCCGAAATGGGTCTATCCCTTCCGCCGCCTGATGCGCAAAAAGCCCGAGATCGCCCCCGTCTTCTGGCAACAGACCCTGCGCGCCGAAAAGATGGTGCTGCGTCGCCGCCGCCGTCCCTTGGCGCGATTCCGTCGTCGGCTGCGCCGCGCCTGGCGCGCCTTCCGGCGATAAAGGCCAAGCTAAGGCAAACACGGGAATGTGAACGAGGTTCACGCCGCATCCGCGCGGATCGGCGTATGCTCCGCCTTGCGTAGTCTCGAAGTTGAATGCGTTGGGAGGCGCTGTTCACATGATGTCACGCGTAAAAAAGGGAATCATCGCCGGCTTCGTCGCTACGGTTGCGGTTTCCGTGCTTGAAATAGCCAACCTGTTCCTCAATCACATGTTCGATCCCTTTCCGGGGATCATCGCCCAGATGTTCGGCATGCCGGGCAATATGGCGGCCGGTTGGGTGATCCACCTGCTGATGGGCACCTTCGTGCTTGGGTCGCTGTTCGGCGTCGTCTATCCGCGACTGCCCACCGCCACGCCGATCACCAAGGGCATCGTCTTCGCCGTCGGAGCCTGGGTGGCGATGATGCTGTTCCTCACCATGGTGGGCGACTATCGGACCTTCACCGGCTCGTCCGGCTTCGGCACCATCGGCTGGCTGCTGGCGCTGCACATGGTCTTCGGCGCCGTCCTGGGCAACGTCTACTATCGCCTGGTCGAGCGCGAGAAACGCGGCGCAGCTCCGATTGGAGCCGCCCCCGCCCACTGACCGTCCTCCGTCCCGACAACAGGATTTCGGACCAGCAAAAAGGCCCCGCCGTCGCCGGCGGGGCCTGATGCTTTTCGGGGCTAGGCCTGTTCGCCGAAGCGATCAGTTCAGCTTGCCGCCGATCTGGGCGATGGCCTGGTCGATCAGCGCGTCCGTCTTGGAGCCGGCGATGCGGGCGGCCAGGATCTGGTGCGCGGCCTTGGCGGCCAGGTCGGCGGCCGCAGCCTTGACCTCTTGGGTGGCCTCCGCCTCGGCCTGGGCGATGCGGCGCTCGGCCAGGGCCTGACGGCGGGCGGTCGATTCCTCGATGCGCGCCTTGGCGTCGGCTTCCAGACGCTTGGCGTCGGCTTCGGCGGTGGCCAGCAGGTCGGCGGCCTGAGCTTCAGCCTCGGCCTTCTCCTGACGAATCTGGGCCAGCATGGCTTCGGCTTCGGCGCGCAGGCGGGCGGCCTCGTCCAGATCGCCCTGAATCTTGGCGGCCTTGGCGTCCAGGTTGGTCGCAACCAGCTTGGGCACGCCCGCCATCACCACGATGGCGATGAAGATCAGCAGGCCGATCGCGACCCACAGTTCAGGATTGGCGAAATCGTAGAAATGACCGGTCAAGAAGGCGGGCATATCAGGCGGCTCCCTTGATCGCGGCGGCCAGTTCGGCGTCTGACGCCTTCGAGCCGGTCAGACGCTCGAGCATGGCGCCCGCCGCGTCCGATGCGATGATCGTGACGTTCGCCATGGCGGCGTCACGGGTCTTGGCGATGGCGCCTTCGGCCTCGGCGATGCGCACGTTGACCACGGCTTCGTCCGCCGCCAGGCGGGCGTTGAATTCTTCGGTGACGCGCTGCTTGGCGGCCACGGCGGTCGCGCGGGCGTCGGCGCGGGCCTTTTCGACCTCGGCACGGGCGGTTTCAGCCTGAGCGGCCGCTTCGGTCTGGACCGAGCGGGCGGCGGCGATGGCGCTGTCGATCGTGTCGGCGCGCTCGTCCATGACCTTGCGCAGACGCGGGGCGAAGACCTTGGCGACCAGGACGTACAGAAGGACGAACAGGATCAGCAGATAGCCGATCTGGCCCGCCCAGTGCTGGAATTCGAACTGGGGCAGACCGCCCGAGCCATGCTCGGCCGCCGCCTGCGTCTCCGCATGGAGATCGCCCGGCGCCGGGGTCTGAACGTCAAGTGTGGGTGTGCTGGCCATGAACCGTCTTCGCTAGATCAGGACAGCGGCGCACAGGACAGGCCCGCGCGCCGCCAATTCTGAGAGATCGTAGGCTGGGATCAGCCGAAGATCATCAGGACGCCCAGCACGAAGGCCAGGATGCCCAGGGCTTCGGCCAGAGCCGCGCCGACGAACAGGTTGCCGACTTGCGAAGCGGCGGCGGCCGGGTTGCGCAGGGCGCCGGCCAGGAAGTTGCCGAAGATGTTGCCGACGGCCAGGGCCGAGCCGATCATGCCGAGGGTGGCCAGACCGGCGCCGATGTACTTAGCGGCTTCAGCGTCCATGATGATTTCCTAATTTCTTGGAGCGTTGGAGGGTAGGGTTACGAACTGAGCTCTAGCCTTAGTGGCCGTCGCCCAGGTTGACCACATCGTTAAGGTAGATGCAGGTCAGAACGGTGAAAACAAAGGCCTGAAGGAAGGCCACCAGGAACTCGAGCGCCGTCATCGCCACGACCATGCCCAGCGACAGGGCCGCCACGGGGATGAAGGCGTAGGCCAGACCGCCCGTGACGATGGCCACAGCGCCCAGTTGAACGACGAACTGGGCGAAGATCTTCAGCGCCACGTGACCGCCCAGCATGTTGCCAAACAGACGAAGGGCCAGGGTGGCCGGGCGCAGCAGGAAGGAGGCCAGTTCGATCAGGCCCACAGCCCAACGGATCGCCAGCGGCGCGCTCGACGGCCAGAACAGCTTGAGCATTCCGACGCCATTCTTAGCGAAGCCGATCACGACGACGGTCAGGAAGGAGATCAGACCCAGGGTCGCCGTCACAGCCAACTGCGAGGTGGCGGTGAAGGTCAGGAACATGCCCAGCAGGTTCATCGACAGAACCATCAGGAACACGGTGAAGGCGAAGGGGAAATACTTCCGGCCCTCGTGACCGATGATGGAGTTGGCAAGGTTGTCGACCATGCCGAACAGGCTTTCGCCCGCCGCCTGCATCCGGCCCGGCACCACCTTGGCGCCCGAGGTCGCCAGCGACAGGAAGCCCACCACGCCGACGAAGGCGATGGTCATGGCCACATGCGAATTGGTGATGGCGATCACCTGCTCGCCCAAGACGGGAACATTGACCGTGCCGAACTCTACGAGCGGCTTGACCTCAAATTGTTCAATCGGACCGGCCATAAAGCCTATCGTTCCCTGTTTTCTTCGTCAGCCTCGACGATAGGTTCGCCTTGTTGAGGCAAACCCGCCGCCTTGGCCTGCGCCATCAGCCGGTTGGCTGTGCGGCGCGCCATATAAACCGATAAGGCGAAGCCCAGAAGAACCCCGCCTACAACGCCCATCGGCGTCGTCCCGAACAACCGGTCGACGCCAAAACCTATTGCAAGACCGATCAGCACCCCCCCGAGCAGTTCGGCGATGATGCGATAGGCCTGGCCGACGACCTTTTGCGCGGCGACATCGACGGACTTATCCGCCTGAACCTTCGCCTCCAATGCGGATGCGCTTTCGTGGAGGCGTTTGATCGCCTCTTCGCGCGATTCCTTCGTCGGGGACATGGGCCTGTTCGCTCAGCGCCCGGCGCAGGGCCGGAACGGGTCTGAATTTCGGCGCGGAACCTATAGGCGAGAGGGCCTCAGGTCAAGGCGGCGCGCCTTGGACTTAAGTCCATGACTTTCCGACGCTTCTTGGGGGCGCGACGATCCGTCCCCATCAAGGTTGCGACTCTTCGTCCTCGCTGACGAAATCCTGAGCGAACTCGGGCGCCGCGTCGTCCAGCCCGGTCAGCAGATCCTCGCCTTCGTCGTCGCCTGCACGCGAGGGATCGGGCACCTCGAAACCGACCGGCATGGACAGATCCAGCAGGCCCGCCGCCTTCATCTCCTGCACGCCCGGCAGGTCATAGAGACTCGCGAGGCTGAAATGCTCGAGGAAGCGGTCGGTCGTGGCGTAGGTCACCGGCCGCCCCGGCGTGCGGCGACGCCCACGCAGGCGCACGAAGTCCATCTCCAGCAGCAGGTCCAGCGTCCCCTTGGACAGGGAGACGCCGCGCACGCTCTCGACCTCGGCGCGGGTGCAGGGCTGGTGGTAGGCGATGATGGCCAGGGTCTCGAGCGCGGCCTTGGACAGGCGGCGCGGCTCCTCGCGCTCCTCGGTCATCAGGAAGCCAAGGTCGGGCGCCGTGCGGAACCGCCAACGCTCGGCCACGCAGTCCAGCTCGACCCCGCGTCCCTGATAACGCTGCTGCAGGGCGGTCAGCGCCCCGCCGACGTCGGCGCCCTCGGGCAGACGACGCGCGATCTCGGCCAGCGACAGCGGCGCGGCGGCGGCGAACAGCAGCGCCTCGACCCGGCGTTCGATCTCGAGGTGATCCGGGGTGAAGTCGAGGGTCACGGCGTCAGCTCCAACGGCTGCCCCAGCCCTCTGCGCTTCAGCCACACCGCGTCGAATGGCCGCTCCTGCCGGATGTCCATGCCGCCCTCCTTCACCAGCTCCAGACTGGCCGACAGGGTAGAGGCCGTATAGCTGGCCTGGCTGGGGCCTTCCTGCCCCTCCGGCTTCTGCGGCGCGACACGCTCCAGCGGCGTCCACTCGGCCAGGCGCGGCATGATCTCGCGCAGCCAGTCGCGCGCGGCCTCCAGCTGGAAGGCCTCGACCCGCTGACCGGGGGCGTATTTGCGGCGTTCCTCGCGGCGGCGCTGGGCGACATAGGCGCTCATCAGCTCATAGAGGCTGGCGTCCACCCGGTCGGACGGGATAATGACCGTCGCCTGCGGGTCGCCGCGCGTGAAGACGTCGCGCTTCAGCTGCGGGCGGCTGGTGATGGCCTCCACCGCCGTGCGCATGGCCTCCAGCTTTTGCAGGCGAAAGGCCAGGGCGGCGGCGATCTCTTCGGCCGGAGGCTCCTCCGGCTTGTCCTTTTCATTGCGCGGGATCAACAGGCGCGACTTCAGATAGGCCAGCCACGACGCCATCACGAGGTAGTCGGCCGCCAGCGCGAAGTTGCGCCGTCGCGCCTCATGCACGAAGGCCAGATACTGTTCGGCCAGACGGGTGATGGACAGCTTCAGCAGGTCCACCTTCTGCGTCCGCGCCAGGGCCAGAAGGACGTGCAGCGGGCCTTCATAGCCCTCCAGATCGACGACAAAGGCCTCCTGCGCCTCGACCTGTTCGACGGCGGTGAAGTCGAGATTCGGCTGGAAGGCCTCGCTCATGCGCCCTCCCCCGCCATTCAGGTCTGCGCCTCGCCCACGTCCGGCCCTTTGGCGGCGTCAAAGCGGCCGTTCAGCGCCGCCTCCAGCCGAGCGCGGCCCTCGGCGACGTCCAGCGGCTCGGGCGCGCGGACGATGCGGTTCAGCGCAGCCTCGGCGCGGCGTTTGGCCTCGCCCTTCAGCTTCTTCGTTCCGTCGGCGACGGCGGCCATTTCCTTCAGGTCGCCGTTGCAGTGAAGCACGACGTCGCAGCCTGCCTTCAACGACTGCTCGGCGCGCTCGGTCAGCGTGCCCGACAGGGCCTGCATCGACAGGTCGTCCGACAGGATCAGGCCGGAAAAGCCCAGCCGCTCGCGCATCAGGCGGATGGCCTTCTTCGAGGTGGTGGCCGGGCGCTTGGCGTCAACGGCGGTGAAGACGACGTGAGCCGTCATCGCCATCGGCATGTCCGACAGGGCCTTGAACGGCGCGAAGTCCCAGGCGTCCAGCTCCTCGATCGCCGTCTCGACCACCGGCAGGTCGTGGTGGCTGTCCGAGAAGGCGCGGCCATGACCGGGAATGTGCTTGATGATCGGCAGGACGCCGCCCGCCAGCAGGCCTTCGGCGGCGGCGCGGCCCAGCTGGGTCACGGTCGCCGGATCCTGAGCATAGGCGCGGTCGCCGATGATGTCGTGGGCGCCCGGCACCGGCACGTCCAGCACCGGCACGCAGTCGACGGTGATGCCCAGTTCGCGCAGGTCATGGGCGATCAACCGCGCCCCCAGACGCACCAGTTCGCGCGCCGCCGCCGGGTCGTTGGTCGCCCTCAGATAGGCGGCGCCGGGCGGATATTTCGGCCAGTGCGGCGGGCCGAGGCGCTGGACCCTGCCGCCCTCCTGATCGATCAAAACGGGCGCGTCGTCGCGGCCCACGCTGTCGCGCAGTTCGGACACCAGCGCCTTGACCTGCTCGGGGCTGTCCACATTGCGGCGGAACAGGATGAAGCCCCAGGGCCTGGCCTCGGCGTAGAAGGCGCGTTCCTCCGCCGTCAGCCGGTGTCCGGAACAGCCGTAGATGGCGGCGGAGGTCATGCTTGCGCGATCCTTAGCGGACGATGCAGTCGCGGCCCGCAGCCTTCAGCGCATTGCAGAAGGCGACGGCGCGGTCGCGGCTCATGCCGGTGAAGGTGGTGCGGTAGACGGTCGAGCCGTTGGCGGCGGTGACTTCCTGCACGCGCTTTTCGGCGCCCGAGGCGTACTGGCCGAAGCGGGCGGCGACGGCGGCGTATTCGCGGTCGGCGATGGCGGTCGAGGAGAAGGCGCCGATCTGCACGCCCGACGACCCGCCCGTCGCGGCCGGAGCGGGCGCGGGAGCCGGCGCCGGAGCCTTGGTCGCCGGAGCGGGGGTTGCGGGCGCAGGCGCGGCCGGAGCCTTGGTCGCCGGCGCGGGCGCGGCGGGCGGCAGGGTCGAGGATTCGACCGGCGCGGCCGGGGTCGTCGGCGCGGGGCGCGGCAGCACCTCCTCCGGGCCGGGGGTGAAGGTCGGCGCGGCGTCGGTCGGGGCGCCGCCGTCGCGATAGACGCGGATGTCGGCTTCCGGGTCGACCGGCTGGGCGTCCAGCGGGGCCTCGACCTTCATGCTCTCGACCGGCGTGCCGACGGCGGGCGGCGCGTCCGTCGAGGAGCGCACGCCCGAGCGATAGAAGACCACCACCGCCACGATCAGCAGCAGCAGGACGACGGCGCTGATGATCAGGGTGATCGGCGGCGACTTGGCGGCCGGGGCCCGGCGCGGGTCATAGCCGCCGCGGGTGAAGGGCAGGTCGTCGTCGGTCGGCGGCGTATAGGCGCCCCGATCGCGGCCGGCGTTGGGCCCGGCGTTGGGATTGCCTCGGTGATCGTCGTCGTAGGACATTGGGTCGCGCCTTGATGGTCGTGGGACACGCGCGCGAATCGGCGCGCGTCGGCGCTCAGTCTAACGCGCCGTGAAGCCCTTCTCGAATCACAGATCGAGGGCGAGGTCGAGGCTGAACAGCTTGCGATGGACCTCGATAGCGTAACGATCTGTCATACCGGCGATGTAGTCGCACACCGCCCGCGCCCGCGCGTCCCGGTCGTCGGTCAGGGCCGAGGCCTGCCATTCCGGCGGCATGACCTCCGGCTCGGCCATGAACAGCTGGAACAGCTGGGCCAGCACCCGGCGCGCCTGACTGCGGGTCCGGTTGACGCGGTAATGGCGATACATCCGCTCGAACAGGAAGCGGCGCAGCACCGCCAGTTCCGCCATCATGCCGCTTGAGAACTGCACCAAAGTCTCCGGCGCGTTGCGGACGTCCTCGACCGTCTCGATGCGGTGTTTGGCCAGACGGGCCTCCGTCTCGGCCAGAACGTCATCGACCATGACACCGATCATGCGGCGGACGGCTTCAAGCCGCAGCATCCGCTCGTCGATGTCGGGCCAGTCGGCGCGCGCACTGGCGATACAGCGTCCGATCAGCGGCACGTCGGCCAGATCGGACAGGCTGAACAGCCCTGCCTGCACCCCGTCGTCCACGTCGTGGTTGTTATAGGCGATGTCGTCGGCGATGGCCGCGCACTGGGCTTCCAGCGAGGCGAAGGTGCCCAGACGCAAGTCCCAGTCGGCCGCCCCGCCCGGCGCATAGGCGGCGACCGCCTTCCACGCCGGGTCCGACAGCAGATGCGCCACCGGGCCGTTGTGCTTGACCACGCCCTCGACCGTCTCCCAGCTGAGGTTCAGACCGGGAAAGCCGGGATAGCGGATCTCCAGCTCGGTCACGACGCGGAAGCTCTGGACGTTGTGATCAAAGCCGCCGAACGCCTTCATCTGTTCGTGCAGTTCGTCCTCGCCCGCATGGCTGAACGGCGGGTGGCCCAGGTCGTGGGCCAGAGCGACCGTCTCGGCCAGATCGTCGTCCAGCCGCAGGGCGTGGGCCAGCGACCGGGCGATCTGCGCCACCTCAAGGCTGTGCGTCAGCCGGGTGCGGTAGTGGTCGCCCTCATGCGCCACGAAGACCTGCGTCTTCTCCTTCAGGCGGCGGAAGGCGGTGGCGTGGATGATGCGATCGCGGTCGCGGGCGAAGGCGGTGCGGGTGCGGCTGGCAGGCTCGAAAATATGACGGCCGCGGCTGGCGGCGTGGTTTTCAGCATAGGGGGCGCGGGGCAGGCTCAAGACGGCAGCACTTCGTGATGGCGACAGGCCTTTGCGAACGCCTGTCGGCCCCTCATATAGAGGGCCGTGAGCACCGTCCAATCCACAGAATCAGTCCGCGACCTGTCGCTGTCGGTCGCAACCCGGTCGCCCGAGGGCATTGTCCTGGCCGAAAGCGGCGCGCGCCGTCTGGCCAAGCTGTCCGAGGCGGAAGGCAAGCCGGTCCTGCTGCGCGTCGCCGTCGACGGCGGCGGCTGCTCAGGCTTCCAGTATCGCTTCGAGCTGGTCGACGGTCCCGAGGCCGACGATCTGGTGGTGCGTCGCGACGGGCAGGCCGTGGTGATCGACCCGGTCTCCATCCCCTTCCTGAAGGATTCCGAGATCGCCTTTGTGGATGAATTGGCAGGCGCCCAGTTCGTGATCCGCAATCCAAACGCCGCCTCCAGCTGCGGTTGCGGCGTCAGCTTCGCGATCTGAACCGCGAAAAGCCTCGCTTGGCGGCGAGGCGTAACACACCCATCTGTATGGGCATGACGCGCTTGTTCGCCCTGACCCTGCTGTTCTGCGCCGCGCCCTTGGCGACGAGCGCCCAGACCTGGTCCGGTTGGCCCGGCCCTCCCCCCGCGGGTTACGACCCCCACATCGCCCGCGCCGAGCAGCACGCCCAGGCCATGGAGCGTCTGCGCCTTCAGGCCGACCAGCGTGAGGCCGAGGCCGCCCGAATGAGGCTTCAGACCAGTCAGACATTGCAGCGGCTTGAAGCCGCGCGGTCGCCGGCCCCAGCGACGCCGCCTGCGACGGCCTATGCGCCGCGCCCGGCCGCCCTGCCCGAGCCGGCGACCCTGACGCCGCCGCTCGACCAGACCGCGCCCGGCGTGACGGAGATCGACGCCTGGCTGAGCCGCCCGCCGCACTGAACCACAGCGTTACATTTGCATCTCTTCACCTGCGCCTGCGTTTCAGCCTAGCTTCGGAGCAGACGACGAAAGCGGAGAGCGACAGATGCGTTGGCAGGGCGGACGGCGCGGCGGCGGGATCGAAGACCGACGCGGCATGGGCGGCGGCGCAGTCGCGGGCGGCGGCATCGGCGTGCTGGTGCTGGCGGCCATCGGCTATTTCGTCTTCGGCATCGACCCGAACACCACCCAGCAGCTGGCCAGCCAGTTCGGCGGCGCCGGTCAGGCCGAGCAGCAGGGCCAGATGGGCTCGCCCGAGGATCAGGACGGCCAATTCGTCGAAGTCGTCGGCTCCAACATCAACGACGTGTGGAAGACCAAGCTGCGCGGCTACACGCCGCCGACCACTGTCCTGTATGAGCAAGGCACCCAGACCGGCTGCGGCTACGGCCAGGCGGCGATGGGGCCCTTCTACTGCCCGGCCGATCAGAAGGTCTATCTGGACCTGAGCTTCTGGCGCGAGATGGAAAGCAAGCTGGGCGCGTCCGGCGCGGACTTCGCCAAGGCCTATGTCATCGCCCATGAGTTCGGCCACCACGTCCAGACCCTGACCGGCGCCAGCGCGCAGGTGCAGCGCGCCCAGCAATCGGCGCGGTCGCAGGCCGAGGGCAACCGCTACTCCGTCGCTCTGGAGCTTCAGGCCGACTGTTACGCCGGGGTCTGGGCCAGCAACGCCGCCGCCGTGTCGAACGGCCAGGTGGCGCTGGAGCCGGGCGATCTGGAGGAAGGCATGAAGACGGCCCAGGCCATCGGCGACGACGCCCTGCAACGCCGCGGCGGCGGCCGCGTCTCGCCGGAAAGCTTCACCCACGGCTCTTCGGCCCAGCGGGTCGAGTGGCTGCAGCGCGGCTATCAGACCGGCGACCCCGCCGCCTGCGACACCTTCGCCCAGCTTTAAACCCGAAACGTCAGGCGGCCTTCGCGCGCCTCAGGGGCGAGGGCCGTCCATAGGCGAACCATCGCAGCGCCCATTCCAGCGGCCCCATGTTGAACCGCACCAGCCACAGGGCGCTGAAAACCATCTGTAACACCCAGATGCCCGCCGCCACACCCCACAGGCCCCACCAGTCCAGCCTGCCCCACAGGTTGAGGCCATAGAACAGCAGGCCCGCGATCGCCGACTGGGCCAGGTAGTTGGTCAGGGCCATGCGCCCCAGATTCCTCAAGGCGCGCCCCACGAAGCCGAGCGCGTTCATCTTCCACAACGACAGAAGCAGGCCGACGTGCCCCAGGGTCATGGCGCAGCGACCCAGTTCATAGCTGGTCTGCGCCGTCCAGGACTCGGACGAGAACTGGCTGGTCCACAACATCACGGCCTGGGTGCCGTTGACCGCCAGACCCAGGGCGTAACCGCCCCCGGCCAGCGCCAGATAAAATCCGAGCGAACGCGCCCCGCCCAACACCCCCAGCTTGAAGAGCGCCATGCCCAGCAGCATGAAGGCGACCGATTCAATGACCAGGGTGATGGTGTAGCTGGACGCTGCATAGTCCAGCCAGGTCCGCACGCTCCATTTCAGCAGACCGACGACGCTTCCCGTGCGTGCGGCCGTTTCCTCGACGATGGTCTCGGGCGTCAGGGTCTGCGCCTCTCGCGCGCGGACATGGAGCTTCAACGCCTCGGCGTCCTCGACCGACAGGGCGGCCCCGGTCTCGACCTGACTGGCCAGCTCAGCGCCGCGTCGCGCCTCCATGGCCTGATAGGCGCCGACCACGGCCGACTCGAGCGTCAATAGCAGAAGCAGAGCGGCCGACAGGGCGATCAGCGTGCGCGGCCGAACAGCGCGAAAGACGAACAGCAAGAATCCCGACAGGCCGTAGACATAGAGAATGTCCCCCGGAAACAGCAGGACGGTGGCGTTGAACACGCCCAGCGCCAACAAGGCCATACAACGCCGGAAGTAGACGTCGGCCGCCTGGATCGTCCCGCGCCCGTCTTCGCCGCGCAGGGTGATCAGCAGCATCCCCGCCCCGAACAGCAGGGTGAACAGGCCCCGCATCGAGCCCTGCACGAACAGGTGCTGGATGATCCACGCCGACCAGTCGGGATTGGCCAGGGTCGGCGGCAACTCCGGATGATACTGCCCCCAGAGTCCGCCCATCATCATGATGTTGACCAACAGGATGCCGCACAGGGCGAACCCGCGCAGGAGATCCAGGCTCTCCAGACGTTGATTGGGCGACACTGATGTCATGCGAGGCGGCGGGGCGGTCATACGGGCCGCTTATCCCCCTTCAGGTCGCGGATGAAACAGATTTTTCAGATGGAAACCTATCAAAACTAAACAATGGTCACATCCATCAACGGCGCGAGGTGCAGCCGTCCGTCGCCCAAATTCATAATAACGTTCCGCCCGGCGAAAGCCTCCATGCCCAGCAGGGCTTCGGGGTAGTTGGGCAGCGCCCGGCCGGCGTAGACGGCGGTCGCCACATTGCGCCACGCCTCGCCGCCCAGCGCCACGCTTTGCGCCCGGACCATCCGCGTCCTGGCCACCCCGCCCAGGACGATGCTGGACCCCGACTGCTCGGGCCGTCCGTCCAGCAGGCCCGCGGTCCGCGCCGCCTCGTCGCTGAGCGCCAGAAGCGAAGACGAGCCGGTGTCCACCACCGCCCTGACCAGCGCGCCCTCGACCACGACCTCGGCGATCAGAGCCGTGCCCGAGCGCCGAACGGGCAAGGGCCGATAGGCGGGCGCCAGCGCCGTCCGGGCCTCGTCGAGCAGCCGCAATCGCCGTCGACGCAGGTCCATCTCCAGCGCCGCCTCCATCAGCAGATCCTGGCCCAGGATCAGCGGCGCGCCCAATCCCTCGTCGCCCCCCAACGGTCCCAGGTCCAGTATGCCCGCGCGTAGACGCCCCACGCGCGCCGTCCCTACCGCCAGATCCAGCGTCACGCCTCGCCCCATCTGGGGGCGCCCGTCCACGCCATAGGCGATCAGCGGCATGTCGAAGAGGTCGTCCAGCCCCAGCTCCGCCACCAGCCGTCGATCGACCACCGAATACTGCGCCCCGCTGTCAATCAGGGCGGTCAACTCCCGCCCCGCCAGCCGCACCCGCACCGTCGGCAACAGGGTCCGTGGCGCGACGAAACCCAACCAGCCGCTCGTCCCGTCGGCGCCGAAGGTCACGCTGGGTCGCCGCCACAGCACATGATCCTTCAGCCACAGCCCGCCGCCGACGGCGGCGGCGACGGCCCCGGCGCGAATGAGAAGGGTACGGCGGTTCATTCGTCTGACATGAACCGGGCGGCCGCGCGACGCCAGCCCCTTTTCCGGCGCCGCGTGATCAAGGCGCACGTCCGTCGTCGACTGAGCCAGGTTGTTGCGTCACGGCGCGAAAATTCCTTTCGCATACGCAAAATAATCATGACGAAGCGCCGGATCGCGGATAGAAACGACCCCGATATGACGACCTCCCCTGATCGCTACATCTCGACGCGCGGCGACGCCGCTCCCACCCGCTTCAGCGACGCCCTGTTGCGCGGCATCGCGCCGGACGGCGGCCTCTACATGCCGCAGGCCTGGCCCTCCCTGCCCGCCGACGCGACACGTCCCGGCCGCGGCTACGCCGAGATCGCCAAGGCTGCTATAGCGCCCTTCATCGGCGACGCCCTGCCTGCAGGCGCGCTGGACCGCGCTCTGGAACGCCTGACCAAGGGCTTCGACCATCCGCTGGTGACGCCGCTGGTCGAGCTGGAGCCCGGCCTGTTCGTGCTCGAACTGTTCCACGGCCCCACGGCGGCGTTCAAGGATCTAGCCATGCAGTTGGTCGCCGCCCTGTCGGACGAGGCCCTGGCCGCGACGGGCGAGACCCTGACCCTGCTGACCGCCACCAGCGGCGACACCGGCGCCGCCGCCGTGCGCGCCTTCGCGGGCGCTGAGCGCATCAAGCTGATCGTCCTGCACCCGCTGGACCGCGTCTCGCCGGTGCAGCGCAAGCAGATGACGACGGTCGAGGCGGACAACGTCCTGAACCTGGCCGTGCGCGGCGACTTCGACGACTGCCAGCGTCTGGTGAAGGGGCTGCTGGCCGAGGAATCTTTGCGCGAACAGGGCCGTCTGTCCTCGGTCAACTCGATCAACTGGGGCCGTCTGGCGGGCCAGATTCCCTATTACGTCTCGGCCACGGCCCAACTGGGCCAAGCCGCGACCTTCGTGGTGCCGACCGGCAATTTCGGCGACGCCTTCGCCGGGATCGCCGCCAGGAAGATGGGCCTGCCCGCCGCCGGCTTCGTCGCCGCCGTCAATCAGAACGACGCCCTGGCCCGCGCCATCAACGACGGCGTTTACGCCCGTCGCCCGGCGGTCAAGAGCGGCAGCGTGTCGATGGACGTGCAGGCGCCGTCCAACTTCGAGCGTCTGGTGTATGAAGCGTCCGGCCGCGACGCCGAGACGACCCGCGCCGTGTTCGAAACCTTCGCGCGCGAGGGGGCCGTCACCCTGCCCTCCGACCTGCTGGCCGCCCTACGCGCCGAGGTTTCGGCCGTATCGGTCGATGAGGCGACGACAAAGGCCGAGATCGCCCACGCCCATGCAACCTGGGGCCGCGTCGTCTGCCCGCACACGGCCGTCGCCCTGGCCGCCGCGCGCCGCCTGGACCGCAACGGCGCGCCCATCGTCGCCCTGTCCACGGCCCACCCGTCCAAGTTCGGCGCCTTCGTCTCGGACGTCATCGGCGCCGAGCCGGAACCGGCCCCCGTCATCCGCGCCCTGGGCGACCGTCCCGAGCGGCTGACGGTGATCGAGAACACGCCCGAAGCGGCCCTGGCGGCGGTGAAGAGGTTCGCCGGGTAGGGCCATCCCCGAAGGAGCCTGAACCGTCCTGGTTCGTTGTCATCGGCGAAGGAGACGCCGATGCCTCGCAACACACGTCCCGTCGCTGTCCTCTATCGCATGGTCATGCCCGATCATGTCTGCCCCTGGGGCCTGAGAGCGCGACACCTGCTGAATTCCAAAGGTTATCAGGTCGATGACCGTTGGCTGGAGACCCGCGAAGCGACCGACGCCTTCAAGGCCGAGCATGGGGTGAAAACCACGCCGCAGACCTTCATCGACGGGCGCCGCATCGGCGGGTTCGACGACCTGCGTCGCTTTTTCGGGCTTCGGGTGCGCGACCCCGAGGCGACCAGCTATACGCCCGTTCTGGTCGTCTTCGCGGTCACGGCTCTGACGGCGCTGGCCGCCAGCCATGCCGCCTACGGCGCGCCGCTGACCGGCCGGACGATTGAGTGGTTCATCTCGTTCAGCATGTGCGTCCTGGGCATGCTGAAGCTGCAGAACCTGGACGGCTTCGCCACCATGTTCCTGAACTACGACCTTCTGGCGCGGCGCTGGGTTCCCTACGGCTGGGTCTACCCCTTCGCGGAGACGGGCGCGGGGGTGCTGATGACCGCCCACGCCCTCACCTGGCTATCCGCGCCCGTCGCCCTCTTCATCGGCGGCATCGGCGCCGCCTCGGTGTTCAAGGCCGTCTATATCGACAGGCGCGAGTTGAAGTGCGCCTGCGTCGGCGGGGACAGCAAGGTTCCGCTCGGCTTCCTGTCGCTGACCGAGAACCTGATGATGATCGCCATGGCCGTATGGATGCTGGCCCGGATGTGAGACCTAAGCCGGCTCCGCCGCCTTCCAGTAGTCCAGCCGCCGGAAGAAGGGCGTCGGATCTTTGGGCGTGACCAGATTGGCCGGGTCGTGGAACAGCCGGTCATGCAGGCGCGTCAGGGTGAAGCGCACCGCCGCCGCCGCGCCCAGTTCCGGCAGGGCCTGACGCTCGGCGTCCGACAGGGGCCGCACCGACTCATACCCCTTCTGGAAGGCACGTAGGGCTGACGGCATGGGCCGCCCCTCGGCGTCGAAGCCCCAGGCGCTGAGCGCGATGGCCAGGTCATAGGCCAGCACGTCGACGCAGGCGAAATAGAAGTCGATCACCCCGCCCACATCCGTCGCCCCATGCTCGTTCGTCGCGAACAGGACGTTGTCGGGGAAGTAGTCGGCGTGGATCGGCCCGCGCGGCAAGGCCGGGTCGCTCCACGGTCGGGCCAGATCGGGCAGCAGGCGCTGCATCTGCTCCAGCATCCGGCGATCCTCGCCCGCGGCGACCGTGTCGCAGCGCGCGGCCAGATCGGCCCAGGCGCGCGGCCCGACCGGATTTTCGCGCACGCCGTCATAGTCAGCCGCGTCCAGATGCAGCAGGGCCAGCACCTGACCGGCGCGATATTGGTCCTTGTCGGTCGGCTGGCGCTTCCAGGCGCCGGGCGTCCACTCGACGATGGCGGCGGCGCGGTCATTCAGGCGACCGATCACCCGCCCCTCCCGATCCGTCACCGGCGCGGGCGTCGGAAAGCCCTGCGCCGCCAGCCGCCCCGTCAGGCCGAGGCAGAACGGCAGGGCCGAGGCCTCGGTCCGCCCCTCGAACAGCGTCAGGACATAGGCGCCCCGTTCTGTCGTCAGACGATAGTTGGTGTTCTCGACCCCCTCGGCGATCGGGGTCAGTTCGACCAACCCGCCGAGAGGGTAGCGCATGAGATAGTCGTCGGCCTGTTGCGGCGTGACGGGCGTGAAGACGGCCATGACTAGACAAGCTCCGCAGCGGCGCGCCGGGCGCGCATGACGTCGGCCACATCGGCCAGCACGCTCTCGGTCGTGGCCCAGCGCCCCGCGCCGCGCCCCTTGCACGTCCACACCCGGCCGTCCTGACCATAGACCTTCAAGGCGTTGCGCTCTCCGTTCAGCGACAGGAAGAGCGCGTCTTCCAGTTCGCCGTCAAGGCGGACGTAAGGGTCCAGTTCGCCGTCGCGTTCGAAACAGGCGCCAATCTGGCGCACCGGCCGGTCGCCCAGCGCCGTTTCCGCCGACAGCACATCCCGCGGCAAGTCTTCAGGCGAGCGGCCGAAGGCCTCGAACGACAGCAGCTTGACCTTGGCCGCGGCGTCAAAGCCTTCCAGGTCCGACGAGGGGTCTTCCTCGGCGAAACCGGCGGCGCGGGCGTCGGCCAGGGCGTCGGAGAAGGTCGCCCCCTCGCCCAGACGTTGCAGCATGAAGTTGACCGTGCCGTTCAGCACCGCCTCGAAACCGACCACCGGACCGGCGGCGCGGGCGGCGCGCAGGGTCTCGATCATCGGCGAGCCGCCGCCGACCGAGGCCGACCAGGCGACGCGACAGCCGTTGACGTCGGCCAGGGCCTGAAGCCCCTTGGGATCGCGGGCCACGGCCTGCTTGTTGGCGCTGACCACGTCGCAGCCCGCCTCCAGCGCGCGGCGGATCAGGGCATGGCCCGCCTCCCCCTCGGACAGGGCCTCCAGCACCAGGTCCGGCTTCTTGGCCAGCAGGGCTTCGACGTCATTGGTGAACAGTTCGGCGGGCGCCGATACGTCACGTTTTTTCAAGGGGTTGCGGACCAGGACGCCGACCACTTCAAAGCGGCTGTCCGGCAGCAGGCGGCTGAGCAGGCCGCCGCCGACGACGCCGCAGCCCGCCACGGCGACCTTCAACGGCGCCGCCGCCTGCACCGGGCCCGGAGGCGCGCCGCGTTCGCCGACGATCGTGCCTTCGGCGCGGCCGAGCGCAGCGACTTCGATATCGACGCCCCGCGCCTCGGCCAGGTCGATGGCGTCGTGCTGGACCAGGGCGCCCCCGACCTGACGCGCCGTGTCCCAACTGGCGCGGCGATAGCGCAGCGGCGTGCCCGTTTCCGAGGCCGGATCGCGGTCGTAGAGGCCGTCGACGTCCTTCACCAGACGCACCCGCTTCAGGCCCAATTCGGCGGCCAGGACCACCGCCGTCAGGTCCGATCCGCCGCGGCCCAGCAGGGCCACCCGGCCGTTCGAACGCACCGCGCCGAAGCCCGGAACCACCACCACCTCATGCTCGGCCAGGGCCTGATGCAGACGCTCGCCCTTCAGCGACACGGGGCGGGCGTGCTGGGCCGGGCCTTCCGCGACGATGCCCAGTTCGCGCACCGACAGGCCGATGGCGTCCAGCCCCACCCGGTCGCAAGCCACGGCCACCAGGGCGGCGGCCTTTTCCTCGCCCAGCACGACATAGGCGGGCAGCAGCTCGTTCTCGTGATCCAGACCCAGGCTGCGGGCGTCGGCCAGCAGCTGATCCGTCTGCCCGGCCAGGGCCGAAACCACCGCCACAACCTTACGCCCGGCGCGGACGTGGCCGTAGATTTCGCTGGCGACGGCGGGGGCCTGGGACGCATCGCGCAGGACCGAGGAGCCGAACTTCAGCACCACCACATCGGCGGCGGGGGCGAGCGCTGCGACCGGTTTCGACTGATCGGCGACGAGGGCGAGAGAGGCGGACATGGGCGGTTTCCTGAAGGCTGGATCTGGGAGGATTTCGAGAGAAGTCGGCGGTGATCGGAGGTGGGTTCGGGCCAATAAAAAACCCGCCCGGAGGTCCGGGCGGGTGATCGGTTTTCTGCGTTGTCTCGCCTAGACGGCGCGCATCATCCGGTCCCCGCCCGCAAGGGCATGGTGGTGGTACCGGTGGTGGTAATCATGGACGCGAAGAGGCCCGTCGCCGAGGCGGCGATCGCAGTCGTCTTCATGCTGGCGAGGCGGTAAGGCACAGGCGGCGTCCGGTTGAAAATCGTGCCTTAGGGTGAGCCAGGGCGCCGCGTCGCGTCAACCCCGTGTCGGAATAATTTTTCGCGACATCGCCTCAAGGGGCCTATTTCGCCATCGCACCGAGGCGCTTTCGGTGAAACGGGGTGAAATTTTTCGCTTGACCGGCGCTCTTCGCAACCGCACCGTAAGCTCACTCATCAAGACCGGCTGAGGGATTAGGCCCTTTGACGCCGGGGCAACCATCGGGTTCCGCCCGAAACGGTGCCAACTCCTGCGGGGTTCTTCGGGCTTGCCTGATAGGACCGCGAGAGATGGGTGGAGCATCGACGAGGCGACGCTCCACAGGTCTGTCACTGCATGGGTTCCTTGGCGAGCCGTATTTGCTGAGTGACCGAGACCCATGACCCTGGCCCTTATCGACCCCGCTTCCGCTGAAGAGCCCGCCTGTCGTCCCGCTTCCGCGCGCCGTCCGTCCGAGCTGCTGCAACGCGACGGGGCCCATGACGTCGTGGTTCCGATCCCCGACGGTTTCGAGCTGGATTTCGGCGGAACCCTGACCCAGAAACAGGTCATCGGCCGCCTGCACGGCAAGGCTGACGCCCCCCTGATCGTGGTCGCGGGCGGCATTTCCGCCGATCGCTACGTCCACCGCACCGAGACAAAGGGGCTGGGCTGGTGGTCCGGCGCCGTGGGCGTGCGCGCGCCGATCGACCTGACCCGCTTCCGCGTCCTGGCCTTTGATTTCGCACCCGAATTCGGCGAAGGCGTGAAGGAGCCGAAAACGCCGCTGACCATCACCACCCAGGATCAGGCCCGGCTGCTGGCCCTGTTGCTGGACCATCTGGGGGTGGAGAAGGTCGCCGCCTTCGTCGGCTGTTCCTACGGCGGCATGATCGCCCTGGCCTTCGGCGAAATCTTCCCCGACTGGGCCGAGCAGCTGGTGGTCGTGTCCGCCGCCCACCGACCCCACCCGCTGGCCACCGCCTGGCGCGGCATCCAGCGCCGCATCCTGCAACTGGGCCTGGAGACGGGCCGCGTGGATCAGGCCGTCGGCCTGGCGCGCGAACTGGCCATGACCACCTATCGCACCCAGGAAGAGTTCGGCGACCGCTTCGATTCCGAGGCCCCCAGCCATGCGGGCCAGGCCTATCCGGTGTGCGACTATCTGCAGGCGCGCGGCCGGGCCTATCGCGACCGCACCACCCCCGCCCGCTGGCTCAGCCTGTCGGACTCCATCGACCGCCACCGCGTCGAGCCCGAGGCGATCACCGCCCCCGTCACCCTGGTCGGCTTCACCACCGACCGCCTGTGCCCCATCGACGACATGAGGGAGCTGGCCGACCGCCTGCCCAATCTCTGGCGCTTCGAACAGCACCCCTCCATCTACGGCCACGACGCCTTCCTGAAGGAAGACGCCCTAGTCGCCGACATCCTGACCTCCGTACTGAAGGACATCGACCAATGAGCCGCGCCCGTCCCGCCGATCCCCGCACCATCGCCGCCCGCTCGGGCGTCGATACGGACACGGCCCACGGCGCGGTCATGCCGGCGCTGTATCTGTCGTCCAACTATTCCTTCGCCGCCTTCGGCCAGCCGCGCAAATACGACTATTCGCGCTCGGGCAATCCGACCCGCGACGTGCTGGCCGAGACCTTGGCCGAGTTGGAAGGCGGCGCGGGCGCCGTCATCACCGCCACCGGCATGGCGGCGGTCGACCTGCCCCTGTCGCTGCTGGAGCCGGACGATCTGCTGATCGCGCCGCACGACTGTTACGGCGGCACCCACCGCCTGCTGACCGCCCGCGCGAAAAAGGGCCATTTCCGCGTCGCCTTCATCGATCAGAACGACAGCGCGGCGCTGGACGCCGCCCTGGCCGACGGGTGCAGGCTGGTGCTAGTCGAGACGCCGTCCAACCCCCTGCTGCGCGTCACCGACATCGCCGATGTCTGTCGCCGCGCCCACGCCGTGGGGGCCAAGGTCGTGTGCGACAACACCTTCCTGTCGCCGGCCCTGCAACGGCCGCTGGAGTTGGGCGCCGACATCGTGGTCCACTCGACCACCAAATACATCAACGGCCATTCCGACGTGGTCGGGGGCGCCGTGGTCGCAGCCGATCCGGCCGATCATGAAAAGCTGGCCTGGTGGGCCAACTGCCTGGGCGTCACCGGCTCGCCGTTCGACGCCTATCAGACCTTGCGCGGCCTGCGGACCCTGTTCACCCGCATCGAGCGCCAGCAGGCGACGGCCGGCCTGGTCGCGGCGGTGCTGGAGCTGCACCCGGCGGTCAAGGCCGTCCACTATCCGGGCCTGACCAGCCACCCCGGCCATGATCTGGCGGCGCGGCAACAGTCGGGGCCGGGGGCCATGCTCAGCTTCGAACTGAACGGCGGGACCGAGGCGGTGCGCCAGGTGATCGAACGGCTGGAGGTCTTCACCCTGGCCGAATCCCTGGGCGGGGTCGAAAGCCTGGTAGCCCACCCGGCCACCATGACCCACGCCGCCATGACGCCCGAGGCGCGGGTGACGGCAGGCATCACCGACGGCCTGCTGCGCCTGTCAGTCGGTCTGGAGCATCAGGACGACATCCTGGCCGACCTGACTCAGGCGCTGGATGCGGTGACGCTGAAGGCGGCGGCGTAAGCGCGGCCGGGCTAAGCCACAGCTCGCGCCAGGGCTGCCATCCGTCCGCGCGCATCCAGGTCGCGCGCATCGTCCAGAGCGAACTGACCCATCATGCGGTCCAGCTCGACCGCGTCGGAGGCCAGGGCGTGGCTGGCGGCGGTCGATTCCTCGACCATGGCCGCATTCTGCTGCGTCACCTGATCCATCTGGTTCACGGCGATGTTGACCTGCTGCAGGCCGCTGGACTGCTCGTGCGAGGAGGCGGCGATCTCTTCGGCGATGACGGTCAGGCGCTGGATCTGACCGGCGATCCGTTCCAGCGCATGGCCGGTGTCGCCCACCAGGGCCACGCCCGCGCCGACCTGACGGCCCGACTCCGTGATCAGGGCCTTGATCTCCTTGGCGGCCGAGGCCGAACGCTGAGCCAGGGCGCGAACCTCCGACGCCACCACGGCGAAGCCGCGCCCGGCATCGCCCGCCCGCGCCGCCTCGACGCCGGCGTTCAGCGCCAGCAGGTTGGTCTGGAAGGCGATCTCGTCGATCACGCCGATAATGGCCCCGATCTCGGACGAAGAGCGTTCGATCTCGCCCATGGCGGCGATGGCGCGGCCGACCACGGCCTGTCCTTCGACGGCTTCAAACTGGGCGCCGCGCACCACGCCGCCCGCCTCAAGCGCCCCTTCGGCCGAACGGGCCACGGTGGCGGTGATCTGCTCCAGGGCGGCGGCGGTCTCTTCCAGGCTGGCGGCCTGCTGTTCAGTGCGACGCGACAGGTCGTCAGACGCCTGTGAGATCTCACGTGCGCTGGCGCCGATGGCGGCGGCGCGCTCGACGATCACCCGCATCACGCCCTGCAGCTTGTCCATCGCCGCGTTGAAGTCGGCGCGCAGTCCTTCATACTCAGGCGCGAACGGGTCGTTGAGACGGAAGGCCAACTGGCCGTGCGACAGCCGATCCAGACCCTTGGCCACGCCCTCGACCACGCGGGCCTGCTGGCGGGCGGCCTCGGCGTCGCGCTCCGCCTGGGCCTGGCGTTCGATTTCGGCGGCGGCGCGGGCGGCCTCGGCCTCGGCTTCCAGGCGCACCTTCTCCTCGGCGTTCTGCTTGAAGGTCAGGACGGCGTCGGCCATGCGGCCGATCTCGTCGCGACGGCCGATCGCCGGAATGGCGACGTTCAGATCGCCGCCGGCCAGACGGGTCATGGCGCGCGTCATGGCCTCGACCGGGCGGCTCAGCGCCCCGATCAGCCACAGGGCCGCGCCCACGGCGATACCCAGGGCCAGCACCCCGCCCACAGCGAAGGCGAAATAGGCCTCAGTGAAGGCGAAGGCCTTGGCCTCGGCGCGAGCCTGGGCGTGAACGGCCTCCTTGTCGCGGATCGAACCGACCGCCTGGCGAATGTCCGACAGGCGCGCCGCCGTGGCCAGTTGAGCCAGGGCCTCCTGATGCGTCGCCGGGTCGCGCGCCAGGGCCATGACGCCTTCCGCGCTTTTCTCGAAGTCGGCCGTGGCGGCGATCAGCGCCGTCTGCTCGGCGGCGTAGGCGCCCTCGACATCGGACGCGGCCAGATCCGCCATCCGCGACTTCACGTCGGCGCCGCCCTGGTTGAAGGCCTCGATGAAGCCGGGATCGCGGCTGGCGACATAGCCGCGCATGGCGTTCTGCTGCTCTACGGCGGCGGCCATCAAACGGTCCGACGCCTTCATCACCTCGCGCGAGGCCGTGTCCGCCGCATCCGCGCGCTGCAGGGACGCCACGCACCACAGGACGATCAGGGTCGCCGCCCCGCACGCCGCGATCACCGCCATGAAGGACAGGATCAGCTTCTTGGGGACCGACAGGTTCTGCAACATGACTCTAAGGCTCGGGGAGAGAGGTTCAGCCTCGCTCCTAGCCCGCGCTTGTTCGACAAAGTGTTAGCGCCCGCCTGCGGGCATCTACTTAATCGTGGTCACAGCGCCTTCAGCACCACCGACAGGGCTGTCAGCAGCAGATAGACCGCAAAGGCCCGGCGCAGCATCTTCCGATCCAGCCGATGCGCCAGGCGCGCGCCATAGGGCGCCGTCAACGCCGTCAACAGCCCCATGATCACCGCCGCCGGCACATTGACGTAGCCCAGCGACAGCGGCGGCCGCCCCGGCGCGTCCCAGCCGAAGACGGCGAATCCCAGAGCCGCCGCCGCGCCGATGGCCAGGCCGAAGCCCGAGGCCGTCGCCACCGCCTGATGGATCGGCCGCCCGCACAGGGTCATGGTCATGCCGCCGAAACTGCCGCCCCCGACGCCCATCATGGCCGACAGCAGGCCGATGCCCGTGCCCACGCCGCGCCGCCCCCAGCCGGTCGGCATATCCTTTCGCAAGGTGAACCGTTCGGGCAGCAGCCCCATCTGCGCCGCGATCAGCAGCAGGCAGACGCCATAGACGATCGCCAACCCCTCCATGGAGGTGAAGCCCGCGACCGCCGCCCCGATCAGACCGCCGAACGCCACCCAGGGCGTCCAGGTCTTCAACACCTGCTCATCCACCGCCCCATGCGCCCGGTGCGTCGCCAGCGAACGCAGCGAAGTGGCGACGATGGTCAGCAGCGAGGTGCCGATGGCGACGTGCAGATTGCTCTCGCCCCCCACGCCCAGCACCGAGAAGGCGTAGAACAGCGCCGGCACCAGCACTGTCCCGCCGCCCACGCCGAACAGGCCGCCGATCACCCCCGCAACCGCCCCCGCCCCGACCAGGGCGGCGAGCATCAGGGCGAGTTCGGACAGGGGCAGGGTCATGAGCCATGGCTTAGCCGTCCGCCGTCGCGCCGTCAGCCCCTTCGCCGAGATCAGCGGAGGCGAGCGATCTACGCCGCCTTGCGCGCCTCGGCCTCGCGCACGGCTTCGACCGCGCGATCGACGACCTCCAGCCCCGCGCCGGGCTTCACGCCTTCGACCGTCAGGATGCGGCGGAAGGCGCGCGCCCCCGCCCGGCCGTGCATCAGGCCCAGCATGTGCCGGGTCATGCCGGCCAGGTTCGCCCCCTCCTCCAACCGCGCGGCCATATAGGGTCGGTAGCGCTCTAGCGCCTCGAACACATCCACGTCCGGCGTCGTCTCGCCGAAGATGCGTCGATCCACCTGCCCCATCAGCGCCGGTTCGTGATAGGCGGCGCGACCCAGCATGACGCCGTCCAGCTGCACGCCGTCAGACGCATCCAGGTGGGCCTCGGCCTGATCCAGGTCGCCGATGCCGCCGTTGATGCTGATGCTCAGATGCGGCCGTTCGCGCTTCAGCCGCCGCACCAGCGCATAGTCCAGCGGCGGCACGTCGCGGTTCTCCTTGGGCGACAATCCCTTCAGCCACGCCTTGCGCGCGTGAATGATGAAGCTGTCGATGCCGACGGCGGCCGAGGCGTCGACCGTGGCGAACAGGCTGATCTCAGGGTCTTGATCGTCCACGCCGATGCGGCATTTGACGGTGGCCGGAACACTGACCGCCTCCTTGATCGCCGCCATGCAGTCGGCCACCAGTTCAGGCTCGCGCATCAGGCAGGCGCCGAACTTGCCCGACTGCACCCGATCCGAAGGGCAGCCGACGTTCAGATTGATCTCGTCATAGCCATAGGCCTCGCCGATCTTCGCCGCCTCGGCCAATTGGGCCGGGTCCGACCCGCCCAGTTGCAGCGCCACGGGATGCTCCACCGCGTCAAAGCCCAGCAGGCGGTCGCGGTCGCCGTGGATCACCGCCGGGGCCGTCACCATCTCCGTATAGAGCAGGGCGCGTGTGCTCAGGGCGCGGTGAAACGCCCGGCAATTGCGGTCGGTCCAGTCCATCATCGGGGCCACGGATAGCCTACGATCTTGATTTGTCAGCATTTTCATTAAGATCAAAATGTTGGAAGGCGACGTGTGCACTCGAACTTGCGACGTGTTGCGACATTTGCCGAGTTTCGACACCTGACACACACAGAGCGTGCACGAAATGGCGACCTACTCGAAACTCCCGTCAGGAACGTGGCGCGCCCAGCCGAGACGGAAGGGTCGCTATATAAGCGAGACCTTCCTCAAACGCGATGACGCGCGCCGGTGGGCCGCCGAAGCCGAGGGGCGGATCGATCGCGGCGAGGTCCCTACCCCCTCAATCGCGCCAACAGGGCCTCGCGAGCCTCGTCGTCAGGCGCGCCTTGCAGGGCCTCGTTGATGTCGCCGAGCAGCGCGGCGCGCCCGTTGCGCCAGTCAGGCCGGCTCGCCGCCCCAGGCCTCAGCCGCCCAACGGCCCCCAGCGGCTGCGCCTCTGTCGCTGTGAGAGCGAACGCCGAATCCAGCATCGGCGTGACGATGGCTTCGGCCTCCACGCCCGCCCGCATGAGACGGGACGCCAGGCCGGAACGCGCGTCAGGCTCGCCGTGGGTCAGGAAGACCTTTCCCGTCATCGGCATGCGGCCCTTGAGCCATTCCACCAGGCCGTCGGCGTCGGCATGAGCCGAGTAGGCGTCTATTTCGCGTATGCGCGCATTGACCCGTACGTCATCCCCCTGGATGCGGACCAGTCGGCTCCCTTCCAACAACACCCGCCCCAAGGTTCCCACGGCTTGAAAACCGGTGATCAGGACCGTCGTTTCACGGCGCCAGAGCAATCGCTTCAGATGCCGCCTGATGCGGCCCGCGTCGCACATGCCGCTGCCCGCCAGGATGATGTGCCAGTCGCGCAGCCGCTCCAGCCCATCGCTTTCCTGAGGCCGCATCAGATAGTGAAGGCGCGTCGCGCCGCGAAGCTCCAGATAGGGGTTCTCCTCCGCCTCGGCGTTCCATCCGCGCCTCAGAAAGACATCGGTCGCTTCGATCGCCAGCGGCGAGTCGAGGAAGATCTCGGTCGCCAGCTCCGGCTCATCGCGCATCACCGCCAGAAGATCCAAGATCAGTTCCTGGGCCCGGCCGACGGCGAAACTCGGCATCAGCAACGGCCCCCCGGCCGCCTTGGCGTCGTGCATCTCCTTGGCCAGCAGAGCCCGACGCGCTTCGGGCGTCAGGGCCTGGCGAACGCGGTCGCCATAGGTGGATTCCAGGATCACATGATCGACCCCGACCGGGCCGTCAGGCGTGGGCAGCAAGGGTTGATGGCCGGATCCCAGATCGCCCGAGAACAATAGCCGCACCGGCCCTTTGTCCTCATGGAGCACAACCTCAATGGAGGCGGCGCCCAGCAGGTGCCCGGCAGGCCACCACCGAGCCTGGATTCCCGGCAGCGGGTCGATCATTTCGCCGAACTTGACGGTCTGAAACAGCCGCAACGTCGGCGCGACGTCCGCCGTCGTATAGATGGGCTCTACCGCGCGGACGCCCCGCCTCTGGTTGCGGCGGTTCAGATGGGCGACGTCGCCTTCCTGGATCTCCGCCGCGTCGGCCAGCATGACCTCGCAAAGATCGCGCGTGGCCCGTGTGGCGTAGATAGGCCCCCGATAGCCCGCCCTCACCAGCTTGGGCAGCAGGCCGGAGTGATCGATATGCGCATGGGTCAGCAGGACGGCGTCGATCGAATCCGCCTCGAACGGCAAGGGCTCGTAGTTCAGCGCCTTGAGCGACTTGGAGCCCTGGAACATCCCGCAATCCACCAGGAAGCGCGCGCCGCCGCTCTCCACCAGCATGCACGACCCCGTGACGCATTCCGCCGCGCCGTGAAAGGCGACGTTGACGCTCATGACGCTCGCTCCCTGTCTTCGTCAGTCGTCGGGACGCCGCGCCGCCGGGATACAAAGCGGAAAGTCTCTTGCGGCGAACGCCGATCACCATCTCACCGAAGTCGAAAGGCCATTTGACCATCGTCAATTCTTGTACGGTCCAGGAACAAGAATGAGCCGTAGAAGTCCCCGCCGTCTTGGCGACGCTGAGTGGGACGTCACACAACGGCAAGGGCGTCGGATCGACGTGATCCCTAGTGTCGGACTTCCCGCACAATGGAGAGGTCGTAGCCGAGCGCCTTCGCGCGCTCCATGATGGCGGCGCGCGTCGGGGCGGACGGCTGGGCGGTGCGGCTCAGCAGCCAGAGATAGCGCCCCGACGGTTCGCCGACGATCGACCACGAATAGTCGTCGGCCCGGTCCAGCACCCAATAATCGCCCAAGTAGAAGGGACCGAAGAAGGAGACCTTGAGCTTGGCGTTCTGGCCGCCCGGCACGACCTTGGCCCTGCCTTGCGCCGTCTTCACAGGACCGTCGACCGCACCCTGGCGGCAGGTGTTCAGCACATTGACCAGACCGTCATCCCGCAGGGCGTATTCAGCCGTCACGGCTTCGCAGCCTTGTTCGAAACCGTTCTCATAGCGCCCGATCTCGTACCAAAGCCCCGCGTAGCGCGTCAGGTCCACGGCCTTGGCGGGCTGGGGAACGGCCGGATTGCCGACAGGGCCGCGCTGCAACGTGGCGCAGGCGGAAAGAGCCGCGGCGGAGGTCGCCGCGATCAGAAGAATAAGGAAATGGCGTTTGAGGCTCATCGTCAGCTCCACAATCCAAGGGTAATCAGAGGGGGCGATCCAGGGCGATCTGGATCACGTCGGTGCGCCCCGAACGAAAACCCGCCTCGCAATAGGCCAGGTAGAAGCGCCAGAGACGGCGAAACCGGTCATCGAACGCCTGGCCGTCCTGGCGGATCTCCGTCCATGCGGCGTCGAACCGGCGCATCCATTCGGCCAGGGTGTCGGCGTAGTCCCCGCCGAAGCGTTCCACGGCCGTCCGGTTCAGTCCGGCGCTCTCGACCACGGGCGCCATCCTGGCCTCCGAGGGCAGCGAACCGCCGGGGAACACGTACTTCTGGATGAAGTCGGTGCGGGCGTCATACTCGTCGAACAGATCGTCCTGAATGGTGATGATCTGCAGTCCGGCGCGTCCGCCCGGCTTCAGGACGTCATGAACTTTCTGGAAGTAGGTCGGCCAGTATTCACGCCCCACGGCCTCGAACATCTCGATGGAGGCGACGCGATCGAAGCGCCCCTGAACGTCGCGATAGTCAATCAGGCGAATGTCCGCGCGCTCGGCCAGCCCCGCCTCGAACATCCGACGACGGGCGTAGTCGTGCTGCTCGCGCGAGATGGTCACGCCGGTGACGACGGCTCCGACTTCGCGCGCCGCGAACTCGGCGAAACCGCCCCAGCCGCAGCCGATCTCCAGCACGCTGTGACCCGGCTGCAGATCCATGAGGCGCGCCAGCGCGGCGTATTTCGCCCGTTGGGCCTCCTGCAGCGACTGGCCCGGCCGCTCGAACCGCGCCGCGGAGTAGGTCATGGAGGGGTCCAACCACGCCGAATAGAAGGCGTTGCCCAGATCATAGTGGGCGTGGATATTGCGGCGCGATCCGCGACGACTGTTGCGGTTCAGCCTATGGCCCAGCCAGTTGACCGCGTTCATCAGGGGATTGCCGTCGAACAGGCGCCTGATGTGGTCATAGTTGTTGACCAGGGTCTCCAGCAGAACCGCCAGGTCCGGCGTATCCCACTCCCCCGCCATATAGCCCTCGGCGAAACCGATGTCGCCGCTCTTCAGCACCCGGGCGGCGAAGCGCGGATCGCGGATGACCAGAACGGCCGAATGCCCCGGCGATCGGCCGGTCAGTTGTCGGCTCGCGCCGTCGGGCAGCACCAGGGTTAGCCGCCCCCAGGTCCAGTTCGAGGACAACAGCCGCAGCAGCAGGTCGAGCACAGGGGTCGATGCCTTTTCCCGCCGGTCGCCGTAGAAGGTCGTGGTCATGGCGTCACAAGCCTCTTGCGTAACAGCGTCATAGCGCTTCGTCATCCACGCGTCGTCCCGAGACCGTCTTCAGCGCCTCCAGGGCCCGCGCCCGCGCGTCACCATGGTCCACGATCGGACGTGGATAGTCGCGCCCCAGGCTGATCCCGGCATCGGCCAGAACAGCGCCCGGCGCCGTCCATGGCGCGTGCAGCCAGCGGTCCGGCAAGGCGCGAAGTTCAGGAACCCAGCGACGGACATAACGGCCGACAGGATCGAACTTCTCGCCCTGGGCCACAGGGTTGAAGATGCGGAAATAGGGGGCGGCGTCGGCGCCGGAACCGGCGACCCACTGCCAATTCTGCACATTGCTGGCCAGGTCCGCGTCCACCAGCGTGTCCCAGAACCACGCCTCGCCCTCGCGCCAGTCGATCAGCAGATGCTTGATCAGGAAGGAAGCGACCACCATCCGCACGCGGTTATGCATCCAGCCGGTCGCCCACAGCTCCCGCATCCCCGCATCGACCAGGGGATAGCCGGTCCGCCCTCTCCTCCACGCCTGCAGCCGCTCGGGATCGGTGCGCCAGGGCATGGCGTCGAACTCGGGCCGGAAGGCCCGCTCCGTCATGTAGGGGAAGTGATGCAGCAAATGGGCCGAGAACTCTCGCCAGCCTATCTCGGCGACGAACTTGTCGGCCTGGACGGAGGCGACACGCCCTTCGACGGCGGCGGCGCGAACGGCCCGAACCACGCCGCGCGGACTGATCTCGCCCCAGTGCAGGTGCGGCGACAGGCGCGACGTTCCGTGACGCCCCGGCACGTCCCGCCCCGCGGCATAGTCCGCCAGGCCGCCGTCGATGAAGGCGGACAGGGCCGCCGCGGCCCCCGCCTCGCCCGGCGTCCAGTCGAAGCCGCCTGACCAGTCAGGCGCCGAGGGATGCAGCCCCCATGCGTCGAGATCGTCGCCGGCCGGTCCCTCGGGCGTGGTCAAACTCTCGGGCGCGGGCGTCTCCGGCTTTTCAGGCGCGACTTGCAACAGCGCCTTCAGGAAGGGGGTGAAGACCCGATAGGGCTTCCCTTCACCCGTCAGCACAGCGCCGGGACGCGCCAGCAGACCGCCGTTGAAGCCGTGGCTGTCGACGCCTTCGGCCTTCAGGGCATGGGCGATGTCGGCGTCCCGGGCGAAGGCGTCCGGTTCGAAGCGCCGGTTCATGAAGACCCCGTCCGCGCCCGTCTCGTCGATCAGACGGCGCAGCTCGGCCTCGCTGTCGCCGCGCCGCAGGATGAGCCGCCCCCCGCGTCCGCTCAGCGCCGCATCGAGCGCCCGCAGCGACTTGTCCAACCACCACAGGGAGGCGGCGCCGAGACGACGCCCCTCTCCGCTCTCGTCCAGGATATAGACCGGCAGGATCGGCCGTCCGGTCGCGATCGCGGCCGTCAGCGCCGGATTGTCCGTCAACCGGAGATCGCGCCGAAACCACAGGATGACGGGACGCGAGAACTCACCGGCCAAGACGGCTCTCCCGCGCTTGTTTTTGAATCGTCACAGGCTCCCAGGCGGGGGGCGGCTGACGGGTCAGAGGAACCCGCTTGAGCCAGAGTTTCAGCGCCTCCCAATGAATCGCGGCCACGACCTTGAGCGTCAGGAACGGCAGGGCGACCGCCGCCGACAGCAGATCGGCGTCGGTCAGGTCATGACGCTCGCCCGACATGGCGGCCGTGATCAGCACGCCGTCGGAGTCGACGCCGTCGATGGTCAGGTCCAGACGCTCGCCCGGCGCATGACCGCGAAACTCGTAGTCCATCTCCATCCCCATGAAGGGCGAGACATACAGGGCCTTGGCCGCGCCCTGCCGGATCAGGCCCGCCGCCCGGTCCTCGACCGGGACGGGGATGACATAGGCGTGGCGCACGCCGAAGGTGCTGGTCACTTCATAGACCATCGCCGCCAGACGGCCGTCGGCGCGATGGCAATAATAGAGGCTGATGGGATTGAAGACATAGCCCAGCACGCGCGGCATGGTCAGCAAGCGTATCGGCCCGCCCTCCAGCGCGACGCCGGCCCGCTCCAGCCAGGCCTCGACCTGAGGCCGCAGGGCCGCGCCCGAACCGTCGCCGTGGTCCCGATCGTGAAAGGACAGCAGGTTGAAGCGATTGCGCGAGAACAGGCGCAGCCGCCGATCCAGGCCGTCGATCTCAGCCAGGTCCAGCAGCAGCCAGAAGACGCGATAGTTCAGGCGGTGATCGCGCGGCCGCAGCCGCCTGTGCGTGACGCCGCCGCGATACAGGGCCGAGGCCTGGGTCACGCCGCCTCCAATAGATTGGGCGCGGGCGGCAGATGGATGCGCCCGCTCTCGTTCCGGACCGTCCAGGGCCGCCGCCCCCCGCCCAACTGTTCGGCCACCGCGAGGCCGGACTGCAGGCCGTCCTCGTGAAAGCCTGCGCCGAAATGGGCGCCGCAGAACCAGACGCCGCCCTGCCCCTGCAGGCTCCACAACTGCTTCTGGGCCTGAATGGAGGCGGGGTTGAAGATGGGGTGCTCATACAGTTCGCTGCGCAGCAGGGTGTCCGGACGCGGCGGCCGCGGCGGATTCAGGGTGACGAACAGGTCTTGGCCCCCCAGCCCCTGGAGCCGGTTCATCCAGTAGGTGACGCACAGGCCGTCGTCGGCCCCGATGTAGTTCCAACTGGCCCAGGCGCGCCGACGACGCGGCATCAGGCTCTGGTCCGTATGCAGTACGGTCAGGTTGCGGCTGTAGCGGAAGCCCCCCAGCACCTCTCGTTCGCGCGGCGTCGGCTCGGCCAGCATGGCCAGGGCCTGGTCCGCATGGGCGCCGATGACCACATGGTCGAACCGTTCGACGCCGCCCTGGCTGTCATGGACGACGACGCCCTCGCCGGAACGCCGCACCGCCGTCACGCCGCGATCCAGACGAATGTCAGGGATCGCCCGCGCCAGCCTCTCGACATAGACCCGGCTGCCGCCCTCCACCGTACGCCAAAGGGGGCGGCCGACCAGCTTCAGCAGACCGTGATTGCCGCAGAAGCGGATGAAGGCCTCGGCCGGATAGTCCAACAGCGTGTGCGCGGGCGAGGACCAGATGGCCGCCGCCATCGGCAGCAGGTGATCGTCGCGAAAGGCTTCGCTGAACCCCTGTCGCTTCAGATAGTCGCCCAGCGTCAGTTGGGGGTCGGTCAACCCGGACAAATCCTCCGGCGCCTGCCGATAGAACCGCAGGATCTCGCTCAACATGGACCAGAAGCGCGGCCGCAACAGATTGCGCCGTTGAGCGAACAGGCCCGGCGCGGCGTATTCGAACCGCCCCTGATCCAAGGACACGGCGAAGGACATGTCGGTCGCCCGTGTCGCAATCCCGAGATGCTCGAACAGGGCGATCAGATTGGGATAGGTGGCGTCGTTGAAGCAGATGAAGCCCGTATCGACCGGAACCTCGCCCTGCGGCGTTCCGGCCGTCACCGTATTGGAATGGCCGCCCAGCCGTTCGGCCTTTTCATAGAGCGTGACCCTGTGCTTCTGGGACAGCAGCCAAGCCGATGACAGAGCGGCCACGCCCGACCCCACGACGGCGACCTTCAGGGGCGCTTTGGACGGGGCGGCGAAGGATGACGACATGGGAGCTCCGACGAAACCCGCGATCGAAGGCGATGCAGGTCCGGCTGATACGACCGGATAGGTCGAACGGATGACGATTGATCCAGACTTTTGCGCGAAGCGTATTAGGCTCCATGCATGTCGAGGCTCCGTCTTTCGCATCCCCTGAACAGCGCGTCGGCGTAATGAGCGGCGAGGCTGAAGACGCGCTTGAGCATGATCGGCTGATCGAGGCGGTGGCTCTTCGCCGCGATCGCGAAGCCTTCGCCCGCTTGTTCGAACATTTCGCCCCGCGCCTGAAGGCCTGGCTGATGAAGTCGGGCGCGACGGCCGCCGCGGCCGAGGACTTCGCCCAGGACGCCATGCTGACCGTCTGGCGCAAGGCGGACCTGTTCGACGCCCGCAAGGCGCGGGCCGCGACCTGGATCTTCACCATCGCCCGCAACCGCCGCCTGGACATGCTGCGACGCGACGCCCGCGCCCTGCCCACGCCCGAGATCGAACCGACCGAGGACGAGGCGATGCGGCCCGACGCCATCCTGGCAATGGCGGACGACGCCCGGCGCGTGCGCGAAGCCCTGTCCCGGCTGAAGCCCGATCAGGTCGAAGTCCTGCGCCTGGCCTTCTTCATGGACAGCCCCCATTCCGAAATCGCCCGGCGGCTCGACCTGCCGCTGGGCACGGTCAAATCCCGTATCCGCAACGCCATGATCAAGCTGCGCACGATCCTTGAACCGTCAGAGGAGGCGTCGCGATGACCGTCGCCGCCCGCAATCCTTCCGAAGAACGCCTGCTCGCCTACGCCGCAGGGACGCTGAGCCCCCCCGAGGCCGTGGTCGTCGCCGCCCACCTGGCGCTGCGGCCCGCCAACGACGCCTGGGTCCGTCGGCTGCAGTCCGTCGGCGGCGAGTTTCTGGAGACCACCCGTCCCGCGGACCTGTCAGACGGCGCTCTGGCCCGAGCCATGGCGCGGATCGAGACCGACGCCGGCGAGGCGCGCGTTCCGCCGCCGCTGAACGACATGGCGGAACTGCCCGAGCCCTTGCGCCGCTACGCCCTCGGCCCCTGGCGCTGGATCGGGCCGGGGATGCGGGTGCGCGACGTGCACGCCCCGCGTGACGGCGACTGCCGGGTCATTCTGCTGAAGATCGACCCCGGCCGGGAGACGCCTCGCCACACCCACGGCGGCGTGGAACTGACCTGCGTCCTGTCCGGCGCCTACGCCACCGAGACCGAGCGGTTCGGGGTCGGCGATCTGGAAGAAGCCGACGAGGATGTGCTGCACCGACCGCGCGTCGTCTCCGACGAGCCGTGCCTGTGCGTCGTCGCCCTGGACGGCCAGATTCAGCTCGACGGCTGGCTGGGCCGGCTGATGCAGCCTTTCGTGCGGCTGTGATCGGCCCCGTCCTGGCGCTGTGGGCTGGGGCGGCGCTGTTCCTCGTCCTCGTTATGACCGCCGCCTGGCTGGTGCAGCGTCGCACCGGACAGGGGGGCTGGGCGGACGCCTTCTGGTCGCTGGGCCTGGGCTCCGCGGGCGTCTTCGTCGCCCTTTTCCCGCTTGACGATGGCGCGCCGTCGGCTCGCCAGACGCTGGCGGCCTGCCTGATCGGCGCCTGGGGGCTGCGCCTTGGGCTGCACATCGCCGCGCGCGCCCGCTCATCAGAAGAAGATCCGCGCTACGCCCGCCTGCGACAGGAGTGGGGGCCGCGTTTCCAGTCGCGGATGTTCGGCTTTCTGATGCTGCAGGCGGGCGCCGCCGCCCTCCTGGCGCTCAGCATCCTCGTCGCCGCCCGCAATCCGGCGCCGGGCCTGACGGTTCAGGACGCCCTTGCGACTCTGGTGTTCGGGGTCGCCTTGATCGGCGAAGGACTGGCCGACCATCAGCTGAAACGCTTCAAGGCCGACCCCGCCAACCATGGCAAGGTCTGCGACTCGGGCCTCTGGGCCTGGTCGCGCCATCCCAACTACTTCTTCGAATGGCTGGGCTGGTGCGCCTGGCCGATCTTCGCCGTCGATCTGAGCGGCGGCTGGCCCTGGAGCTGGCCATGGGGCTGGCTGGCGCTGAGCGGGCCGGCCTACATCTACTGGCTGCTCACCCGCGTATCGGGCGTGCCCCTGCTGGAGGCCCATATGCGTCGCTCACGGCCACAGGCCTTCGCCGCCTACGCCGCCCGCACCAGCGTCTTCTTCCCTCGTCCGCCGCGCGACTAGAGAAGACGCAACGCCTTGGCGGCTAGGGCGCAGGCGATCGCGGACGAACCGCCGCTGACGATCACGCCCCACGTCATGTCGATGAGCGAGAGCTTCAGGCTCCAGGTCTTCAGCGTGGCCAGATTGGTCAGGTCGTAGGTTCCGTAGGCGAACAGGCCGAACAACCCGCCCCACACCAACGCCTTCTTCCACCCGCCCTCGGCCAGCCCCGGCAAGACGGCGAAGATCGTCAGCCCGGCCGCGTACAGGGCGTAGAAGGCGATTGCGGGCGCGAGCCTGAAATTATCAGCCAGCATGGAGCCGATGAAAGGTCGATAGAGCCGATCCCCCATGCTCCCCAACCAGGCCGTGTCGATCACCGCGAAGACGATCAGCGTGAGCAGGTAGGCGATCGCAATGTTCATAGAGAAAGCTCCGGATGCATCAATGCCCATACGCTCGCCAACTCCAGTTGGATCAGAACGCCCGGCCTGCGCGCTGCGATCAGCATCGCGTCAACACCGCCAGAGATCCGATCATTGGATGGCCCCCGCTCCCTCTTCCCCCTTGCAGACGCTTGATGGCGAAATCCGCCGCGGCGGGCTTTGGAATCCATGAGATGCTCGGAAGCGGCGAGACCGGATAACAGTTCGACAACGTCGGCTGGAGCTTTCTGCGCCCGCAGCCTCTGCTTGCGCCCCCGCACAGGCGGATCCCAGCACAGCTGCGCTTAAGGGCTGTATAGAGCGGCATCCGGCGCCACAATTCACGCGATTTCAGACAGGCAGGACGGCCGGCCATGAACGAAGACTCGCGCATCCATAACCCAGGGCCGCGCAGGCGCTCTTTCGAAGGCGCCGATACGCCGCCACGAAATCGCGCTTGGACGCCTAGGCTGGATGATCGCCCGATCAACAGAAGGCGTGACGACCATGGCCGAACTCAGTCGCGCGCCACCTGGAAGCCCGCGAACGACTGGCTGACCGGCATCAGCTCCAGCGCATTAATGTTCAGATGCGCAGGCAGGGTCGCGACCCAGAACAGGGTCTCGGCGATGTCCTCGCCGGTCATCGGGGCCGCCCCGCCATAGAGGGCGTCGGACGCCGCCTGGTCGCCGCCGGTGCGGACCAAGGTGAATTCCGTCTCGGCCATGCCCGGCTCGATGGAGGTGACGCGCACCCCCGTCCCGTGCAGGTCTGAGCGTAGCCCCAGCGAGAACTGGCGCACGAAGGCCTTGGTCCCGCCATAGGCGTTGCCGCCCCTGTACGGATAGGTCGCCGCCACCGAACTGATGTTCAGGACCGCTCCCTTGCGCGCGATCAGGCGCGGCAGCAGGCGGTGGGTCAGCGTCACCAGGCCGGTGATGTTGGTGTCGATCATCTGGCGCCACTGGGCCAGATCGGCCTCCTGCGCGGTCGCCGTGCCCAGCGCCAGCCCGGCGTTGTTGATCAGCACGTCGATGTCGCGGAAGCCTTCCGGCAGAGCATCCAGCGCCGAGTCGATAGCGGCTTCGTCCCGCATGTCGAAGGCGGCTGCGTGGACCCGATCCGCGCCCAGTTCGGCGACCAGTTCGTCCAGACGTTCCTGACGGCGGCCGGTGGCGATCACCTTCCAGCCCGCACCGGCGAAACGGCGCGCCGCCGCCCGGCCGATGCCCGAGGTGGCTCCGGTGATCAGAATGACGCCGCTCATGATGTCCGTCCTGGCTGAGGCTCTACTATCGAGCCGACTTAATCCCGCACCAGCCCGCCGTCGACCACCAGATTCTGCCCCGTCACCGCTCGGCTCCACGGCGAGGCGAAGAACAGGGCCGCATCGGCGAACTCTTCCGGCGTGGTGACGGACCGCAGCGGCGTCATGCCGGCGATCAGGTCGAACACCGCCTCCGGCGTCGCCGCGCTGGCGTCGGTCGTGCGCAACAGACCGCCCGAGATCATGTTGACCGTGATCCCCGACGGCCCCAGATCGCCCGCCGCCGTCCGCGTCAGGCTGAGCAGGGCGGCCTTGGCGGCGGTGTAGTCATGGTAACCCACCACGGGATTTTGAAAGAGGTTCGTCCCGACGTTGATGACCCGGCCGAAGCCTTGCGCGCCCATGCCCGGCGCCGTCGCCTGAATGACGTTCAGGGCGCCGCGGATCACGGTCGTGAACTGACGCTCCATGTCCGCCCACGGGATATCGGCCATCTGGGCGCGGGCGTCGCCGTTGAAGCTGTAGTCCAGCGCATTGTTGACCACCGTGCTGACCGGTCCGCCGAAGTGCGCCTCGACCCCGGCGACCATGGCGTCAACGCCTGCACGATCCGTCACATCAGCCTGAACGGCGAGCGCCCGCTCGCCCAGTTCAGCCGCCAGCGCCTCGGCCCGCTCGCCACTGTTGCGCCAGTTGATCGCCACCCGCGCGCCCTGCCCCGCAAAAGCCCGCGCCGCCGCCGCGCCCACGCCGCGCGCCCCGCCGGTGATGAGAATGATCTGATCGCGGATTTCCATGAGAACAACTCGCAAATTCTGAACCGACCTCAGCCATAGGCCGCGCCCGCCGCCAAGGCCAGCGGCGCCTGAAAGAACAAGGGTTGCCCTTGCGCCTCCCTTGGCCGACTAACTCAGAAGACGCTCAGGAGACATCTATGCTGACCTTCGCCGCCGCCCTGCTGCTCTCGCCGGTTTCGACGCCGGTCGAACTGCCATCCAGCCCCGCGCCGCTGCACGGAACCCTGCTGACGCCCGAGAGCCAGATCCACGCGGCCGCCGTCATCCTGTCCGGCTCCGGCCCGACGGATCGCGACGGCGACAGCCCGCAAGTCGGCATCCGCGCCGCGACCTATCGCCTGCTGGCCGAAGGTCTGGCCGAGCGCGGCGTCGCCACCGTCCGCATCGACAAGCGCGGCATCGGCGAGAGCGCCGCCGCCGGCCCCTCCGAGGCCGATCTGCGCTTTTCCGCCTATGCGGACGACGCCCGCGCCTGGGCGGCCGAGGCGGCGGCGAAGACGGGCCGCCCGTGCGCCTGGCTGATCGGCCACAGCGAAGGCGCGCTGGTCGCCCTGGCCGCCGTGGCGGAGGGCGACGACAAGGTGTGCGGTCTGGTGCTGCTGTCCGGCGCCGGACGTCCGGCGGGAACGGTGCTGCGCGAGCAACTGTCCAGCCTGCCCGAGCCGCTGAAGGCCGAGGCCTATACTGTCGTCGGCGAACTGGAGGCGGGCCGCACGGTCGCCAATCCGCCTGCATCGCTGGCCGCGCTGTTCCGGCCCTCGGTCCAGCCCTACCTCATCTCCTGGCTGACGCTGGACCCGGCGAAGCTGGCGGCCGCCTATGAGGGCCCGATCTTCATCGGTCAGGGGACGACGGACATTCAGGTGACGGTCGCCGACGCCGAGGCGCTGAAGACCGCCCAGCCGCGCGCCGAACTGGCGATCTGGGACGGAGTGAACCACGTCCTGAAGGTCGCGCCCGCCGAGCGCGCCGCCAATATCGCGACCTATATGGACCCCGCTCTGCCGCTGGCGCCCGGCGTGGTCGAGGCGTTGGCGGATTTCGTGCTGAAGTAGATTCAGGCGCCGCCAGACTCAGTCGTCCAGTTCCGCCCGCGCCTGTTCGGCCAGGTCGAAGAAGCGGCGGCGGACCTCGGCGGCGAAGGGGTTGTCGTGTTCGATGGCGCGGAAGACCGCCGCGCTGTCGTGGCGGACCATGTCGACGCCCTGCATGACGCGCTCGAAGCTGGTCGTCGTCATGCGCGTGGGCAGCGGCTCCATCGCCAGCAGCACCTTGGCGATCAGATGGGTCAGGCCCTGCACCGTCGCCGCCTCGCGGTCGTGATCCTCTGGCGTGACGACGAAGACCTTGAGCCCCAGCGCCTTCCTACAGAAGGCGGCCACGCGCCACGCCGCCCTGTCGCTGCGCACCGGGCAGACGGCGATCCTCAACCCCGCAATGCCGTCCTTGCCGCTCTGGGGGCCGAACAGGGGGTGTGTTCCGACGATGCCGACGCTGTCAGGCAGACCGTCCAGCATGACCTGCGCCGGCTTCACCTTCACCGAGCCGACATCGAGGATCAGCGCGCCCGGCGCCAGATGCGGCGCGATCGCCGCGACCGTCTCGGCCAGGACGCCCACCGGCACGGCCAGCACCACCGTCGAACAGGCGGCCGCCTCCTCCAGCGTCGTCATTCGGGCGAGCCCCTCGCCGTCGCTGACCGCCGGATCATGGGCGAGGATGTCGAACCCCGGCGACAGATGCTTGGCCGTCAGCCGCCCGAAGGCGCCGAAGCCGATCAGGCCGAGTTGGGGCTTTGGGCCGCTCACCCCGCCAGCGTCTCCTGGAACCGCACCGGCTGGCCGTGGGCCTGGCCGATCAGTTCGCCGTCCTTCATCACCACCCGGCCGCGCACGATGGTGGCCACCGGCCAGCCCGTGGTCTCGAAGCCGTCGAAGGGGGTCCAGCCGCAGCGCGTGGCCTGCTGGTCGTGTGTGATGGTCTTCTTCGCCTTCAGGTCGACGATGGTCAGGTCGGCGTCATAGCTGACCGCCATGCGGCCCTTGTTCGCCGTGCCGAACACCCGCTGCGCCCCGCCCGAGGTCAGGTCGATGAACCGCTCCAGACTCAGCCGCCCGTTCGCGACATGCGTCAGCATCAACGGCACCAGGGTCTGCACCCCCGGCATGCCCGACGGCGAGGCCGGATAGGGCTTGGACTTTTCTTCCTTGGTGTGCGGCGCATGGTCCGAGCCCAGGACGTCGGCCACCCCCTGCTGCATGCCCCACAGCCACAGGGCGTCGACATGCTCCTGCGACCGGATCGGCGGGTTCATCTGGGCGTAGGCGCCCAGCCGCTGATAGGCTTCCGGCGCCGCCAGGGTCAGGTGCTGCGGCGTGATCTCGACGGTGGCGACGTCCTTGTGGAAACGCAGGAACTCCATCTCGTCCTTCGTCGTGACGTGCAGGACGTGGATGCGGGCGCCGGTCTCCTTGGCCAGCCCGACCAGACGGCGGGTGGACATGATGGCGCTTTCGGCGTCGCGGACTTCCGGGTGGCTGGTCCAGTCGCCGGTGCGGGCCAGGTTGCGGCGCTCGACCAGGCGGTATTCGTCCTCGGAGTGGAAGGTGGCGCGGCGGCGCACGTTCGACAAAACCTTGCGCACGCCTTCGTCGTCGGCGATCAGCAGGTCGCCGGTCGAGGCGCCCATGAAGACCTTGACCCCGCAGCAGCCCGGCAGGCGCTCCAGATCAGCCAGATGGTCTGCGTTCTCATGCGTGCCGCCGACGTAGAAGGCATGGTCCGTCCACATCCGGTCCCTCGCCCTTGCCAGCTTGTCGGCCATGGTGTCGGGATCAGTCGTATTGGGGTTGGTGTTCGGCATCTCGAACACGGCGACGACGCCGCCCAGAGCCGCCGCGCGGCTGCCGGTCTCGAGGTCTTCCTTCCATTCCAGCCCCGGCTCGCGGAAGTGGACCTGGGTGTCGATGACGCCGGGCAGGACGGTCAGGCCGGTGGCGTCGAACACCTCGCCCGCCGAGGCCTGGCTCAGGTCGCCGATGAAGGCGATACGGCCGTCGATGACGCCGACGTCGGCCTTGCCCCGCCCGGCGTGGTTGGCCACCTCGCCGCCCCGAACGATCAGGTCATAGGTCTGGGTCATCACGCGCATCTCCTGAAGTTCCGGCGCTTATGCGCGCCGAAGGCTTGGAGACGCAAGCCGAGGGCGATCAGGCCGTCCGTTCGGCCAGCAGCTTCTTCGCCGCCTTCAGCACCCGCTCATAGGGCAGGTCCATCATGTGCTGGATGTGCTGGTTCAGGCGCGGGTCCAGTTCGCGGAACTCGTCCAGGGTGCGCGGACCGCGTACGGCGACGCCGGTCCATGGGCGTTTCAGCGTCTCGTCCGAGGGGCCGAACACCGCCACCGCCGGAACGCCCGCCGCCACAGCCAGTTGGGTCCACAGGGAGTCGCCGCCCACATAGAGGTCGGCGTGCGACAGGGCCGCCGCCGTCTGCAGTCGCGTCAGCCGCCCCTGTAGTTCGATCACCCGGTCGCGCTTCACGGCAGAGCGGACGGTCTGGGCCGCGTCGCGGTCCGCCTCCTCGCCCACGATCATCAGCCGTCCGCCCGCCAGAGGCCCGCCCTCGCCCAGCAGGGAGATGGCGACCTTGGCGTAGCGGTCGGCGGGCCAGCGTTTGCCGATCCAGTCTGCGCCCGGCCCGACGGCCAGGATCGGACCTTCGCCCTGCGGGATCAGGGCGTCGGCGGCTTCCTGAGCGTCACGGCCGATGAACAGTTTCGGCGCCGGAATCTCGTCCAGTTGCAGGGTCCGCGCCGCCTGCTCCACCAGATGCACGCCCGGCAGGGTCTTGCCCCGAACCGCCCGACGCTGGCGCCGCAGCTTGCCCGACAGGGTCGAGCCGCGCATGTCGACCACCAGCCCCCAGTTGGTCTCGCGCACCTGGTTCCACAGGGCGATCCAGTCCCAGCGCCCATCCCGGTCAAGGGTGATCAGCCGCTGCAGACGCGGCAGGTCGGCGAACAGCGGCGCGCTGGCGGGCGAGCCAACGACGGTGAAGGTCGCCTGAGGGATGGCCTCGACCAACTGGGCCAACACGCCCGACGACAGGACCGCCTTCTCGGCGTCCGCCTCGGCAATGTAGAGGATCGGAAAACGACCATGCATGGGCTGAGTCTAGCCGGATTCTCTTCGGAATTCAGCGGGAATGCGGGACGGCGGGCCGCCGCTGCACGCCAACCGCCCCGTCATCCTCGAGTCGGACGAAGCGCACGGGGCGAGCGGCGCGCTCGCACCCCGCCAAAAGCCCTGACAGCGGGAAAGAAACGACTTTTCGGACGCGCCTTGAAATTATGCTTACGGGGGCGAAATTTGCGATCGCGTCAACATTGTTTCATAATCGAAGGATTGAAATGACAATATGAGAACGACTTGGCGAATATTTCTTCATATTCGCTGAAAATGCATTTGTTCTGATGTTGCCGATCAATCGAAGAATTAGAAAGATAATCACTCAATTCGATAAGCATGAACTCTAAGATATTAAGACAGTTTTATATTTTCGCGCGCCGATTCCATGACCTCATTCCATATATTGGGAGTGCTGGCGGTTCGGCCCTTCGTTCGTCCCGTGTGATTTGCGGCCGCAGCGCCGCCCTGCGCCGGGGCCTCTGACCCATCAGCCCAGAGTGAATATGCCCAAGCAAAAACGTATCGCCATCATCGGCGCCGGCCCTTCGGGACTGGCCCTGCTCCGCGCCTTCCAGTCGGCCCGCGACAAGGGCGCGGACATCCCTCAGATCGTCTGTTACGAAAAGCAGAAGGACTGGGGCGGCATGTGGAACTACAGCTGGCGCACCGGCATCGATGAGAACGGCGAGCCCGTTCACGCCAGCATGTACCGCTACCTGTGGTCGAACGGCCCCAAGGAATGCCTCGAGTTCGCCGACTACACCTTCGACGAACATTTCAAGAAGACGATCTCATCCTATCCGCCGCGCGAAGTCCTGTGGGACTATATCCAGGGCCGGGTGAAGAAGGCGAATATCCGCCAGTACATCCGGTTCAACACTGCCGTGAAGGACGTGGTCTTCGACAAGGCGTCGGGCCGGTTCACCGTGACGGCCAAGGACTATTCGGCCGGTCGCCGCACCACCGAGACGTTCGACCATGTGATCGTCGCCACCGGCCACTTCTCGACGCCGAACGCGCCGTCCTATCCGGGTTTCGACCTGTTTCCCGGCCGCATCCTGCACGCCCACGACTTCCGCGACGCGGCCGAGTTCAAGGGCAAGGACGTGCTGCTGATCGGCTCCAGCTATTCGGCCGAGGACATCGGCTCGCAATGCTACAAATACGGCGCGAAGTCGGTCACGACCAGCTATCGCAGCCAGCCGATGGGCTATGACTGGCCCAAGGGGTGGGAGGAGAAACCCTGCCTGACGCGTGTCGACGGCAAGACCGCCCACTTCAGCGACGGCACGCGACGCGACGTCGACGCCATCATCCTGTGCACCGGCTACAGGCACCACTTCCCGTTCCTGCCGGACGATCTGCGCCTGAAGACCAGCAACCGCCTGTGGCCGCTGAACCTGTATGAGGGCGTGGCCTTCACGCCGAATCCCAAGCTGTTCTACCTGGGGATGCAGGACCTCTGGTACAGCTTCAACATGTTCGACGCCCAGGCCTGGCTGACGCGCGACATTATCATGGGCCGCATCCAACTGCCGTCGCGCGCCGATATGGAGGCCGACAACGACCTCTGGCGCGAGAAGGAAGTCGCCATCCGCACCGATGCCGAGGCCTTTGAATATCAGGGCGACTACATCAAGCGCCTGATCGCCCAGACCGACTATCCTGATCTTGATGTCGACAGCATCAACCGGATCTTCCTGCAGTGGAAGAAGGACAAGAAGGCCGACATCATGGGCTATCGCGACAAATGCTATCGCTCGGTCCTGACCGGCACGCTGGCGGCGCGTCACCACGTGCCGTGGATGAAGGCGTTCGACGACTCTCTCGAGGCCTATCTGCGCCTGCCCTCGGCCCGCACCCAGGCCGCGCGCGCCTGATGCACGGGCCCTCCCTCCGGCCGTGCGGGTCGGAGGGAGGGGCGCCCCTGACGCCGCACCTCGTCAAAGCGCGCGCATTTGCGCCCCGACTGCGCTAGACGGCGGCCATGTCCCTGCCCCTTCTTCCTGAGCGCACCTGCGGCGGCTGCGTCGAATGCTGCCGCGTGATCCCGCTGGACCTGCCCGAACTGGCCAAGCCGACGGGCGAACTGTGCGCCTATTGCGTCGACGGCGCGGGGTGTTCCGTGCATGAGATCCGGCCGCAGACCTGTCGGGTCTGGTTCTGCCTGTGGCGCGCGGTCGAACTGTCCGACGACTGGCGTCCCGACCGCAGCGGCGTGATCGTGCGGCCCGACGGGGTCGAGGACGGGATCATCACCCTCTATGTCCTGCGCCGTTCGGACTTTCTGCTCGGGATGGACTTCTTCATCACCGTGGCGGGCTGGATCGCCGAGGGCATTGAGGTCGCGCTGAGCACGCCCGGCCCGGTCGGAACCTATCCGGCGCGCGCCGTCGTCACCGACTGGCTGCGGCCCGCCGTCGAGGAGGGCGACCCCCACGATTTCGCCGCGCGCGTCCTCGCCTCGCTGGACCGGCTGGCCGCCCACGACTTCCAGCCGGACGGGATCACCGCGCGCTACGCCGTCAGCTGAGCCCCGTCGACGACCGTGATCTCGGGCCAGCGGCCGCGAGCGTTGGCGATCACTCGTTCCCAGCCCTTGGCCAGGCCGCGCGTCGGATTGGGGCGGATGGTCATGGCGAACACGTCCTCCAGCCCGAAGGGGGCGACCACGCTGAGACTGTCGTCCGCCTCCAGCCGCACGCCGACGGCGAAGGCCGGGGCGACGAAGCGGGCCGGGGCGTCGTCGGTGCAGGTCAGGGGATCATAGGGCTCGCCGAACTTGCCCTCGAACCACAGATGGACCCGCGCCTGGTTCCGCACCTCGACCTGATCGCGCAGGGGCGGCTCAAAGGCGGCGGCGACGCGCTTGATGACGGCGTCCTCGGCGTCCCATGAGGTGTCGGCGTCGAAATAGCCGATGTCGTAGTCCTTGATCCCATAGCCGACCGGCCGGCCTGTCTGGGCGTTCCACACCGCCTGATAGACGGCGCCGGAGAACAGCCGCCAGTCGGGCAGATCCAGTTCCCGCATCACGGTCAATACGTGCATCAGGCCCGCGTCGGCGCGGACGATCTCGGTCAGGCGAGTTTCCAGGGTCATGCCGTCCTGTGAGGGCGATTCCGGCGCCGCGCCAAGCGGCCTCAGCCCCGTACCGGCCAGGCGTGATCCAGCGGACCGTGCCCCTGACCCAGGCCGGGCGCGCGGCGGATGGCTTCGGCGACATAGGCCCAGGCTTCCGCCACCGCGACCGGCAGGGGCAGCCCCTTGGCGACCCCCGCCGCGCAGGCGCTGGCCAGGGTGCAGCCGGTGCCGTGCGTGTGGCGCGTCTCTATCCGTTCGCTCTCCAGCACCGTCTCGCCGTCGGCTGTCAGCAACAGGTCGACCACCGTCGCGCCCGGCACATGGCCGCCTTTCATCAGGACCGCCCGCGCGCCCATGTTCAACAGCGCCTCGCCCGCGCGGCGCTGGCCGTCCAGATCGGCGACCTCCAGCCCGGTCAGGGCCTCGGCCTCCGGTGCATTGGGGGTCAGCAGGGCCGCGCGCGGAACCATCAGGCGGCGGACGGCCTCGACGGCGCGGTCCTCCAGCAGGGGCGAGCCGCCCTTGGCGATCATGACGGGATCGACCACGGCCGGAACGCCCCCCGCATAGTCGATCAGACCGGCGACCCTCTCCACCACCTCGACCGAGCCCAGCATGCCGGTCTTCAGGGCGTCGGCGCCGATGTCGTCCAGCACCGCCTTGGCCTGGGCCTCGATCACCTCCAGCGGCACGGGGTGGACGCCGTGAACGCCCAGGGTGTTCTGGATGGTGATGGCGGTGATCGCCGTGGCGGCGAACCCGCCCAGCATGGTCACGGCCTTGATGTCCGCCTGGATGCCGGCGCCGCCGCCGGAATCCGAGCCCGCCAGGATCAGCACCCGGCCTTTCATGCCGTCACGCCCGAGAACAGCTTCAGCCCGACAATGCCCGCGACGATCAGCAAGATGCAGACCGCCCGCACCGCCGTCGCCGGCTCGCCATAGACGGCCACGCCGACCACCGCCGCGCCCACGGCGCCGATGCCCGTCCACACGGCATAGGCCGTGCCGACCGGCAGGCGCTGCGTCGCGGCCCACAGCCCGACCATGCTGGCGGCCAAGGCTACGGCCACGCCCAGCGAGACCAGCGGCCGCTGCACGCCGACGTATTTGACGCCGGACGCCCAGCCCACTTCGAACAGCCCCGCCACCACGAGAACCAGCCAGGGATTAAGAGACAGAAGCCAAGACATGAAGGCTGAATGGCGGATGGCGCCCATTCAGACAAGAGGCCGCCTGCCCTTGCAACGCGAGCGCCAGCCGATCCCAGCACTCCGCGCCCACAGGACAGCCCATCAGCACAACAACCCGCGCAAACAACGATCACTGTGAACATTTACACATGGTAATGTTCGTCGATTTTGAGTTATCCCTCAGGTTGCATTCTTTTATTCACGCCACAGAAACCATTATTCGACTACAAGCGTTGCCGCCTCGATTCCCAGAAAGAATGGGTCTGCATGTCGACGCCCACAGTTCATACCGGAATACTCATCCGGCGCCCCATCGATGAGGTTTATCAAGCCTTTACCGAACCAGGGGTGACGTCGTGGTTCTGGTTCACCCACGGCGATCGTCGCATGTCACCGGGGGCGACCGTGACATGGACCTGGGGGATGTACGGCGTTTCGACGCGTGTCCTGGTCAAGGATGTTCAGGTTAACCGGCGAATTCTTATCGACTGGAACCTGGATGATCAGCCGACCGAGGTCGAATGGCGTTTCGAAGCGCGCGGCAAGACGACCTGGGTCGAAATCTTCAACCGGGGCTTTCCCGCCACGGACGAAGGGATGAAAGCCGCGCTTGACGCCATGGAAGGCTTCACCCTGGTCCTGGCCGGGGCCAAGCTGTGGCTGGAGCGGGCGATCGAGCCGACATTTATCGTCGATCGCTTCCCCGACCAGGTGCTGCCCGACTGGAAGGGCTGAGGCTCAACCGGCCGCCCTCACCGCCGCCTGAAGCTTCAGCGCCTGGACCGTTTCGCGCACGTCGTGGACCCGCACCATGAGGGCGCCGCGCCGCGCGCCCTCCAGCGCCAGGGCCAAGGAGCCGCCCAGACGGTCGCCCGCCTCTATCGCCGCGGCGTCCACCCCCTGGATGAGACGCTTGCGACTGGCGGCGTAAAGGACCGGAAAGCCCAGATCGACCAGGGCGCCCAGTCGCGCCGTCAGCGTCAGATTGTGGGCCGTCGCCTTGGCGAAGCCGATGCCGGGGTCCAGCCAGATCTTCTCGCGCGCGATACCCGCCGCCATGGCCGCCTCGGCCCGCGCCGCCAGATGGGCGACGACCTCGGCTGTGACGTCGTCATAGCGCGGGTCGTCCTGCATGGTCTTGGGCGCGCCCTTCATATGCATCAGCACCACCTCGCAGCCCAGCTCGGCGGCGGTCGCCAGGCTGTCGGGCGCATGGTTCAGGGCCGTGACGTCGTTCCACATCGTCGCCCCGGCGGCGACGGCGGCGCGGGCGACGGCGGGCTTCATGGTGTCGATGCTGATCCGGCCGCCCCAGCGCGCGCGAATCGCGGCGATCAGGGGAGCGACGCGGGCGATCTCTTCGGCCTCATCAACCGGATCCGAACCGGGGCGCGTGCTTTCTCCGCCCACGTCCAGTACGTCGGCGCCCTGTTCGATCAACTTCAGGGCGTGAACCAGGGCCGCCTCGGCCGTCGCGTGGCGCCCGCCGTCGGAAAAGCTGTCCGGCGTGACGTTGACGATGCCCATGACGAGCGGCGGCTTCACGAGGGATTGATGGGTCATGCGACATCGACTCCAGAGGCCGCAGTTTGACTTTCACCGCGCCTGGGTCCAGCCTCTAAAGGCAATGGAACGCTTCGTCAGCCAGGCTCGACGCCTCACCCACGCGGGACGCCGCGTCGAAGGCCTTTAACCCGTAGCGGTCCGCCGTGCGCCCTGCGCCGGGCGCCCGTTACGGGACCAAGTCGCTTTAAGTCTCCTGTTTCCCCCATTCATTTTGCAGGACCGCGCCGGCCTGAAGCCGCTCGCGTAGATTTGCGCCATGACACGCCGCCCAGACACTACGGACGACAGCCGTCCCGGCGAACCGCCGCGCGGCGCCGACATCATTCCTTTTCGGAGGCCGACCGCGCCCGAGGCGCCGTCCGACCCCGAACATGCCGATCCAGAACACCCCGACGACGACGGCCCCTCCGCCGCCTGACGTCGCCCGAATTTCCAGAGAGTTTTCCTCATGACCACCCCCAGCAAGGGCGCCCTGCCCGCCATCACGCTTCGCAGCGACGACTTCGACGCCCTGGACCGCCTGGTCGGCGACCTGCCCGGCTCGGGCCCCGCCGGCCTGCTGCAACAGGAACTGGACCGCGCCAAGGTGTGCGAGCCCATGGCCATGCCCAAGAACGTCGTCACCCTGAACCGCTGGCTTCAGTACGTCGACGACCACAGCCCCGAGGTGCGACGCGTCCAGCTGGTGCTGCCCAAGGACGCCGATATCGACGCCGGGCGCGTCTCCATCCTGTCCTATGTCGGAGCGGGACTGATCGGCCTGAAGGAAGGCCAGTCGATCAACTGGCCCGACACCTCCGGCGCTGCACGCAAGCTGACCCTGGTCAAGGTCGAGGACGCCGAAACGGCCGCAGGCTAAACCGCTTTCGATCAGAGCAAAAAAAGGGGCGCGTCCGGCGGACGCGCCCCTTTTCATATCGATCTGACGGACGGGCTCTACGCGCTCGTCGCGGGCTGGGCGGCGGGCTCGGCCTGCGGCGCCGCCTCGTCTTCCGGCGTGGCCGGGACCGACAGCGACGGGCCGACGACCGTGTCGTTCTCGTCGTCGCGTTTGGGCGGCTGGTCGTTCTCCAGCAGATCCTTGATCTCGTCGCCCGACAGGGTCTCGTACTCCAGCAGGGCTTGAGACAGCTTCTCGTGGTCGCCCGCCTTCTCGGTCAGGATACGGCGCGCCTCGTCCCAGCCTTCGGTGACGATGCGGCGGACCTCTTCGTCGATGATGCGGGCCGTCTCTTCCGAGACGTTCTGGCTGCGCGACACCGAGTGGCCCAGGAAGACCTCCTCCTGGTTCTCGCCATAGGCCACCGTGCCCAGCTTCTCGGAGAAGCCCCAGCGCGTGACCATGGCCCGCGCAAGCTTGGTCGCCTGTTCGATGTCCGAGCTGGCGCCCGAGGTGATGCTTTCCGGCCCGAAGATCAGCTCCTCGGCGACCCGGCCGCCCGCCATGATGGCGATGCGGTCGATCATCTGCTGGAACTTCATGGAATAGCGGTCGCCTTCCGGCAGCTGCATCACCATGCCCAGCGCACGGCCGCGCGGGACGATGGTCGCCTTGTGCACCGGGTCGGCCATCTTGACGTTGATGGCGACGATGGCGTGACCGGCTTCGTGATAGGCGGTCAGGCGGCGTTCTTCCTCGTTCATGGCCATGGACTTCCGCTCGGAGCCCATCATGACCTTGTCCTTGGCGTCCTCGAAGTCGCGGTGCGTGACCATGCGACGGTCCTTGCGAGCCGCCATCAGGGCCGCCTCGTTGACCAGGTTGGCTAGGTCCGCGCCCGAGAAGCCCGGCGTGCCGCGCGCCAGCGTCTTGACGTTGACGTCGGCGGCCAGCGGCACGTCCTTCATGTGGACGCGCAGGATGCGCTCGCGGCCCGAGACGTCGGGGTTGGGCACCACGACCTGACGGTCGAAGCGGCCCGGACGCAACAGAGCCGGGTCCAGCACGTCGGGACGGTTGGTTGCGGCGATCAGGATGATGTTCTCGGACGCCTCGAAGCCGTCCATCTCGACCAGCAGCTGGTTCAGCGTCTGCTCGCGCTCGTCGTTGCCGCCGCCCAGACCGGCGCCGCGGTGACGGCCCACGGCGTCGATTTCATCGATGAAGATGATGCACGGCGCATTTTTCTTCGCCTGCTCGAACATGTCGCGCACGCGGCTGGCGCCGACGCCGACGAACATCTCGACGAAGTCCGAACCCGAGATCGAGAAGAAGGGCACGCCCGCCTCGCCCGCCACCGCGCGCGCCAGCAGGGTCTTGCCGGTGCCCGGAGGGCCGACCAGCAGGGCGCCCTTGGGGATCTTGCCGCCCAGACGCTGGAACTTGGCCGGATCTTTCAGGAAGTCGACGACCTCCTGCAGTTCGTCCTTGGCCTCGTCCACGCCCGCGACGTCGTCGAACGTCTTGCGGCCCTTGTGCTCGGTCAGCAGCTTGGCCTTGGACTTGCCGAAGCCCATGGCGCCCTTCGCCCCGCCCTGCATCCGGTTCATGATGAACAGCCAGAAGCCGATGATTAGCGCCACCGGCAGCAGCAGGCCCAGCAGGCCCGACCACCACGGCTGACGGGTGCTCTTGGTCTCGACCTCAACGCCGGACTTGCGGATCTGCTCGACCAACTCGGCGTTGGGCACCGGCGTCACGGCGGTGAATTTACTGTCGTTCTTGAAGACGCCGGTGATCGTCTCGCCGCGCGCGACGATCGACTTGATCTCCTGACGCTCAACAGCGGTCATCAGCTGGGAGTAGGTGATGGGTTCGGGGCGACCGGCGGCCGCGGCGCCCTTGGCGCCCGGCATGGCGGGGGCGCCGCCGTTCTGGCTGATCGCGGCGTAAACCGTCACCAGTCCCAGAAGGATCACGCCCCAGATGGCGAAATTGCGCAGGTTCATTCGGTCCTCGGTTCCTCGACGCGGCCGCGCTCGGTCCGTCGATCAGCAGTCTTTCTCTGAAAATAGGTCAGACGGCGGCGTTTCGCCATGAAGGGATTGAAAGAGTCCGTCTTCCTGCGTCGTTTCGCCCCCGAACGCCGCTAGGGCGAGCGCCAGACGTCGCGACGCAAGCGCCCTTACACACGCCCCGCGCCAGGCCAGAACCAGCCGTCCTTCGGGATCGATCAGCACCGGCGCAGCGGCGCGCGCGGCGGGCGGCAGGAGCGCCAGAACGGTGCGCTCAACGTCGGAAAGTTGCGCCAGCCGCCCGGCGGCCGCCTCGACGTGCAGGCCCGACTGATCCGTCACGATCTCGAAACGCCCGTCCCAGATGGCAGGTCGCCCCGGCGTCAGGGCCAGGGCGGCAGGCGGGCGGCGTTTCCACTCGCCCGGTTCACGCATCGCCTGAACATGCGCGCCGGACGCCTCGACGCGAGCGCCGCACAGGACCGCGGTGAAGTCCTCACCGTCCGCCAGCCGCGCCCGAAGGGCCGCCAGGCGATCCCCGCGCGGCGGCGTCACGCCTCCGCCTGCGCACAGCAGCACGGCCGCCAGCATCGAGGCGGGCAGGCCGCGCGATAGAGGCAGAACCCCGGCCCAAGCCTGATCGCCCGCCTCATGGGCGGCGCTCGCGCAAGCAACAGTCGCCGATGACGCAGCAGGGCCTTCTGCCTGCGCCAGCGCCGCCCGTGCCCTGCCCCGACCGTAGCGCAGGTCCGCGTTGGCGGGGTCTTCCAGCCATGTCAGACCCCGCGCGCGCAGATGATCCCTCAGCGTCTCGCGCCCCTCGCCCAGCACAGGCCGCAGCAGAAGCATCCCCCGCCCTTCCGGCCAGACGGGCGACGGCGACGCCTCGCGCAGGCGGCCCAGCGTCGCGCCTTGGGCCCGCATCCAGTCGCCCTCTGCGACGTCATCAGCGGTGTGGCCGGTCAGGATGACGCGCGCGCCTGCTTCCCGCGCAGCCTCGGCCAGCAAGGCGTGACGCGCCGCCCGCGCCCGCGCCGGGACGCCGGGGCCGCCGCGCGCACCCCGCCACGCCAGCCCCCGCCAGTCGGCGCCCGCCGTGCGCGCGGCCTCGGCGGCGAAACGGGTCCAGTCCGCGCTGTCGGGGTGGAGATTGTGATCGACCGTCAGGGCCAGCAGCCGCCGCCCCCTCGCCTTCGCCCAACCGGCGGCGAGATCCAGCAGGGCCAGGGAATCGCCCCCGCCGGACAGGGCCAGGGCCACCGGCTCAGGCCCGGCGTGGTTCAGACGTACGTCCAGCCGGGTGAAGACCCGGCTGACCAGATCGCCCATCAGCTGCAGCTGGCGCGCGTCCGCAGTTGGGTCGCGCGGGTTTTCTGCGCCGCCGTGGCCGCCTCGGCGTAGCGGCGGCCGAACTCGGTCAGGGCGCCGCAGGCCTGGGTCGCGCGGTCGGTGGCGCGCAGGGCCTCGGCCAGCTTCAGCGTCGTCTCGGGCGCCCACGGCGTGCGCGGCCAGCCGTTCAGGGCGGCGGCATAGGCCTGAACGGCCGCCGCATTGTCGCGCGCAGCGACGTGCAGATCGCCCAAACGGCTGTTGGCCTCGCGCGCCTGGGGCGTGTTCGGCCAGGTGACGATGACGGTCTCCAGCGCGCGTCCGCCGCGCGCCGCGTCCTCGCCCGCCAGACGCATGGCGGCCTGCAGATCCTGCGCCGCGTCGCCGGTCGGCGAGTGGGCGACGATCGGGCCGTTCAGTTCAGCGGCTTCCTCGGCGGCCTTTTCGGCGCGCTCGACGCGGCCTTCTAGATCGCGCAGGCGGCGGCTCATCTGCGTGTTCTCGCGCGTGACCTCGTCCAGTTGGAAGGTCAGACGCTCGCTGTCGGCGTTCATGCGCTGGAACGTCTGCTCCACGTCGCTGAGGCGGCGCTCCATGATCGAGACCTGGCCTTGCAGGGCCACGACCTCGGGATCCGTCTCGACCAGCACCGGCTCGCCGGCCGCGTTGCGCTGGGTCAGGGCGCGCTCCAGACGGCGGACGTTGCGGTCCAACTGGTCCAGGCGGCGCTTGTCCCACTGGATCGGCTCCATCGGCTGCACCTGGGCGACGACGGCGCCCCCTATCAGGGTCAGGCCGATCGCCGTCAGGACGGCGGGTTTGGTGAGGCGGAATGGCGTTTTCAGCATGGTCCTGTCGTCCCATCGATTTGCGGCGACGGCAAGGCCCTGATCAATGTCCGAAGCCCAGATAGATGATGGCGACGATGAACAGCGTCGCCGCGATTTCGCAGAAGATCAGCAGCGCCACGGTCCGCCACAGGGTCGAAAAGACCTTCAGGCCATAGGCGCCCTTCAACTGGGCGAACATGTGCGCCGGCACGATCAGGGCCGCGATCGTCCCGGCCGCCGCCCCCGCCCCCTTCAGCGTCGTCGCGACCAGCACCACCGCCATCAGCAGCAGGGACATGAATGTCAGGGAATAGAGGACGAAGACCCCGTGATCGTACAGGGTGAAGCCCCGCTTCCACAGGAACATCAGGGCCACGAAGGGGATCGACAGCGGCACCAGCAGGAAGGCGAATTTGTAGATGGTCTGCTGCAGCTTGTAGAGCGCCAGGTCCGGGTTCTTCAGCTTCTTGGCGACGGTCTTGGTCAGGCCGTTGGTCTGGCCGTCCGTGCCGACGCTAGAGGCGATGTCCGCCACCTGGGCCTGCCAGCTGCCCGAGGCCAGACCGTCCTTGCGGCCCTCGATCGCGTCCTTCTGCAGACGCTCCAGCTTGGCCTTTTCGGCGATGACGCCCGCCTCGGCCCCGGCCAGGGCGCCCGCCGCGACACCCGCGCGTGCGCCGCTGTTCGCCGGGGGCGGCGAGCCGTCGGCCGGCTCCATCGCCGCCACGGCCGCATCGACTTCCCTCTGGGCGGCGGCGACGACCCGTTCAGCCTCGGCCACGGCCTTCTTCTGCGCCTCAATCTGCTCCGGCAGGGACGGCAGCGTCACCGCCTGGTGCGGCATGAAGCTCAGGGCGAAGAACATGACGAACAGGGTGAACAGGAACATCGCCAGCGGCGAGACGTAGCGGGTCCGCCTGCCCTGCACCCATTCGCGGGTCAGCCGCCCCGGATTGAGGATCAGCAGCGGCAGGGTGCGCCACAGACGGCCGTCGAAATGCATGACCCCGTGCAGCAGCTCTTCGCCCAGATGCAGCAAGGTGCGGTGGACGTGGGCCGCCTGGCCGCAGTTGGAGCAGAAGTTGCCCGTGACCTCGGCCCCGCAGTCGGCGCAGGCGCCGTGAGCTTCGCCCGCATGGCCCGTCGGCTTCTCGATCGCCCCGGCGATGACGCCCGCCGTCACCGCTCCGCCCGCCGCTTCCAGATCCATGCCGTCCCTCCCCAGGATTCGCGGCGGACTTTGATCGTCTGGAGGCGCAAAGAAAAGAGGCGCCGGCTTGCGCCGACGCCTCGATCCGTCTGTTTTTTACGTCGCGTGTTTAGCGCGGCGCGCCCGACACGATGGCGGTGCGGGCGTTGCGGTTCTGGGCCCAGGCCGACTCGTTCGAACCTTCGGCGATCGGACGTTCCTTGCCGAAGCTGATGGTGTCGATGCGGGCGGCCGGAACGCCGCGGCTGATCAGGTAGGAGCGAACGGCCTCGGCGCGGCGGGCGCCCAGGGCCAGGTTGTATTCGCGCGTGCCGCGTTCGTCGGCGTTGCCTTCGATGCGGACTGTGACCTGCGGATAGCGGGCCAGCCAGGCGGCCTGGGCGTCCAGACGCGGCTGGGCCTCGGCGCGCACCGAATAGGAGTCCAGGTCGAAGTAGACGCGATCGCCGACATTGACGACGAAGTCCTGCTCCGAGCCGGGCGCCGGGGCGCCGACGTTGCCGCCGCTGACGGGGCCGGTCGGGGCGGTCGGATACTGCGGGCCGACGGCCGGCGGCGGCGTTTCGACCGGCACGGCGGGCTCGACCTTGGGCTTGGTGCAGGCGGCCAGCGAGGCCATGGCGACGCCGACAGCGGCGAGCCGGATCAGGGTGGAGGTGTTCATGGATCGTCTCCTTCTCATTCGGTTCGAGGCCGACGCCTCTAGCTTGACTGTATGCGAGCGCTGCTAACGTGCAGCGCAGCACCGCGCCAGCCGCGATAACGCACAGTTTATGGGAATGGCTCCGCTCGTGATCTCACGAAGCCGTAACCCCGTTAGGCCGGGCAGGAATCCGCGCCCTGGCCGATGCCCAGATTGACCGGCGGGGCGTCCAGCAGACCCGACCAGGCCGGGTCCGAACCGCGTCCGTCATAGCCCGCCTGGGACACGACGCGGCCCGACAGATCTACGGTCCACAGACGGGTGTCGCCGCCGGGGCTCTGACGCGCGAAGGCGATGTAGCGGCCGTTCGGCGCCCAGGACGGGCCTTCCTCGAAATAGGAGGACGACAGGATGCGCTCGCCCGTGCCGTCGGGCTTCATCACGCCGATGTGGAAGCGGCCGCCCTGCTGCTTGGTGAAGGCGATCAGGTCGCCGCGCGGGCTCCAGGCCGGGGCGGTGTAGCTGCCGCCGCCGCGGCTGATCGGACGCTGGCCCGAGCCGTCGGCCCGCATGGTGTAGAGGCGCGCCGAGCCCGAACGGTCCGAGGTGAAGACGATCTGATTGCCGTCGGGGCTGAACGAGGGCGAGGTGTCGATGCCGGGGTCGGTCGTCAGGCGCGACAGCTGGCGGCTGCGCAGGTTCATCACATAGACGTCGGTGTTGCCGCCCCGGATGATGGAGAAGGCCATCTTGGACCCGTCGTTCGAGAAACGCGGCGCCAGCACCTGGCCGTCGAACTCGCCCAGGCTTTCGCGGCGGCCGGTCGACAGATTGTAGAGGTAGATGCGGCTGTAGTCCTTGCCCAGCGCCACATAGGTCACTTCATCGGGATTCGAGGCCGAGAAGCGCGGCGACATGATCACCTCGTCGCCCTGGGTCAGGAAGACGGGGTTGTAGCCGTCCTGGTCGACGATGGTCAGACGCGACAGCTTGTTCAGCTGGGTGCCGCTTTCGGACACGAACAGGACGCGGGAATCGAAGAAGCCCGCCTCGCCCGTCAGGCGCTGATAGACCACGTCCGAGATCTTGTGGGCGATGCGGCGCCACTGCTCGGACGTAGCGGTGAACTGGTAAGAGACCAGCTGGCACTGGCGATAGGGATCATAGAGGCGGAAGCCCACGTCGATCCGCCCGTCCGCACGCGGCGTCACCCCGCCGTAAAGCACCGCCTGGGCGCCGATGGAGGTCCACTGCGGGAAGTTCGGCGCATTGGCCAGGGTCAGGCCGGTCTCGATGAAGCTGGCCGGGTTCAGCGGATCGAAGAAGCCCGAGCGCTTGAGGTTGCCGCTGATGACGCCCGAGATCTGCGACCCGTTCTGGCCGGTGAAGGGCACGACCGCGATCTGAAGCGGGCGCAGCACGCCCTCGTCCACCACCACATCCTGCATCGGCGCCCCGACGGCCGGGGTGGATTGCGCCTGGACGGACCCGCCCAGCGCCAGGGGCGCGGTCATCGCAAGCACGGCGGCCGAGGCGAAAAGGCGGTTCAGGCGCATGGGTCGATCCTTCGGGTCGTTACGGTCAGGCTGGCCGCCCCTCTTTAGCATCAGCGCGGCGGATGATCGCCAGCTTCACGGGGATTTGGGCGACTTTGGGGTGATAGGCGATTTACGTCCTAACGGTTCCCGCATTGACGCTTGGTTTCAAAGCGGAAGGGCACTTCCTGCGCCTGGAAGCCATCGGGCACGGTGAAGGGCGAGGTCGCCCGCAGCGCGCGCAACATGGCCTCGGATGCGGCGCGCCAGGTCGGGTCGTTCCGGGTGTCCTGAAGACGCGGCGTGCCGATGATCTGGCCGTCGGCGCTCAACCGCACCGTCACGCGGATCACCAGGTCGTCCATGCCCGGCATGTCGCAGTTCAGGTTCCAGTTCGGCGTCACCTGGGCGCCCAGGGCGGCCAGCTGCGGCCCGGTCGCGCGCGGCGCGGAGCCCGCGCCCTGCTGGCCCGGCGCCGGACGGCCGCGGTTCTGGGTCGGGCGCGGCGGCCCGGCCAGGGCGTCAAGGTCCAGTCCCGGCGCCGGGCGCGTACGCGGCGGCGTGGCGGGAGCCTTCTTCTCGGGCGGATTAGGCGTGGGCCGAGGCGACGGCGTCGGCGCCTTCTTCTCAGGCGGCGTCGGGGTCGGCCGCGGCGTAGGCGTGGGACGCGGCGTCGGGGCCTTTTTCTCGGGCGGAGTCGGGGTCGGGCGCGGCGCAGGCGGCGTCGGGCGCGGTTGCGGCGCGGGCGGCGTGGGGTCCGGCTCGGGCGGAGTCGGCTCGGGCGGAGTCTCGACCGGGGCCGTCTCCCCATCCTCGAGCGAAGGCTCCTCCTGCGGATTGTCGGCGGGCGCGGCGGCGATCTCGATGTCCGAGACGATCGACACCGGCACGGAGTTCACCAACGGCTTCGGCTCGTCCTTCGACGACCAGGACACGAAGGCGAGCGCCACCACCCCCGCGTGCAGGGCGATGGAGCCGAGGATGGCGGGGCTGGGGCGGCGCAAGGTCCGTCAGCCCTCCGTCGGCTCGTCGGCGGCGGTGTCGGTGATCAGGTTCAGCTTGGTGAAGCCCGAAGCCGACAGGCGCGCCATCACGCGCGCCACGGCCTGATAGGGGGCGCGGCCGTCGGCGCGGATGAAGATGGCCTTGTCGCGCGCGTTCTCGCCGCCCTCTTCGGCCACGCGCAGGGCCAGTTGCTCCCAGCGGACCTCGCCCTCGCCGATGAAGATGGCGCCGTTCCGGTCGATGCTGACCGTAACCGGCTTGTCGGTCGTCTCAACCGCGCTGGCCTCGGTCTTGGGCAGCTCGACCGGCACCCCGACCGTCAGCAGGGGCGCCGAGATCATGAAGATGATCAACAGCACCAGCATGACGTCCACCAGGGGCGTGACGTTGATCTCGCTCAGCGGCCGTTTGCGCGCGCGGCGACGGCCGCGCCCGCGCGCTTCACCGCCGCCTCCTCCACCCAGGGCCATGGATCAGGCGCCCCGGCGCAGGTTCAGGTCGGATGACGGCGGCGGGGGCGGAGGCGGAGGCGGCGGCGTCGCAGGCGCGCCCAGACGCCGGGCGATGGCCGACTGCAGATCGTCCGCAAAGGCTTCCAGACGCCCGGTGAACTTGCCCGCCGACACCGAGAAGGCGTTGAAGGCGATATAGGCCGGAATGGCCGCCGCCAGACCGATGGCCGTGGCGAACAGGGCTTCGGCGATGGCCGGGGCCACGGTCGTCAAATTGGTGTTGCCCGCCGCCGCGATGCTGTCGAAGGCGTTCATGATGCCCCACACCGTGCCGAAAAGGCCGATGAAGGGCGAGGCCGTGGCCACCACCGACAGCACGCCCAGACCGTTCTCGATCTTCTGGCTTTCCCGAGCGATGACCGAATCCAGCGCCCGGTCGATACGGGCGATCAGCATGTTCCCTTGCGTGTCCGTCATGGCGCCGCGCGCGCGCGCCTCGCGCCAGTCCTGCAGGGTCAGCACCAGCATGCGCGGCAGGGGATCGGCCGGCTGCGGCCCGGCCTGGGCGGCGACCTCCTCCAGCGAGCGGCCGCTCTCGACCTGCTTTTCGAATTCGGTCGCGCGGGCGTTCATGCGCGAGAACCGCACCGCCTTGTCGATGATGATGGTCCAGGACCAGACCGAGGCCGCGGCCAGGCCGATCATCACCGTCTTGACCACCCAGTCGGCGGTCATGAACAGCTCGATGGGATTCAGCAGGGAGGCGTCGGCGGGCGGAGTCATGCGTGGTCCTTGGCGAAGAGTCCGTTCATCCGCCTTTTGCACCGGGCGGACGTGGCGGTTTCATGGCGGCGGGTCTAGCGGGCGTCGCGCCCGGCGTCATCAGCCTACCGGCTGACAACCTCGTTATTGCCGAGCCGATCCTGTTTCACCCGACAGCCAGGGCGTCACCAGTTCGATCAGCCGCTTCGTCGGACGGCGCGGACGCCCGTCCAGATGGATGCAGACGGCGACGACGTCGGCCCGGCACAATACTTCACCGTCGCGCTCGACCGTCTGGCGAATGATCAGGCGCGGCCCCTTGATCGCCTCATAGCGGGTGCGCACCACCAGGGCGTCGTCGATCCGCGCGGGCTTCAGATATTTGATCGCCAGGTCCGACACCACGAAGGCCAGCGGCTCCTCCTGCTCCAGCAGGTCGACATGCCCTACCCCCGCCAGACGCAGGAAGTCCGACCGCCCCCGCTCGAAATAGCGGACGTAGTTGGCGTGATAGACCAGGCCGGTGAAGTCCGTGTCCTCGTAATAGACCCGCACGGGCAACAGGTGATCGCGGCCGTCGAAGCGGCCGGCGCTGGGTTGGTCGGTCATGGTCTCAGCTCTTGCCGGAAACGGCGGCGGGCGCCGGGGCGTCGAAGCCCGGACAGTAACGCGATTTCAGCGTCGCGAACTCGCCCGTCAGCGGGTCGTGGCTCATCAGGATGCGGTTGGGCCGGGAAACGAAGGCCACGGCCTCCCGACTGCCCTTCAGCCCGGCGTAGCCGCAGGCGGCCTTGCCGCGCCCGGCCTCGACATGCCGGACCTCGGCCTGCGGCCCCATCTGTTCGCGCACCTGCTCAAGCGCGCGTTCAGCGGGCGTGGTCTGGCGGGGTCCGAAGCGCGCCCCCTGGGTCAGGGCGTAGAGGCTGAAACCGCCCAGCACCAAGACAGCCGCGCCGAGCACGACGATCATCCGGTTCATCCTGCGGGGATGCGCCAAGGCCGCCTCCTTCTGGGAAAGGGAGGATGACCGGCTTTACCGCCGAGGTGAAGTCTTTTTGCGAAAGATTCGCGCGACGTCTGCTCAGTCGCGGTCGTAGAGGCGCATCACGGCCAGGGCGCCGATGGTGGTCAGCACGCCCAGCGCAAAGGCGCCGACCAGCGAGCTGGTGGCCGCCGCCGTCGACACCGTGACGGGCCGCTTGGCGTACCACTGAACGATCTCGCCGGCGTGGGCGTGATCGATGCCCTCGTCATAGGCTTCGTCCAGATAGGTGTCGTCGGCGGCGGCCATCGGCGTCTCCAATTCTTGCCTGCGCATAATCCCCGGCGCGTTCGGGCGGTTCCCCTCTCGTGACAGAGGAAGCGCCATCCAGTAAAGGGCGCCCCTCAGCATATTCGACATCTGGCGAGCGACTCCATGGCCGGCCATTCCAAATTCAAGAACATCATGCACCGCAAGGGCCGCGCTGACGCGGTCCGTTCAAAGCTCTTTTCGCGCCTGTCACGGGAAATCACCGTGGCGGCCAAGTCGGGGATGTCCGACCCGGCGATGAACCCCCGGCTGCGCCTGGCGGTCAACAACGCCAAGGCCGAATCGATGCCGAAGGAAAACATCGAGCGCGCCATCAAGAAGGCCTCGGGCGGCGAAGTCGATGCGATGGAGGAGATCCGCTACGAGGGCCGCGGCCCCGGCGGCGTCCAGGTCATCGTCGAAGTCCTGACCGACAACCGCAACCGCGCCGCGTCCGGCGTGCGCTCGGCCTTCGCCAAGAACGGCGGCGCCCTGGGCGAGAGCGGCTCGGTCACCTTCATGTGGGACCGGGTCGGCAAGATCCACTATCCGGCCGAGGCGGGATCTGAAGACGCCGTGATGGAGGCCGCCATCGAGGCCGGCGCCGCCGACGTCGAGAGCGACCTGGTCAAGCCCGACATCTATGAGGATGCGCCGGGCCACACCATCTGGACCGCCTTCGAAGACCTGAACGAGGTGGCCGAGGCCATGTCCAAGGTGCTGGGCGATCCCAAGTCGACCGCCATCGTCTGGAAGCCGCAGTCGGAGATCGACCTGTCGGGCGATTCGGTCGGCGTCCTGTTCAAGCTGCTGGACGCCCTGGACGGCGAAGACGACGTGCAGCAGGTCTATTCGAACGAGAACATCTCGGACGAAGACGCGGCCAAGTACGCGGGCTGATCCGCACGCGATGATCCTGCCCCCGACGCCGCCCCCATGCGGGAGCGGCGCCGGGGCTCAGGAACCGGACCTGAGTTCGGAGGCTTCTTAGGGCTCAAGCCTTGCCGCGAGGAGCCTGCCCCATGGACATCACCCAGCTGATTCTGGACGACCACGCCGAACAGCGCAGGCTGTTCTCGCTGATCGAGCAGATCGGCGCGGATGATGTCGAGGCGCTGGAGGCGGTCTGGGGGCGGCTGTCGGCCTTTCTGGACGCCCACGCCGAGGCCGAGGAGCGGCATTTCTATCCCGCCCTGCTGAAACTGGGCGAAGGCGCCAATGACGCCGAGGACGGCACCGTCGAGGGCGAGACCGAGGACGCCATCGCGGATCACAACAAGCTGCGCGACGCGGTGAAGGCGGTGGCCGCGCACGCGGTCGGCAGTCGCGCATGGTTCGACGCGGTCGGCGCGGCCAACATCGTCAACTCCAAGCACATGGGCGAGGAGGAGCGGCAGGGGCTGACCGACTTCCGCCTGAACGCGGACCTGCAGACGCGGCACGACCTGGGCGTGCGCTTCGCCGCCTTCCAGGCCCGCCACATCGCCGGGGTGAAGCCGGTCAACAAAGACCCCGAAACCTACATCGAGAATCATGGCTGACGCCGCCTGGCTGGAGACCGTCGTCCTGCCCATCGCCGGCGCCCTGATCGCCGGCGGGATGATCGGCTTCGAGCGCGAGTGGCGCGGCCGGCCGGCGGGGTTCCGCACCCACATCCTGGTCAGCCTGGCGTCCTGCCTGCTGATGCTGGCGGCCATGACCCAAGCCGACTGGGCTTTCCGCGCCCTGCCGGACGAGAACATCGTCACCGACCCGACCCGCATGGCCCACGGGGTGCTGACGGGGATCGGCTTCCTGTGCGCCGGCGTGATCTTCCGCACCGGCTTCTCCATCCACGGCCTGACGACGGCGGCCTCGCTGTGGATCACCTCGGCCATCGGCCTGCTGTTCGGGGCCGGGCTGTTCGCCCTAGGCGCGGCGGGGACGGTGATCACGGGCCTGATCCTGGTCGCGCTGCGGCTGGTCAGCGCGCGGCTGCCGGACCGCACCCTGACAGATGTGGAGGTGCGCTGGCGTCGTGACGGCCCCTCGCCCGAGGCCGAGGTCGAGGCCGCCCTGCGCGCGATCGATCCGAAGCCCGCGCCCGACCGTTTCGAACTGATCGACGGCGGCGCGGTGGTGCGCCGCAGCTGGCGCGTCCGCGCCGAGGGCGAGACGGCGCTCAAGGCCCTGGCGGGGCGGCTGTCGGCCCTGCCTTCGGTCTGCGGCTACGTGCTGAATCCGCGCGACGACTGACGACTTGCCGAGGCCTGCGCGGAGGTCCAACCTGCGCGGTCGTTGGGAGCGTTGGGATCATGGCGATCGACTGGGGCGTGACGCATTGGGGCGTCGAGGAACTGAGCCTGCTGGCGCCGGTGGCCTCGGCCATGGTCGCGGGCGGGCTGATCGGCATCGAGCGGACCTATCACGGCCATCCGGCGGGGTTCCGCACCCACATCCTGGTCTGCATGACCTCCTGCGTCCTGATGCTGGCGGCCATGCATCAGGCCAGCTGGGGTTTCGTCGCCCTGCCCGAACAGCGGCTGGTGATCGACCCGACGCGGATGGCGCACGGCATATTGACCGGCATCGGCTTCCTGTGCGCAGGAGTGATTTTCCGCGAGCGCTTCTCGGTCCACGGCCTGACCACGGCGGCGTCGATGTGGACCACCTCGGCCATCGGGGTGATGTTCGGCGTCGGCCTGTGGAAGCTGGGACTGATCGCGGCGGGAGCGACCGTGGTGGTGCTGGCCATCCTGCGCTTTCTCGACGCGCGCCTGCCCCACGTCGGCGTCTTGGACGTCACCCTGCGCTGGACGCGCGGCGCCGCGCCGCAAGAAAAGGCGCTGCGCGCCCTGCTGGCCGAGAACGGCCTCAAGCCCACGCGCATCGGCCATGTCGTCAGCCCCGACGGCCAGATCCACGAACACCATGTCAAGGCGCGCGGCTCCATGCCGCTGAAGGTCGACGCCCTGTCCCGCGTCCTGTCCGAACAGGCGGGCCTGGCAGGCTTTTCGGTGATGCCCAGAGACGATTGAGCCGACAGGGCGCCCTGAGCTGCCCCCGGTCATTGTTCGCTAACCCTCTTTGAGGCAATAGGAACGGATGGCGAACGAAACGACTCGGATCCTGGGGCTGGACCCCGGCCTGCGCCGCACCGGCTGGGGCGTCATCGAAAGCGAGGGCAGCCGCCTGCGCTGGATCGCGCACGGCGTCGTCGCGCCCAGCGAAAAGGCGCCCTTCTCCGAGCGGCTGCTGCATCTGCTGGAGCAGGTGGGCGAGGTCTGCACCGCTTATGACTGCGACGAGGCGGCGATCGAAGAGGTCTTCGTCAACGTCAATCCGGCCTCGACGCTGAAGCTGGGCCATGCGCGGGCGGCGGTGATGCTGGCCCCGGCGCGGGCGGGTCTCAGCGTCGCCGAATACGCCCCGACCCTGATCAAGAAGGCGGTGGTGGGCGCAGGGCAAGCCGACAAGAGCCAGATCGCCTTTATGATCAAACGGCTGCTGCCCGCCTCGGGCGAGGTCAAGGCCGACGCCGCCGACGCCCTGGCCGTGGCGGTCACCCATGCGCATCATCGTCGGTTTCGGGCCTTGCCGGTGCGAGGCGCGGCATGATCGGCCGTCTGCGCGGCATCCTGGCCGAGGTCGGCGAGGCGGAGTGCCTGATCGACTGCGGCGGCGTGGGCTATGTGGCCGCCTGCGGGGCGCGGACGCTGGGCCGCCTGCCCGCGCCGGGCGATGAGACCCTGCTGTTCATCCAGAGCCAGTGGAGCCAGGATCAGGGGCCGCGCCTCTACGGCTTCCTGAGCCGGGACGAGCGCAAGGTCTTCAACCTGATGCTGACCATTCAGGGCGTGGGGCCGAAGGCCGCGCTGGGGGTGCTGGACGTGCTGCCGCCCGCCGAACTGGCCGCCGCCGTCGCGCGCGAGGACAAGGCCGCCGTGGGACGCGCCAACGGCGTGGGGCCGAAACTGGCCCTGCGCATCGTCACCGAACTGAAGGGCAAGAGCCTGACCGACGGCGTCTTCGCCCCGACCGCGCCCGGCGTTCACGCCGAGGTCGCCGTCGCCCCGCCGCCGCCCAGCGTCACGGGCGAGGCGGTCGCCGCCCTGCTGGGCCTGGGCATCGCCGAGGTCAACGCCCGCCGCGCCGTCGATCACGCCCTGATCAAGCTGGGCGAGGAGGCCGAACTGCCGCTGGTCATCCGTACGGCCCTGCAGGAGCTGGGACGATGAGGGCCGCTGCGACTATCCCTTCTCCCCTTTTGGGAGAAGGTGGCAGGCGTAGCCTGACGGATGAGGGGTTGCGCCCACATCCAGCGCTGCCTGACATCACCGATAAAGGGACCCCTCATCCGACCTCGCTGCGCTCGGCCACCTTCTCCCACAAGGGGAGAAGGACGAAATGACCGACGACCGCATCATCTCGCCTGCCCCCGCGCCGGGTGAGCAGCATGACCGCGCCCTGCGGCCCCAGACCCTGTCCGAGTTCGTCGGCCAGTCGGCGGCCAAGGGCAATCTGAAGGTCTTCATCGACGCCGCTCGCGCCCGCTCCGAGGCGCTGGACCACGTCCTGCTGTTCGGCCCCCCCGGTCTGGGCAAGACGACGCTGGCGCAGATCGTGGCGCGCGAACTGGGCGTGGGTTTTCGCGCCACCTCCGGCCCCATCCTGGCCAAGGCGGGCGATCTGGCGGCCATCCTGACCAATCTCGAACCGCGCGACGTCCTGTTCATCGACGAGATCCACCGCATGGCCCCCCAGGTGGAGGAGATCCTCTATCCGGCGATGGAGGATCATGTGCTGGACCTGATCATCGGCGAGGGGCCGTCGGCGCGCAGCGTGCGCATCGACCTGGTGCCCTTCACCCTGGTCGGGGCGACGACGCGGGCGGGCTTGCTGGCCACGCCGCTGCGGGACCGCTTCGGCATCCCGTTGCGGCTGGAGTTCTATACGCCCGAAGAGCTGACGGCGGTGATCCGCGGCGCGGCGCGCAAGATGGGCGCCGCCATCACCGAGGACGGGGCGATGGAGATCGCACGCCGCGCGCGCGGCACCCCGCGTATCGCCGGGCGCCTGCTGCGGCGCGTGCGGGATTTCGCCGACGCGGAAGGGACCGCCATCGACCGGCTGGCGGCGGCGCGGGCGCTGGCGCGGCTGGAGGTGGATGGGGCGGGGCTAGACAGCCTGGATCGCCGCTTCCTAAAGGCCCTGATCGAGAACTACGGCGGCGGGCCGGTCGGCATGGACACCCTGGCCGCCGCCATCGCCGAGGCGCGCGATGCGGTCGAGGACGTGATCGAGCCCTATCTGCTGCAACAGGGCTTCATCCAGCGCACCCCGCGCGGCCGCATGGCCTGCGCCCGCGCCTATGAACATCTGGGGCTGGAGGCGCCGCAAGCGCCGCCCGCCGCCGCGCCGGACCTGTTCGGGAAATAGAAGGCCCTACCCCGCCATCAGGGCCTCGACCTCGGCGCGGTCGCCCAGCGACGGCTGCGCCCCCGGCCGGGTCGCCGCCAGCGCCCCGGCGGCGCAGGCGAAGTGAAGCGCGGCGTCCGGCTCCATGCCTTCCAGCAGGGCCACGGCGATCGCCCCGACGAAGGCGTCGCCCGCCCCCACCGCGTCCACAGCCGTGATGCGCGGCGGCGTGGCCCAGGCCATCGCTGCGCCGCGCCGATACATGACCGCTCCGCGCGCGCCCTTGGTCACGACCACCAGCCCGCCGCCGACGTGCAGGGCGTCGCCGTAGAAAGCGGCCTCCGTCTCATTGACCACCAGCAGATCGGCGCGGCGCAGCAGGGCCTCCGACACCGGCGCGGCGGGCGCCAGGTTGACGCAGACGAAGTCCGTCGCCCGGCCCACCGCCGCCTCCACCGTTTCAATCGGCAGCTCGAGCTGGGCGATCAGCGGCGTCTCGATCCGGGCGGGCAACTGCTCGGGCGTCACGAAGTGGTTGGCGCCGGCGGCCACGGTGATCTGGTTCTCGCCGGTCGGATCGACGGTGATCAGGGCCACGCCGGTCGGCGCCGCGATGTCCGTCTCCACCCCCGACAGGTCGACGCCGTGCGCCAGCATCAGGGCCACCGCCGCGCCCGACATCTCGTCATCGCCGACCCGGCCGATCAGCGAAACCTCTGCGCCCAGCCTGCGCGCCGCCAGAGCCTGATTGGCGCCCTTGCCGCCGGGGTGGCGCGACAAGGCGGCCCCCGTCACCGTCTCGCCCGGCGCAGGCAGGGACGGCGCCGCCGCCACCATATCCAGATTGATCGAGCCGACGACGGTGATCCTCATGCGCCCTCTCCCAACTTCTCGGTAATCAGGGCGAAGACCCCGGCCGCGTCGGCCTTTGTCGCCCAGAAATGGTTCGCTCCGGCGGCCTCGACGCGGAACTCAACCGCCGTGTGGCCGCGGGTCAGGTCGCTGTCCGTCTCCACCGCGATGCGGCAGGGGGCCAGCTCGAACAGGTCCGGCTCCAGCAGCCAGGCCACGGTGCAGGGGTCATGCAGCGGCGGCGCGTCCCAGCGCACGACCTCGCGCTCCACCCGTTGGGAAAAGCGCAGCATGGCCGCCGCCGTGCGGGCCGAGGCCGTGGGCAGGGCCTCGATCGCCGCGATCCGCGCCTCGGTAGCCCGCACCTGATGGGTGGCGTCCAGCCCCATGACGATCATGCGGCAACCCGAGGCGAAGACCTCGGCCGCCGCATCCGGGTCGGCCCAGATGTTGAACTCGGCCGAGGCGGTGATGTTGCCGCCTTCCGCGCGCGCCCCGCCCATGGCCACGACCGGCCCCAGATGCGCCGCCAGCGCCGGCTCGGCCCGCAGAGCCAGCGCCAGATTGGTCATCGGCCCCATGACGGCCAGCGCCACGGAACCCGCTGGTCGCGCCATCACCAGCCGCACGAGCGCCTCAGCCGCCGCTCCTTCGGCCACAGGCGCGGCGGGCTCGAACGGGGTCAGGTCGCCCAGCCCCTCAGCCCCGTGGAACTCGCCCGCCCCGGCCGGGTCGCGGCGCAGGGGGCGCTCGGCGCCCGCGAACACCGGCACCTCCTCGCGCCCGGCGATCTGGCGCAGGATGCGGGCGTTGCGCGCGGTTTTCTCGGCGCTGACGTTGCCCCCGACCGTGGTCACGGCCAGCAGGTCGAGGTCAGCAGAGGCGAAGGCGGTCAGCAGCCCCGTGGCGTCATCCACGCCGGGGTCGCAATCAATGATCAGGCTCTGTTTCACCGATCCGGTGTGCCGTTTGGCAGGCCGTGAATCAATCGTCCTCTTCGCCCCTTCTCCCCGTGTGGGAGAAGGTGGCCCGTCAGGGCCGGATGAGGGGTCTCGTGACAGAGCAACCCCTCATCCGTCTCGCTTCGCGAGCCACCTTCTCCCGCAAGGGGAGAAGGACAGGCGCTTGCCTCCTTCTCCTGCGCGCCCATATGCTTCGTCACACACGCTGTTTCAGAAAGCCGTCCCCATGACCGACGCCGCCCCGCTCAAGCCGCTGAAGATCGACTTCGTCTCCGACGTCATGTGCCCCTGGTGCGCCGTGGGGCTGGGCGGGCTCGAACATGCTCTGGAACGTCTGGAGGGCGAAGGAATCGCCGCCGACATCACCTTCCAGCCGTTCGAGCTGAACCCCGACATCGCGCCCGAGGGCGAGAACATGGGCGAGCATCTGGCCCGCAAATACGGCTCCACCCCCGAACAGTCAGCCGCCAACCGCGCCGCCATCACCGCCCGCGCCGCCGAGGTCGGGGTCGAGATGAACTTCCGCGACGACAGCCGCATGTGGAACACCTTCGACGCCCACCGCCTGCTGCACTGGGCCGGTCTGACGGCGCCGGACAAACAGGCGGCGCTGAAACACGCCCTGTTCAGCGCCCACTTCACTGAGGGCCGCAACGTCTCGGACGCGGGCGTCCTGACCGAGGCGGCGCAGGCCGCCGGGCTGGACCGCGCCGAGGCCGCCGAAGTGCTGGCGTCGGGCCGCTATATGCAGGAGGTGCGCACGGCGCAGGCCCTGTGGCGCGCGCGGGGCATCACCTCCGTGCCCGCCGTGGTGGTGGAGGACAAGTATCTGATCTCCGGCGGCCAGCCGACGCAGGTATTCGTCAACGCCCTGCGCGAGATCGCGGGCAAGGCGTAGTTTCCTTCTCCCCCCTGTGGGAGAAGGTGGACGGCGAAGCCGGACGGATGAGGGGTGGCGACGCCGTGTCCGCCCCATGCATCGGCCGGTGAGAGACCCCTCATCCGGCCCTCACGGGCCACCTTCTCCCACAAGGGGAGAAGGGTCGGGAAAAACAGAGTCCAATTCGTCTGAATCGTCTGAAATCGTCGCCTCTCCTGGCTCTGCCCTTTCTGGCGCGAGGCGGGCGCTGAGGGCGTTGATGCGGGCCTCGACGGCGCGGCGGCCGGCGTGGTCGTCGGGGGCCAGACGGGCGGCGTCGCGGGCGACGGCGGCGACCGCCTTCATGTCGGCCTCCAGCGTGTCGAGCGGGTCAGGCTCAGGCGCAGGCGGCGGGCTTTGCGGCTCGGCGGCGGCCAGCAGAGCGGGATCCGTCAACGCCCGCCAGGTGCGCAGCCACGACGCCGCCTCGGCCGCCCGGCCGCGCCGCACCGCCCGGTTCAGCCGCATCAGGGCCTGAGCCGCCATCGCGGCCAGATCGGGGGCGTCCACCGCCGCATCCTCGACCGGGTCGTCCTCGTCAGGCCAGGGGTCCGGGTCGCCCGCGTCGCAGCGGCGCCAGCCCTCGCGCGCGGCGCGGGACCGCAGCGTCCCCAGCTTCAGCCCATAGCGGTCGCAGACGGCCTCGGCCGTATCCCCGGCCAGATAGTCGCGCCGCGCCGCCGCCCAGACCGCGTCCGGGTGTACGCGATAGCCGTCCCGTGGCGCCGGGTCTTCGTAATAATGGCCGCGCTGGGCGTCGTCATGGTTTGAAGGGGGCGTTTCGGCCCGCTCGGCGGTCGAGGGCCGCACATGGTCGGGGATGTAGGTGGTGTCGCCGTACTCGTCCTGCTCCCACCGGCCGGAGGCGATGATGCGCGGCGCCTCCTCATGCCAGTCTTTCTCCCGCTCTTCATCCATCGCGCCGCCTCCTGCCTGAAAGGCGGAGGATGGAGGACGGGTGCGTCAGGATCGGACGGGGGCGCTCTCTTCCTGTCGTCATCCTCCGACGAGCGGAGCGAGATCGGGGGACCCAGCGGCGCCCGTCAGGGCGAAAGTCCGCGCGCGGCGCCTGGCGCCAAGATCGCCTACGGCGCCGCTGGGTCCCCCGGTCTGCGCCGCGAAGACGCGGCTTGCCGGAGGATGACGAAAGAAGGGGATCAGGCCCGTTTGCGTTTGGGTTCAGCCTTCGGCGCGGGGGCGCCCGTGACCAGACGGCCCTTCCAGCCGGGCGGCGGCAGGAACTTGCCCGACTGCTCCTCGCGCGTGCCGTGTTTGGCCATCTCGGCGGCGCGGCGCAGAGCCTTCAGGGTGGTTTCGTGATCAAACAGCGGCTTGTTCATCGCGGTCCCCAATCTAGCAGTTCGGGGGTCTCGCCGCCACTGGCGTAGACCTGCCAGCTATCGGCCAGCGGCTTGTAGACGGTTTCGAGGTAGTCGAGGCTGAGCGGGTAGCGCCGCCTCAGCGTGTCTTCAGGAATGCCGTGGCCGCCGCGCGCGACCCGGTGCGCGACGCGGGCGATGGAGGCCTCGACCGAGGGCAGGCGCAGATAGACCAGTTCAAAGCGGTAGCCGGCCGCCTTCCAATCGCGGATGCGGCGGGCGTGGGTGCGCGTGGCCAGCGTCGTTTCCAGCACCACGTCGGCGCGGGCGTCGGTCAGTTCCTCCAGCCGCTCCAGCACCAGCCGCCCGGCGGCCAGATCACGGCCGGGGCTATGCGGCAGGGACCGCGCCACTTCGTCAGGATTGACGAATTGAAACGCCTCGGCCCGTTCGCGCAGGAAGCCGTTGATGAAGGTGGTCTTCCCGGCGCCGTTCGGCCCGGCGAGGAGGACGAGGGTGGGCATCCCCTACTCAGTCAAATAGTTTCAACTGATCTGGACCGACAATCGGCGCTTCTTTGACATCCGCGACAGGGTCGTTTCGAAGCTCATCAAGAGCAGCGAAATACCCTTCAGCAAATACCTCTAGCATGTCCTGTTTTCGTGCGCTTGAAAGTATCGGAACATCGTTCGAATTAATAATAGACAACTTACGTTCTACACTTCCTTTCGGAGCACTGAAGTCCAATATTTGAAAATTTGCACTCTCTAAATCAGGATCATCACACAATATTTCTTTAACTATCGTCACGAAGAGGGACAATCTCTCGCCAGACAATGGATTTGATTTCCAAAAACTAAACCATGGGAACACCATTCCATCAGCGCCACCATATATGATCGGCGGATCAAAGGGCACCATTAAGCCTCGACCCGCCGCGTAATAACGACGGTCGACGGCCATCACATACTTTGGACGATCGCCTAAGAAATGCGACGATATTAGAGGCAAAAGCTCAAGATATAGGTCTTGTACGTTCTCTCTTTTGATTTTAGTCCGAATTGCAGTTTCGATTTGTTGCTCAGACACGCCCCAAAGCAACATGTCTCGGACATAACCAAAAAGCGGCTGATAGCTAAACGTTGGCGGATTCCGAACCAGCTTCACCAAGCCCTTCCGAACTTTATCCGGTGTGCCTTCCCAATTCCGCGCTAAATGCTGTGCAGAGGGGACTTTCAGCTTGGCCATTATTTAGGTCACTGCAATGAGAATGGGACAAACGCGTGTGAATAAAAGCGTACGATACTATCGTCCTTGATCTTCATGCCTGGATTCACCACGCCAGCGTGGTTCCAAGCTTCGTCCCAAGGCCCCCCCTCGGCATGACTTAGCTCAACTAGATCGCCAGCTCGAATTTGGCTGTAGAAAGACACAACCTTCTCTAGGAGCACGGCAGTTTCAGAATCAAACTTATATTCCGCTATTCGGGAAGCCCCTGATGCGGGATCAATTGTTGATGCCCGAGACAAGATTGGGGACCGGTCAAATTTTCGAAACTCGCGATACAAGTAAGGAAGAACCGGTCCAAATTCCCAAGCTTCAAACGAGTGCTTTATAAGCGGACGATTTAGTTCAATAAGGCTCCACACATGGCAGAAATACACTATTTTCTGTAGCGATAGGTTGGACACCGGGCGATCAAATTTCTCGCATGTGTCGAGCACAAAGTTAGCTATCGCTTTGCCGTCATAAGCCATAAGCGCGATCCGTTCCTTTTCTGTTCTATCCGGAGTCGCCGCAAGACACAACGGCTGGGCAGTTCAGCACCGCCCAGCCTGCGCCTCAAATCACACCTTCACCTCAATCTCCCCGCCCCCGGCTCGGAACTTCGCGCTCATCTCGGCCATGCCCGCCTCGGCGTCCGTCAGGCTGGCGCCCGCGTCGTTCTGGGCCTTGGCGGCGTCGCGGATGTCCTGGCTGATCTTCATGCTGCAGAATTTGGGGCCGCACATGGAGCAGAAGTGGGCGGTCTTGTGCGCCTCCTTCGGCAGGGTCTCGTCGTGGAATTTGCGGGCGGTCTCGGGGTCCAGGGAGAGGTTGAACTGGTCCTCCCAGCGGAACTCGAAGCGGGCTCTGGAGAGGGCGTCGTCGTGGGCGCGGGCGCCGGGGTGGCCCTTGGCCAGGTCGGCGGCGTGGGCGGCGATCTTGTAGGTGATGACGCCGTCCTTGACGTCCTGACGGTCGGGCAGGCCCAGATGCTCCTTGGGCGTGACGTAGCAGAGCATGGCCGTGCCGAACCAGCCGATCATGGCCGCGCCGATCGCCGACGTGATGTGGTCGTAGCCGGGAGCGATGTCGGTGGTCAGGGGCCCGAGCGTATAGAAGGGCGCCTCGTGGCAGTGCTTGAGCTGCTCATCCATGTTGGCCTTGATCTTGTGCATCGGCACGTGGCCGGGGCCTTCGATCATGACCTGGCAGCCCTTGGCCCAGGCGATCTTCGTCAGCTCGCCGAGGGTGCGCAGCTCGGCGAACTGGGCTTCATCGTTGGCGTCGGCGATGGAGCCGGGGCGCAGGCCGTCGCCCAGCGAGAAGCTGACATCATAGGCGCGCATGATGTCGCAGATGTCCTCGAAATGCTCGTAGAGGAAGCTCTCCTTGTGGTGGGCCAGGCACCACTTGGCCATGATGGAGCCGCCGCGCGAGACGATGCCGGTCACCCGCTTGGCCGTCATCGGCACGAAGGGCAGGCGCACGCCCGCGTGGATGGTGAAGTAGTCGACGCCCTGTTCCGCCTGTTCGATCAGGGTGTCGCGGAAGACTTCCCAGGTCAGATCCTCGGCGACGCCGCCCACCTTCTCCAGCGCCTGATAGATGGGCACGGTGCCGATGGGGACGGACGAGTTGCGGATGATCCAGTCGCGGATGTTGTGGATGTTGCGGCCGGTCGACAGGTCCATGACATTGTCGGCGCCCCAGCGGGTGGCCCAGACCAGCTTGTCCACCTCGTCGTCGACGCTGGACAGAACAGCCGAGTTGCCGATGTTGGCGTTGATCTTCACCAGGAAGTTGCGGCCGATGATCATCGGCTCGACTTCGGGGTGGTTGATGTTGTGCGGGATGATGGCGCGGCCGCGGGCGATCTCCTGACGGACGAACTCGGGCGTGACGAAGTCGGGGATCGAGGCGCCGAAGTCTTCGCCGTCGCGGATGCAGGGGGCGGTCTGTTCGCGGCGCAGATTCTCGCGGATGGCGACGTATTCCATCTCGGGCGTGATGATGCCGGCGCGGGCGTATTCGTACTGGGTGACGGGGCGGCCCTCGACGCCCTTGAACACGCGGTGGTTGGAGACGTCGAAGCGGGGGGCGAGGTGCTTGCCCGACGCGTGGCCGTTGTCCTCGGGCTTGACCTCGCGCGGATTGGCGACGGGGGCGATGTCGCCGCGATCCAGCTGCCAGTTGGATTTGACCTTGGGCAGGCCCTTCTTGATGTCGATCGTGACGTTCGGGTCGGTGTAGGGGCCGGAGGAGTCGTACATCGTCACCGGCGGCTCATTGGCGCTGGGGTGGACGGCGACTTCGCGGAAGGGAACGCGGATGTCGGGGAAGAGCTCGCCCGCCACATAGACTTTGCGCCCGCCCGCGCGAGGGCCGGTGGGGATGCGGCCGTGCTCGGCGGCGACTTCCTTGCGGGCGTCGGCGAGAGCCAGATCGACCTGAGGCTCGTGCGGCTGTTCGTTGGAAACGTGGATATTCATTGTGGCGGCCTCCTGCGAGAAGAGGTCCGCCGGCGCGGTTTGAGCGCCTCCTACGCCGGACTTCGGGCGTCGAAAGCGGTGAACTCGTCCCTTCGCCGGCATGACCCGGATCAGGTTCGACGGGTCAGAGGAGAAACCTCAATCTCAGCCGCTCGATTGCGACCCCCCGGAGAACGGCGCGACCCTAGCCCCTTTCCCCTGCGGGTCAAGCCGCGGGCGTGCTAGGGATCGGGACATGTTGACCATCCGCCCCTATCGCGCCGAGGATCGTGAGGCCTGCCTGGCTCTGTTCGACGGCAATACGCCGCGCTTCTTCAATGAGAGCGAGCGCGAGGGATTTGTCGCCTGGCTGGACGACCAGGCGCTGCGTCTGCCTTATCTGGTGATCGAGCGCGACGATCGGATCGTCGCCTGCGGCGGCCACGCCGTCCAGCCGGACGGGAGCAGCGTGGCGATGTGCTGGGGCATGGTGGGGAACGCCCTGCACGGCCAGGGTCTGGGCCGGGCGCTGACCGAGGCGCGGCTGGCGGCGGCGCGGGCGACGCCGGGCGTCCGACGCGTGGTGCTGGACACCGGCCCGCACACGCACAGCTTCTACGCCCGCTTCGGCTTCAAGACGGTGAAGGTCACGCCTGACGGCTATGCGCCCGGCATGGATCGCTGGGACATGGTGTTGAAGCTGGATTGAGGGAGAGGGGGCGGCCCGGCTTCTCAGTCGGGGGGGCGTTAAGGCCGGGCCGCCGCAGACTTCGTCGGGGTTGGGGGGGCGTCCGACGTGTCCGATTGCACAATCCCCGGCCGCGATGTTGGTTCCGCCGATTTTCGCGTGTTAACGCTCTTTGTCGAACAATAATCGTTTTTCCCGCTGCGCCCGGTTTACTTGGCGCGCGGCGGTTCAGCGGGATCGTAAACATGGCGCGCGTACTGGGCGTTCTGGGCGGCATGGGGCCGGCCGCGACAACAGCCTTTCTGGCGCGGGTGCAGGCGCTGACTCCAGCGGCGGGCGACGAGGACCACATCCGCGTCATCGCCGACATCAACCCCCAGGTGCCCAATCGCCATACGCAGCCTGATGCGGCGGGCCTGACGCTGGGCGAGATGGCGCGGGCGCTGAAGACGGCGGGGGCGCAGGTGCTGGCCATGCCGTGCAACACGGCCCACGCCCATGCGGACGCCATCCGCGCGGCGGGCCTGCCCTTCATCGACATGATCGCCGAAACCGCGAAGGCGGCGGGCGCGACCGGGGCGCGGCGGGTCGGGGTGCTGGCCACGCCGGGCGCGGCCTTGCTGTACGCCGAGGCTCTGGCCGCCGAAGGACTGGAGATGGTCGCCCCCTCCCCCGCCGAGCGCGAGCGGTTCATGCAGGTCGTGTTCGGGGTCAAGGCGGGCGACGTCGGATCTGACCAGCGCGCGGCCATGCGCGATTTGGCGAAGGCGCTGATCGCGGCGGGGGCCGAGGCGGTGATCGGCGGCTGCACCGAGGTTCCACTGCTGCTGGATCAGGGCGACGTGGACGCGCCGCTGATCGACTCGGCCGAGGTGCTGGCGCGGGCCTGCGTGGCGGCGTGCCGCTGACCGGCCGCTAGGCGAGGCGCTGGAGCGCGATCACCCGCTGCGTTGAGCCACTGCTAGAACACGCCCTATGGCGCTCGGCGGAACGATGGGCCCTCGGGACAAGCCCGAGGGTGACGGAGGAGAGGTCAGTTCTCCGACTTCCTGCCCATCAGGGGCGACAGCAGGCTGTTGACCTCGTCCATCTGGCCGTGGCCCTGGGCGGCGCGGTGCTCCAGTTCGGCGGCGCGACGCTCAAGCGCGCGCGCGCGTTCGGCGCGCGGGTCGTCCTCGGGCACGGCGTGAAGGGCGGGACGACGGGCCTCCAATTCGGCGATCAGCTCGTCGAAACGGGCCTGGTTCATGTTCTCGCCCTGCTCGAACAGGGCGATGGCTTCCTCCAGGGCGGCTTCAAAGGCGTCTTGATCGGGCATGGGCCTCATCCTCTTATGCTTACGCTTTCAATGAGCGGGGCCGTGCGCCGGTTCCGCCTTGGCCGCCGATCACGCAGGGTTTACGAGACCGCCATGCGCACCCTTTTCGCCTCCGCCGCCCTGATGGTCCTGCTGACCGCCTGCACCGTGTCGACGGAAGCGGCGCCGGAGCGAGCCGAGGTCGCGGGCGCCGTCTGCGACGTGCCGGACGACCTGCGCCCCGCCCGCCCCTATCGCATTCCGCAGGACGAGGTGGCGGCCGACGTGCCGGTCGCCTTCAACATGCTGGCTGTCAGCTGGTCGCCCCAGGCGTGCCGCAGCGGCAAGGACTATCCCGACGAACGCTATCAGTGCGCGGCCAACCAGTTCGGCCTGACCCTGCACGGGCTATGGCCCAACGGCGCCGACAATAAACACCCGCGCTATTGCGCCGCGCCCGGCCCGGCCATCCCGGTCGAGACGGTGCGCGAGCATTTCTGCATGATCCCCTCGCCCAGCCTGCAGCAGCACGAATGGGCGGCGCACGGCACCTGCGGCTGGGACAGCCCCGAGGCCTATTTCGAGCAGGCGGCGAAGATGTGGGACGGGCTGAACAAGCCCGATCTGGAGGCCATCCCCGCCCAGCGCCTGACCGCCGGGGCGATCCGCGACGCCTTCGTCGCCGCCAATCCGGGCTTCCCGCGCGACGGGGTGTTCATCGCCACCACTGACGGCTGGTTCCGCGAGGCGCGGCTCTGCTACTCCAAGGACTATCGGCCGATGCGCTGCCCGCGCGGCCTGGGCGCGCCGGACCGCGCGCGGCTGAAGCTGGCCCCGAAAGGGGTTCCGGGCGGCGTGCAAACCGCCGGTTAACCAAAGCAGGCTCAGGCTGCGGGGCTGCTGTTTCGCCCGAGGCCGTCATGTCGACCATGCTGACCCAGTCCCGCCGTCGTTCCAGCGACCATTTCCAGCCCGAGGACATGGAGCCTCAGGAGCAACGCCGCCTGCGCGGCCTGCTGGAGCAGATCGACTACGCCGCCTATGTCGCCAACCGCGAACTGATCGGCCACGCCCTCGCCCAGGTGGATGTCGGCGCCTTTCAGAAACTGGCCGTGCTGACGGCCCAGGCGCGGGCGCGCTGGGGCGCCGAGGCCGTGCGCCTGGCCGAATCCGGCGCCCCGGCCACGCCCGACCAGGTAGCCCGCCTGACCGCCGCCCGCACCGCCTATGACGAGCTGGCCGAGGCCTATGACGCCCTGCGCCGCATGGTGGAGCGGGGCTATCTGCCGCTGAAATAGACGCCGGGCGTCAGTCCAGCCGCGAGATCAGTCCAGCTTCTGCGGCCGGGTGACGATGGGGGCGTTGGGATCGGTCTGAGCCGGGCGCGCCTGGGTCGGCGGCGGGCCTTCGACCTGTGCCGGGGCGTCGGGCTGCGACGCGGCGGGCGGCGCCACCACGACAACAGGCGGGGGCGGCGTCGTCGCCGGAGGCTGGATCACGGGAGCCTGAGCCGCAGGCGACGGGACCGGCCGGGTCAGCGCAGGGGTCGAACGCGCAGGCGCGGGCGCCGCAGCGACTCGCGTCGAAGGCGACGGCGCGCGGGCGGCCGGAGCGGCGGCGGGCGGCGTCTCGACCGGAGCAGGCTGCGGCGTCGGCGTTTCGAGCGGGACGGCGGGGGCCTCGACGGCGGGTTCCGTTGCGATGACGGGCGGCGGCGCGGCGTCTTCCCCGCCCGAGCGGGCCCACAACCAGACCGCCACGGGAACCAGGACGGCGGCGGCCGCCACCCCGGCGTAGAGGGGCCAGCGCGAGCGGGGCTTGGGCGAAGCGGGCGCGGCGATCGTCTCAACCACCGGCGGCGCGGCGGGCGGGACGACGGGGGCCGGCGCCGCGGTTGGCGCGGCCGGAGCCGGCGCGGCGGGCGTCGGGCTGGGCGCGGCTTGCGGCAGGGGGCGCGGCGTCAGCGGGGCGGCGGGCGTCGGAGCCGGCGCCGGTTGCTGGACGGCCGGTTGCGGCGGGGTCTGTTGCAGGGCCGGGCCGTTCGGCGCGGGGCGACGGCGCGGGACCATGGAGCCGCCGAACACGTCGGCGGGTCGGGCGGCGGGCGCGGCCGGGCGCGGGGCGGCGGGCTGGGCCGCCTGCGGGCGCGCGGGGGCGGGCTTCGGCTGCGCCGGTTTCGGGTGCGGCGGCATGGCGGCCAGGCGCGCCAGGCCCTCGTCGCGCGGCAGGGGGCCGACATGGAAGGCGGCCTGGGGCGGGCGGCCCCAGGTGATCTGGCCCCGGCGGAAGGGCTCGGGGGCGCGCGGGGCGGGCTGCGTTTCAGGCGACTGGGGCTTGTCGTCGGCGTCGGACATTCGGTCTCCGGCGCCCGGCCGGGCGCGCATCAGGTCGAAAAGGCGTTAGAGGGCCAGGACGGTGAGCGCCGAGTTCGGCGCTTTCGTGGCCTTCAGTTCTTCAGACGATAGCCCGTCTTGAAGATCCAGCCCACCACCGCCAGACAGGCGAAGAAGAAGCCCAGCGTGGCCGCAAGGCTGATTTCGACGCTGACGTCCCCCACGCCGTAGAAGGCCCAGCGGAAGCCCGAGATCAGATAGACCACCGGGTTGAACAGGGCGACCGTGCGCCAGCCCTCGGGCAGCATCTCGATCGAATAGAAGGCGCCGCCCAGGAAGGTCAGGGGCGTGACGATCAGCATGGGCACGAACTGAAGCTGCTCGAAATTCTGCGCCCAGACCCCGATGATGAAGCCGAACAGGGCGAAGGTGGTCGAGATCAGGATCAGGAAGGCCAGCATCCAGAAGGGGTGCAGGATCTCGAGCGGCACGAAGAAGGCCGCCGTGGCCAGGATGATGAGGCCGAGGATCGCCGACTTGGTCGCCGCCGCCCCGACATAGGCCAGCACGATCTCCAGCGGCGACACAGGCGCGGACAGGATCTCGTAGATCGTCCCGGTGAACTTGGGGAAGTAGATGCCGAAGGAGGCGTTGAAGATCGACTGGGTGAACAGGCTGAGCATGATCAGCCCCGGCACGATGAAGGCGCCGTAGGGAACGCCGTCCACCTCGGTCATGCGGCTGCCGATGGCCCCGCCGAAGACGACGAAATAGAGCGACGTCGTGATGACCGGCGTCACCAGCGACTGCCACAGGGTGCGTAGGGCCCGCGCCATCTCGAAGCGATAGATGGCCCAGACGCCGTATCCGTTGAAGCTCATCACGCGGCCTCCCGATCCTGATGGACCAGGCCGACGAAGATGTCCTCGAGCGAGCTCTGGCGGGTGCTGAGATCCTTGAAGCCGACGCCGAGATCCGACAGACGGCGCATCAGGGACGGGACGCCGGTCTTTTCGGCGTTGGAATCGAAGACGTATTCCAGCTCGGTCCCGTCGCCTTGCAGCGTCAGGTTCCAGTCGGCCAGTTCGGGCGGCAGGGCGGCGAGCGGCTCCTGAAGCTGAAGGGTCAGGGTCTTCTTGCCCAGCTTCTGCATCAGGTCGGCGGTCTTCTCGACCAGGATCAGCTCGCCCTTGAGGATGACGCCGACGCGGTCGGCCATCTCCTCGGCTTCCTCGATGTAGTGGGTGGTCAGGATGATGGTCACGCCGCGCTCGCGCAGGCGCCGCACTAAAGACCACATGTCCCGGCGCAGCTCGACGTCGACGCCCGCCGTGGGCTCATCGAGGAACAGGATTTCCGGTTCGTGGCTCAGGGCCTTGGCGATCATGACGCGGCGCTTCATCCCGCCGGACAGGGTCATGATCTTGGCGTCCTTCTTGTCCCACAGGCTGAGGTCACGAAGGATCTGTTCGACATAGGCCGGGTTGGGCGCCTTGCCGAACAAGCCCCGGCTGAAGGTTACGGTGGCCCAGACGGTCTCGAAGGCGTCGGTCGTCAGTTCCTGCGGCACCAGGCCGATCTTGGTGCGGGCGGCGCGATAGTCGGACTGGATATCGTGGCCGTCGGCGGTGATGGTCCCGGTCGAGGGCGTGACGATGCCGCAGACGATGGAGATCATCGTCGTCTTGCCCGCCCCGTTCGGCCCCAAGAGGGCGAAGATCTCGCCCTTCTCGATCTCCAGATCGACGCGTTTCAGGGCCTGATGGCCGGACTTGTAGGTCTTGGTCAGACCTTCGATGGAAATGACGACTGGCATGGAGCCCCTCCCGGCTTCGGGGAAGGCAGATAAGAAGCGGCGTGATGCGGCTCAAGGGTACGCCCGCCCTCTTCCAACGGGAGGGGGTTGCAGGAGCGATCCGCCCTGAAAGGCGTTATAGTCGAGGCCGAACCGCACAGGACGATCGCCATGTCCCCTCGCCGCCCCCTTCTTCTGGCCCTGCCCCTCGTCGCCCTGCTCGGTCTGGCGGCCTGCGAGACCGAAAGCGTGCTGCCGGAGACAGACGGGTTCGGCGCCGCGCCCAACCTGCCGGCGCCCCGGCCCCAAGCCGTGCCGACCGTGAAGATCGCCCGCGCCGTCGGCTGGCCGCAGGGACAGACGCCGGTTGCGGCGACGGGCCTGGCGGTGAACGCCTTTGCGACGGGGCTGGATCATCCGCGCTGGCTCTACGTCCTGCCCAACGGCGACGTCCTGGTCGCCGAATCCCAGGCGCCCGCCAAGCCGAAAGAGAAGAAGGGGGGCCTGCGCGGCTGGATCGAAGGGCTGGTGATGGCGCGCGCCGGATCGGGCGACCGCCCCAGCGCCGACCGCATCAGCCTGCTGCGCGACGCCGACGGCGACGGGACGGCGGAGACGAAGACCGTCTTCCTGAGCGGTCTGACCTCGCCCTTCGGCATGGCCCTGGTCGGAGAGCGGCTATACGTCGCCAACGCCGACGCCGTGATCATGGTCCCCTATCAGACGGGCCGGACGCGCATCGACGCGACGCCGGTCAAGGTCGCGGACCTGCCCGCCGGGCGCAATCATCACTGGACCAAGAGCCTGATCGCCTCGGCGGACGGGACCAAGCTGTATGTCGGCGTCGGCTCCAACTCCAACATCGGCGAGAACGGGCTGGACGAAGAGGTCGACCGCGCCGCCATTCTGGAGATCGACGCGGCGACGGGCGCACGGCGCGTCTTCGCCTCGGGCTTGCGCAACCCGGTCGGCCTGGCCTGGAATCCGCAGGACGGGCGTTTGTGGACCTCCGTCAATGAGCGCGACGCCCTGGGCGACGATCTGGTCCCCGACTACATGACCTCGGTCAAGCCCGGCGGATTCTATGGCTGGCCGTGGAGCTATTACGGCCAGAACGTCGACGAACGGGTGCAGCCCGCCCGGCCCGACATGGTCGCCAGGGCGATCAAGCCCGACTACGCCCTGGGATCGCATACGGCCTCGCTGGGCCTGACCTTCTATACGGGGGGGCTGCTGCCCCAGTGGCGCGACGGGGCGATCATAGGCCAGCACGGATCGTGGAACCGCAATCCGCCCTCGGGCTACAAGGTCATCTTCGTCCCCTTCCGCGACGGGCGGCCGGACGGGCCGCCGCAGGATGTGCTGACCGGCTTCCGCAACGCAAGGGGCGAGGCCATGGGGCGGCCGGTCGGGGTGGCGGTAGACGGACGCGGCGCCCTGCTGGTCGCCGACGACGTGGGCGACGCGGTCTGGCGCGTGACGCCCGCCTCGCGATGAGATGCGGCGTCCGCCTGATCAGTCATGAGGGCGCGGGCCCGATTTCATCTGTAGACGATCCAGTGTGGAACCGCCGATCAGCGCCGGATCAGCTTGACCTTAGGTCGGCCTTCGACTTGACCCTACGTCATTGAAAAGGACGCGAAAGCTTGCCTTTTTGTCGAATGGCCCCGCCTGCGTCTCCGCCGCCGGTTGACCCGCCGCCCCGCGCCGTCCATCAACCATGACAAAGGCAATCGGGAAGAGGCGGCGCACCCATGGGACTGGCGGCAAACATCCGGCGTGACATCAAGTTCGCTGGCGGGCTGTTCAGACTTCTGAAGCGCATCAAGCCCATCACGCTCGACAGCGACGTCCTGGCCTGTGACGACATCGAGGAGGCGGTCGACAGGTTCGGCCCCAACATCGCGGTCGAGGACGAGAGCCGCAAGCTGACCTATCGCGAGTTCGAGGCCCTGGCGAACCGCTACGCCAACTGGGCCAAGAGCCGCAATCTGAAGCGCAGCGATGTCATCGCCCTGGTGATGCACAACCGCGTGGAATACGTGGCCGCCTGGTTCGGCTTCTCCAAGGTCGGGGTGGCCACCGCCCTGATCAACAACAATCTGACCGGCGCGGCCCTGGCCCACTGCCTGACCATCTCGACCGCCTTCAACGTGGTGACGGACGAGGACTGCTGGCAGGCGGTCGAGGACGCGCGCGGCCTGGTCGACCGCAACCTGATGATCTGGGTCCACGGCCTGGGCGAGGAGAACGAGACCAACGCGCGCCGCGACCTGGACAATGCCGTGCGCAGCGCATCGTCCGTGCGGCCCGACCGTTCGCTGCGTCAGGGCATGACCAACCGCGACACGGCCCTCTATATCTACACCTCGGGCACGACCGGCTTGCCCAAGGCGGCGCGGATGCCGCATTCGCGGGTGCGGACCTATATGCGCGCCTTCGCCGGGGCCACGGCCTCGACGCCGAAGGACGCCCTGTTCAACGTCCTGCCGCTGTATCACTCGACCGGGGGGCTGGTCGGCGTCGGCTCGGTGCTGCTGAACGGCGGGCGGATGATCACGCGGCGGCGCTTCTCGGCCACGCATTTCTGGCCCGACGTGAAGACGACCGGCGCGACCATGTTCGTCTACATCGGCGAGCTGTGCCGCTATCTGATCAACAGCCCCGAAAACCCGGACGAGAAGGGCCACAAGCTGCGGCTGGCCTTCGGCAACGGCCTGCGCCCCGACGTCTGGCCCGAGTTCCAGAGCCGCTTCGGCATCAAGGACATTCTTGAGTTCTACGGCTCGACCGAGGGCAACGTCTCCCTGTTCAACTTCGACGGCAAGGCCGGGGCCATCGGCCGCGTGCCGGGCTTCCTGAAGTCGCAGATCAACATCCGCCTGATCGACCTGGACCCGGAGACGGGCGAGCCGGTGCGCGGCCCCGACGGCCTGTGCCGCCTGGTGCCGACCGGCGAGACGGGCGAGGCCATCGGCCAGATCGGCAGCGACATCCGCCACGACTTCTCGGGCTACGCCGACAAGAAGGCGTCGGAGAAGAAGATCCTGACCGACGTGTTCAAGAAAGGCGACCGCTGGTTCCGCACCGGCGACCTGATGCGCCAAGACCGTCAGGGCTACCTCTATTTCATGGACCGCCTGGGCGACACCTTCCGCTGGAAGGGCGAGAACGTCTCGACCGCCGAGGTCGAACAGCGCCTGTCCGAGGCGCCGGGCGTGCAGGAAGTCATCGCCTATGGCGTCGAGGTGCCGGGCCAGGAAGGCAAGGCGGGCATGGTCGGCCTGGTGCTGGACGAGAAATTCGACGCCGCCGCCTTCGCCGCCTGGGCCGATGAACAGCTGCCGACCTACGCCCGGCCGGTGTTCGTGCGGATGCTGAAGTCGGCCGACACCACCGGCACCTTCAAATACCGCAAGGTCGATCTGGTCGCCGACGGCTTCGACCCGGACAAGGTCGACGGCCCCGTCTGGGTGCGCGGCGGCAAGGCCGGCTATCAGAAGCTGACCGCCAAGGCGCGCGAGGCGATCCTGAACGGTGAGACGCGGCTCTAGACGCGCGCGCGAAACGCCTGCGGCGTCACGCCGGTCTGCGCCTTGAAGGCGCGGTTGAAGGGGCCGATCGACCCGAAGCCGCAGTCATAGGCGATGGTCAGGATCGGCAGCCGGCGCAGGGCCGGGTCCGCCAGCCGCCGTTTCGCCTCCTCGATGCGGAAATGATTGGCCATCTGGCTGAAGTTGCGGAAGCCCAACCCGGCGATGCTGCGGCTGACCTTGTATTCCGCCTCGCCCAGACGCTGCGCCAGATCCGACACCTTGAGGCTGGGCTGGGCGTAGAGCGCCTGTTCGGTCATCAGACGCAGGATGCGCTCGCCCAGGTCCGCCTCCGCATCGGTCCGGGGCCGGGCGCGACTGCGAACGGCCGTCGTCAGCGGGCGGCGGCGACGCCACCAGACGGCGAAGCCCATGCCGCCCAGGGCGATCAGGGCGCAGACAGCCTTGATCTCGCCGCTCCAAAGCGCGGCCCAGCTCCCCTCCGGCGCGCCGTTCACCCAGACGACGGCGACCGCCAGGATCGCCGCATAGCCGACAGCGAAGCCGATGCGGAAACCGCGCTCCGAGGCGGAAACGCCCGACCCCAGCCGCTTGAGCGGCTCGACGGCGGCGAGCAGCAGCAGGGCGGAGCTGACCAGGCCGCTCAGATTGTCCACCATGCGCAGCCCGGCGGCTGAAACATCCGGCGCCAGGCGCAGGAAAGCCCCCGCCCCCACTAGAGCCAGAACCACAAGCAGGGGCCATCGGGCGCGAGCGCGCCCGGCCGTAAGAGGCGGCTGGAACAGGGCGCGGACCAACAGCCAGGACCAGCCGCAGGTGGCGTCGCCCAACACCGCGACCGCTTCCGACGCCATTCCGAAGCGATGGCCCATGACCTGCGCCAGGCAGAAGGCCGCCACCGCTGTCGCGAAAAGACCGCCGTACAGCGCCAGGTCCGTCAGGCGCGACCCGGCGCGCGGCGCCGCGATCAGGCCATAGGCGCTCATCACCGGACCGCTCCGCGCGAGAACGGCGGAAAATCCATGGCCGATTTCCAAATCGGCGAGATCGCGACGGCCAAACCGCTCACAGCCCGGATCACCTCAAACGAACCAGGGACGCACAGGACGTGACGATATCGAAAACCGCAAGCCCCCCGATCCGCGCGCGATCGGACGCAAGCCTGCTACGGCGGTCCGGCGTGATCTGGTTCGGCGTCGCCGCGATCGGCCAGGCCGCCTTCGTCTGGATGATCCTGGCCCATTTCGGACGGCGGACCCTGATCGGGGACTTCGCCGGCTGGAACGACAAGCCTCTGATCAAGGGCTATGCGCCCGGCGACGACGTGGGGAATGTGATGTTCGCCATCCACGTCCTGCTGGCGGCGGTCGTCACCTTGGGCGGACTGATGCAGCTGATTCCGGCCCTGCGGCGCCGGGCGCCGGCCTTCCATCGCTGGAACGGGCGCGTCTTCCTGATCACGGCCGTCGTCATGGCGGTCGGCGGCCTGTGGCTGACCTGGGGGCGAGAGACCTATCTGTCGCTCATATCGGCCGTCGCGGTCTCGGTGGACGGAGCGCTGATCCTGATCTTCGCCGCCCTGGCCTGGCGCACGGCCGTTCGACGGGACTTCGAGGCGCATCGGCGATGGGCGATGCGCGCCTTTCTGGCGGTCAACGGCGTCTGGTTCCTGCGGATGGGACTGATGGCCTGGGCCATCGCCACGGGCGGCCTGGGCATGAACAAGACCCTGTCCGGCCCGGCCGACATCGTACTGCAGTTCGGCGCCTATCTCATTCCCCTGGCCCTGTTCGAAGCCTATTGGCGCGCAGGACGCAGCGCCCGCCGCGGCCTCCAGCGGCTGACCGTCGTCGCGATGGGGCTGGCCGCCGCCGTCACGGCCCTGGGCGTTTTCGGGGCCGTCGTCTTCATGTGGGGCCCCTATATGCTCTAGCGTCGCCCATCTCGCGTTTTCGTCCCGAACCGGGATTCGCGAAACGCGGCCTTAAGCATTAACGCCGATAACGGCGTCCTGACCCTTCGGCTCCAGGACGCCTGCTCGCCTCATGTTCCAGATCATCGGCATCGTCATGCTGTTCGCCATGGTGTTCGGCAGCTTCCTGCTGCACGGCGGCAAGATGGCGACGATCCTCTATTCGCTGCCCTATGAGCTGATGGCCATCTTCGGGGCGGGCATCGCGGCCTTCCTGATCTCCAACAGCCTGCCGGTGATCAAGGCCACCCTGGGCGGTCTGGGCAAGTGCTTCGCCGGGCCGAAGTGGAAGAAGCAGGACTACAAGGATCTGCTCAGCCTGCTGTTCCAACTGACCAAGACGATGAAGTCCAAGGGCGTGATCGCCCTGGAAAGCCACATCGAAAAGCCGGCCGAGAGCGCCATCTTCCAGAAATACCCCAAGGTGCTGAAGGACCACTTCGCCACCGACTTCATCTGCGACACCCTGCGGATGATGACCATGAACCTCGAGGATCCGCACCAGATCGAGGACGCCATGGAGAAGCAGCTGGAGAAGCACCACCACGAGGCCCTGGCCCCGGCCCACGCGCTGCAGACCCTGGCCGATGGCCTGCCCGCCCTGGGCATCGTCGCCGCCGTGCTGGGCATCATCAAGACCATGGGGTCGATCACCGAACCGCCGGAAGTGCTGGGCGGCATGATCGGCGGCGCCCTGGTCGGCACCTTCCTGGGCGTCTTCCTGGCCTATGGCCTGGTCGGGCCGTTCGCCTCGCGCCTCAACGCCATCGTCGAAGAGGAAGGCGCCTACTACAAGATCATCCAGTCGGTGCTGGTGGCCCACCTGCACGGCAATGCGGCCCAGATTTCGGTCGAGATCGGCCGCGGCGACATCCCCTCGACCGCCCAGCCGTCCTTCACCGAAATGGAAGAAGCCCTGGCCGCCGCGCCGATGGACGCCTGACGCGCTGCGGCGATCTTCGGAACACGGAGCGTTCACGACGGTTCTCTCAGGATCACGGCCGCGTGCGCGGCCCTATGCCGGAGCCGTCCCATGCCTGTGCGTCTCGCCCGCCGTCCCGCCCATTTCGCAGCCGCGCTCGGCGGCCTGTCGATTCTGATGCTGACCGCCGCGTGCAACGAACGGGCGCCCAAACGGCCCGCCTCCCTGGCCGACCCCGCGCCCGCAGCCGCCGCGCCTCCGGTCAGCCCCGCGCCCGCGCCCGATTTGACTGGAACGGCGGCCCCGCCGCCGGGCGACGCGGTCCCCGTCCCCACGCCCCCGACCCTGCCGGCCGATCCGAACGAACCGACGCCGCCCGATCCCATGGACCCGACGGCGCCGCGTCCCGTTCCCCCGGACAACCCCTGAATTTCGCGCGGGAATTCGGCCCGCCTCAAGTTGTCTTCACGAACGCGTGAGAAATCGCTTGCACTCCCGCTCACGAAGCCGTTATCACTTCCTCAGCGAGGTTCATGGTCTCGCTTTTACCTTCTGAAGGAAGAAACCTATGCGCATCACCGCTCTGATCGCCGCTTCGGCCGCCGCTCTGGCCCTGGCTGCTTGCCAACCGGCCGCCACGGACAAGGCTGAAGACGCCGCCGCCGACGCCACCGCCGCCGCCGACACCGCCGCCGACGCCGCTGCTACGGCTGACGCCGCCGCCACCGACGCCGCCGCCGCCGCTGGCGAAGCTGCCGGCGAAGCCACCAAGGCTGCCGACGCCGCTGCTGCTCCGGCCGCTGACGCCGCTGCCGCTCCGGCCGCTGCTCCGGCTGCTCCGGCTGCCGCTCACTAAGACTTATGTCTTGGATCGCGGTCTTCGGATCGCGATGCGGAAAGGGGTCGTCCTCACGGACGGCCCCTTTTTCATGTCCGCTTTCCAGGCAGGGCGGCTTTCGTCCGACGGCGCGGCCCGATAGACCCCCGCCATGACCGCCGCCCCGCCCTCCGACGACGCCTCGCCCCAACTGCTGTGGGCCGACGACGGCTCGCCCCGTTCCGGGCGATTCGGCGATGTCTATTTCTCCAAGGACGACGGCCTGGCCGAGACCCGCGCGGTCTTCCTGCAGGGCTGCGGCCTGCCCGAGGCCTGGTCCGGGCGATCCGCCTTCACCGTCGGCGAGCTGGGCTTCGGCACCGGGCTGAACATCGTCGCCCTGCTGGACCTGTGGCGGCGCACGCGCGCGGACGGGGCGCGGCTTAAAGTCTTCTCCATCGAAGGTTTCCCGCTGACGCGCGATGAGGCCGCGCGCGCCCTGGCCGCCTGGCCCGAGCTGGCCGGGACGGCCGCCGGGGTGCTGGACGCCTGGCCCGCCGGGACGCCCGGCTTTCATCGGCTGGACCTGCCACAGTGGGGGACGACGATCGACCTGGCAGTCGGCGACGCCCGTTGGGCGCTGGACCAATGGTCGGGACCAGCCGACGCCTGGTTCCTGGACGGGTTCTCGCCCGCGCTGAACCCCGGCATGTGGTCGCCCGAGATCCTGGCCCTGGTCGCGGCGCGCTCCAGCCCCGGCGCGCGGCTGGCCACCTTCACCGTCGCCGGAGCCGTGCGGCGCGGCCTGGCCGAGCACGGCTTCACCGTCGAGAAGAAGCCCGGCCACGGCAGGAAGCGCGAACGGCTGGAGGCGCGCATGGCGGGCGAGGCGCCGACGGAGCGCCCCCGCCATGTCGCCGTGATCGGCGCCGGAATCGCGGGCGCCGCCGTCGCCCGCGCCCTGATCGCCGAGGGCGCGCGCGTCACGGTCGTCGAGGCCGAGCGGGCGGGCGCGGGGGCCTCGGGCTTTCCCGCGTCGCTGGTCACGCCGAGGTTGGATGCCGGCGACGCCTTCATCGCCGGCTTCCACGCCCAGGCGCTGGAGCGGGCGGGAAACCTGTACCGCGCCCTGCCCGGCGCCGTCGTCGCCGAAGGGGTGCTGCAACTGGAGCAGGCGCCGCGCGACGCCGCCCGCTTCGACAAGATCGCGGCCCAGCCCCTGTGGCCCGCGGGCGCCATGCAGCGGCTGCACCCCGCCGCCTGCGCCGAGCGCCTGGGCGAGCCCACGACGCGCGGCGGCCTGATGATGGGCCAGGCCCTGGCGGCGCGCTCCAGCGCCATACTGGAGCCGTGGCTGGCGGGCGCCGAACAGGCGGCGGGACGCGTGGCCGTGCTGGAGGCGACCACAGACGGCTGGCGCGTGAAGGGCGAGGACGGCGCCGTGTTGGTCGAAGCGGACGCCGTGGTGCTGGCGGCGGGCTGGGGGTCGGCGCGGCTCATGCCCGACCTGCCGTTGTCGCCGGTCGCGGGACAGGCGGACTGGATCGAAGGGACGCCGCCGCCTCTGCCCGTCGCCTGGGGCGGCTACGCCGCGCCGACCGGGAACGGGATGCTATATGGCGCCACCCACGACCGGGGCGTGAAGACGCCCGAGGCCTCCGATGCGGCCAGCGCCCGCAACCAGGCGACCCTGGCCGCCGCCCTGCCCGCCCTCGCCGAGGCCGTGGATCAGACCCCCGCCGAGGCGCGCGGCCGCCGGGTCGCCGTGCGGGCCACGACGCCCGACCGCCTGCCGCTGTGCGGCGCCTGGGGCGAAACGGGCCTGTATGTCCTGACGGGGCTGGGCTCGCGCGGCTTCTGCGTCGCCCCCCTGCTGGGCGAGCATCTGGCGGCGCTGATCATGGGACGGCCTTTGCCCCTGCCGGTCGAGGCGATACGGCGGCTGAACCCGCGCCGCCATCAGCCGCAACCGACGGCGCCGTCGGACGTTGACCGCAAAGGTTCATCTTCAGGCGCTATCTGAACCAGGGCGAGCCGCCGCCTGGGCTCGAAATCTCATGGAGCACGCCATGTTCGTCCGCCTCGCCTATACCGCAGCCGCTCTGTTCGCCCTGACGGCCTGCGCGCCTGTGTCAAAGCCCGCAGACGGGACGACGACCGCCGCCGCAAACGCACGCAAATGCTTCTTCCAGAGGGATGTGCGCAGCTTCCGCGTCTCGGCGGACGGGCGGAAGGTCTATGTGCGCGAACTGGACAAGACGATCTATCGGCTTGATGTGGCGGGATCCTGCCCCGAGTTGCGCGACGCCCTGGCCATTGGCTTCGCGCCGATGGGGGGAACCAGCAGCCTTTGCACCGGCGACTACACCCGTCTGGTCGCGGGCGGCTCGCCTTCGGCCATGCCGTGCAGCGTGCGCATGGCCGGCGCCCTGACCGACGCCGAGGTCGCCGCCCTGCCCCAACGCGACCGGCCCTGAACCACGCTCGCGTCGGTTGCAGATTACATCGCAGTAATTGCGAATGAGTCGTTTGAGCGCGGATCGCCGAACGGGTAAACAGCGTTGCTATGCCCGCGACGCCGGACAGAAGGTTGGCGCGCGCCTGACTGTACGCTCAACCTCCCAGGATATCCGCACGTGGCGACCTCTCGACGCTTTCCGGCCCGGCTGAACGTCAGCCTGACTCTCGCCTTGGCTTCAAGTCTGACCCTGGCCGCCTGCGGCGGACACGGGGACGAAAAGGACAAGAAGGACGGCGCCTCGCGCCAGACCGTCAGCGCGACGACGGCGACCTCGGTCGCCCTGCCTCGCACCGTGGTCGCCTCGGGCACCGTCTCGGCCTGGGAAGAGGTGCCGGTCGGCGCCGAGACCGGCGGACTGACGGCGACGACCCTCTATGTCGACGAAGGCTCCTATGTCCGTCAGGGCCAGCCCCTGGTGCAGATGAACGACGTCCTGCTGCGCGCCCAGGTGCGCCAGCAGCAGGCGGCGGTGCAGACGGCCGAGGCCAACGTCGCCCGCGACGACGCCGCCCTGGCCCGCGCGCAGGAGCTGAAGACGCGCGGCTTCCTGAGCCAGGCGTCGCTGGACACGGCCCTGGCCAATCAGCGCGCCTCGGCGGCCGGTCTGGCCTCGGCCCAGGCCGCCCTGGCCGAGACCCAAACTCGCCTGTCCCAGGCCACCATCCGCGCGCCGGTCAGCGGCCTGATCATCAGCCGCAGCGTCACCAAGGGCCAGATCATCAGCGCCGGAACCGAACTGTTCCGCATGGTGCGCGACGGTCGTCTGGAGTTGGACGCCCAGGTGCCGGAGACCGAATTGCCGTTGATCCAGGCCGGTCAGAGCGCGGCCGTCACCTCCAGCCAGGCCGGTTCAACCACGGGCACGGTCCGCATCGTGACGCCCGAAGTCGATCCGCAGACCCGCCTCGGCCTGGCGCGCATCAGCCTGGCGCCCGGCAGCGCGCTGAAACCCGGCATGTTCGCCCGCGCCGCCATCGAGGCGGGCGCCCGACCGGCGACCGTGGTGCCGACGGACGCGGTCCTTTACCGCAGCAACAAGTCAGGGGTGTTCGTGCTGAACGCCGACTCCTCGGTGCGGTTCGTTCCGGTGACGGTGCTGTCGCGGCGCGACGACCAGACCTCGGTCGAGGGGCTGAACGCGGGCGTCCGCGTCGTGGTGGCCGGCGCCGGCTTCCTGAACGACGGCGACAAGGTGACAGTGGCCGCGCCGCGCGCCGCTGCGCCCGCAGCGGCTCCGGCCGCCGCCCCCGCCGCCCAAGCGCCCGCCAAGAAGTAAGGCCCGGCCATGAATCAGCTTTCCGCCTGGGCGATCAAGAACCCCATCCCCATCATCCTGCTGTTCCTGCTGCTGACGCTGGGCGGCGTGACCGGCTTCGCCGGGATGCGGATCAACAACAACCCCGACATCGACTTTCCCCTAGTCGCGGTCACGGCCGCGCGCCCCGGCGCCGCCCCGACCGAGATGGAGGTGCAGGTCACGCGCGTGATCGAGGATTCGATCGCCGGCCTGTCGGGCGTGCGCCACATCTATTCCAACGTCTCGGACGGGGTGTCTTCGACCACCATCGAGTTCGAACTGGGCACCGACACCGAGCGCGCCACCAACGACGTCCGCAACGCCATGAGCGGGGTGCGCGCCAGCCTGCCCCAGGACATGCAGGAGCCGACGGTCCAGCGCATCGACATCACCGGCGACGCCCTGATCACCTATGTCGTGCGCTCGGAAACCATGACGCCCGAGCAGATCAGCTGGTTCATCGACAATGAGATGAGCCGCGCCCTGCTGGCGCTGGGCGGCGTCGGCGAAGTCAACCGCTCCGGCGGGGTGGACCGCGAGATCCGCGTCGAACTGGACCCGCAACGGCTCAGCGCCTACGGCGTCACGGCGGCCCAGGTCAGCCAGGCCCTGACCAACGTCAACAACAACCTGCCGGGCGGTCGCGTCACCATCGGCGGGTCCGAGCGCGCCGTCCGCACCCTGGGCGCCGCCGGTTCGGTCGAGCAGCTGCGCGAGACCCTGGTGCCGGTCGGCGACGGCAAGAACGTGCGCCTGGGCGACCTGGGCGCGGTGGTCGACAAGTGGAGCGAACCGCGCCGCCTGGCCCGCTACAACGGCCAGGAGGCCGTGACCTTCAACTTCCTGCGCTCGCGCGAGGCCAGCGAGGTCAAGGTCTCCGAAAAAGTCCGCGCCGAGGTCGAGAAGATCGACGAGGCCCATCCCGAACTGACCATCGAACAGGTCACCTCGAGCGTGAAATACATCGAGGAATCCTACCTCGCCTCGCTGGAGGCGCTGATCTTGGGCGCGGTCCTGGCGGTCATCGTGGTGTGGATATTCCTGCGCGACTGGCGGGCGACCCTGATCGCGGCGACGGCCATGCCGATGTCGCTGATCCCGACCTTCGCCATCCTGGGGCCGATGGACCAGTCGCTGAACGTGGTGACGCTGCTGGCCCTGTCGCTGACGATCGGCATCCTGGTCGACGACGCCATCGTGGAGATCGAGAACATCGTCCGCCACATGCGCGACGGCAAGCCGCCCTATGACGCCGCCTTCGAGGCCGCCGACGAGATCGGCCTGGCCGTCGTGGCCACGACCGGCACCATCATCGCCGTGTTCGCGCCCGTCGGCTTCATGCCCGGCATCATCGGCCAGTTCTTCAAGGCCTTCGCCCTGGCCGCCTGCATCAGCGTCTTCTTCTCCCTGGTGGTGGCGCGTCTGCTGACGCCGCTGATGGCGGCCTACATGCTCAAGCACACCCACCATGAGGACAAGGATCCCTTCTGGATGGGGGGCTATCTGCGCTCGCTGAAGTGGTGCCTGCGCCACCGCTGGATCGTCTTCGTGATGGGCGGAGCCTTCCTGTTCGGCTCCATCTTCCTGTCGGTTGCGGCCAAGATGTCGTTCGAGTTCATGTCGCCCGCCGACGAGGGCCGCGCGGCCTTCCAGATCGAACTGCCGCCCGGCTCCACCCTTCATCAGACCGATGTCGTGGTGCAGCAGGTGACGCAGAAGCTGAACGCCCGGCCCGAGGTCACCTCGGTCTACGCCGCCATCGGCGGGCAGTCGGTGAACCAGGCCAATGTCTACGCCGACATGGTGGCCAAGGGTAAGCGCGAGCTGAGCCAGCAGGCCTTCGCCCGCGTCATGGTCGACGAGATGAAGCAGATCCCCGGCGCCCGCATCCGCGCCGGCATCGCCCAGCAGGGCGGCGGACCGGGCGACGGCACCAGCTACACCTTCTCCATCCTGGGCGACGATCCGGTCGTGCTGGAAGCCGCGGCCCGCAAGGTCGAGGAGGAGATGCGCGGGGTGCCGGGCCTGGCCAACATCGTCAACACCGCCGCCATCGCCCGGCCGGAAATCCTGGTCACGCCGCGCCCGGATGAGGCGGCGCTGCTGGGCGTCTCGGCGGGGGCCATCTCCCAGGCCGTGCGCGTCGCCACCATCGGCGACATCGACCAGAACCTGCCGAAGTACAATCTGGGCGACCGCCAGATCCCCATTCGCCTGCAGCTGACCGAGGCCGCGCGCGAGGATCTGAACGTGCTGGAGACGCTGCGCGTGCCGACCGCCTCAGGGGCCGCCGTGCCGCTGAGCGCCGTGGCCGACATCGAGTTCGGCGCCGGTCCGGCCACGGTCAGCCGTCAGGATCGCTCGCGCATCGCCTCCATCTCGGCCGAGCTGGACGGCATCACCACCGGCGCTGCGGGCCAGGCGGTCAACAAGCTGCCCTCGGTGAAGAACCTGCCGACGGGCGTGCGTCAGGTGCCCGCCGGGGACGCCGAGTTCATCCAGGAGATGCTGGTGGGCTTCGGCATCGCCTTCCTGTCGGGCATCCTGCTGATGTATGCGGTGCTGACCCTGCTGTTCAAAAGCTTCGCCTATCCGATCACCATCATGGCGGCCCTGCCCCTGGCCATCGGGGGCGCCTTCATCGCCCTGGTGATCGCAGGCAAGAGCTTCTCCATGTCGGCCCTGATCGGGGTGCTGATGCTGATGGGGATCGCGGCCAAGAACTCCATCCTGCTGGTCGACTACATCATCATGGCCGAGAAGAGCGGGCTGAGCCGCTTCGCCGCCATCATGGACGCCGCCCACAAGCGGGCGCGGCCGATCCTGATGACCACCTTCGCCATGGGGGCGGGCATGGTGCCCATCGCCATCGGCTGGGGCGCCGACGTGGAGTTCCGCTCGCCCATGGCCGTGGCCGTGGTCGGGGGGCTGATCTCCTCGACCTTCCTGTCGCTGCTCTATATCCCGGCGGTGTTCACCATCATCGACGACATCGCCGGCTTCGGGCGGCGCATGCTGAACCGGATGTTCGCCGGGCAGAGGAAGCTTGCTGGAGAGAGCCGCACCCCGGCGGAATGAGGCGGCCGTCTCGCGGTTGAATAAGGAAAAGCCCCCGGTCATGCGGCCGGGGGCTTTTTCGTATGGCGGTCGCGTTCGATAGCCGCTCATCCGGCGGACGCCGGGATCCAGTCAGCCGCGTCGCAGACCCTGCCTGATTATGGAGGCGTTCTGAGGCCAAAACACTGGGCCCCGGCGCCCGCCGGGGTGAGCGGGATTGGGCCCCTCCGTCCCACGCGGTCCCGCCAAAAGCAAAGGGCGGGCCGGACTACTCCGACCCGCCCTCAGACTCTCAAACGTCGCGCTGGATCAGTAGCGGACGCGCAGGGTCATGCCGTAGGTGCGCGGCTGGCCCATGAAGGCGTTGTAGGTCTGGGTGTCGCCGGCCGGGCTGTAGTAGGTGCCGTTCGGCTGGACCGTGGTCTGGAAGGCCGAGCCCTGCAGCGGGGCGTTGATGGCCACCTGCATATACTCCTCGTCCGTCAGGTTCTGGCCCCAGATGTCCAGCGCCCAGTTCTCGTCTTCCGCGCCCAGAGTGATGCGGCCGTTCACAAGGGTCATGGCGTCCTGCATCTTGTAGGGCAGCAGGTCGGAGCCAGTGTTGAACTCGGTCGAGTATTTGGCCGACAGGTTCAGGCCCAGCTTCAGCCCCGCGCCGATCGAACGGTCGAAGGCCATGGAGGCCGTCGCCGACCATTCCGGCGCGAACGAGGCGCGGGCGCCCGGCAGCAGGGACAGCTGCGGGAAGTTGGCCGGGTTGGTCAGGTCCGAGGCGACGAAGTTGCCATATTTGGTGTCGGCGTAGGTCACGCCGCCCGAGAAGGACAGGCCCTCGACCGGGGTGAACCAGACGAAGTCGGCGTCGACGCCCTCGGTCGTGACCTCGGGGATGGACTCCACCACGAAGGCCGTGCCCAGGAAGGTGTTGAGCTGGAAGTCCTCGAACTTCTGATTGAAGTAGGTGAGGTTCAGCAGCACCGAGCGGTTGAACAGGGTGTTCTTCAGCCCGATTTCATAGCTGTTGACCGTCTCGGACGGGAAGTAGAGCGACGAGGTCGGCGTCACGCCCGCCTGCACCCGATCCATGTTGTAGCCGAACGACTTGTAGCCGTGGGCGTAGGAGGCGTAGCCCATGACGCTGTCGTTGAAGCGATAGCTGCCCTTGATCGTACCCGAGAACTCGCCGCCGTTGTTCGATTCCGAAATGCGGCGATTGTCGAACTGGGGGTTGGCCCAGGGCAGGCAGATGGTGCCGACCAGGGTCGAGGCCAGGGCCTGAATCTGCGCGGGCGTCAGCGTGGGGTTCGCGATGCCGATGGCGCCGCCGATCGCGCCGGCGTTGCCCAGGGCGCCGCCGCAAGCCGCGCCGTTCGTGCCCACATTGTCCTGAACGCCCAGCAGGCGCTTGTGGTCATTCGAGTAACGCAGACCCAGGGTGACGTCGAACTTGTCGGTCAGCTTCACCGTGTTGTTGGTGAAGAAGGCGATGGATTCCGTGCGCTGGCTGTAGTGGTCCTTCACGCCCTGACCGACGCCAAAGCCCGGCCCGGTCGGAGCGGTCGCCCCGGTCAGGCAACCGACGATGCCCATCGGCGTGGCGCCAGCCCCGGTCACGCAGTTCACGGCGGCCGGATTGGTCAGGTTCAGCCGCGATCCCAGCAGCAGCGACATATAGGGGGTGTAGCCCGCGCCGTACCAATAGCTGTCCTCACGGGCGATGCTTTCGCGCGTCAGGAAGGCGCCGACCAGCCAGTCCAGGCGGTCGGTAGCGCCCGCCAGGCGGAACTCCTGGGTCAGGTTCTCAAGCTCGAAGCCGTAGCCGCCGTCGTCCACGCGATAGAGCAGGTCGGCGGTGGTGTAGTCGAGGTCCATGCCGTTGACGCCCGACCAGTTCCGCCAGGAGCTGAGCGAGGTGAAGGTGGCGTTCCACGACGGGATGTCGATGTTGGCCTCGGCGGAGAGGCCCATGTCCTCCATTTCCTGCCCGGTGCCGCGGTTGGCGTAGGCCTTGCGCGAGAAGGGCAGCTTGCCGAAGCCGGGCGCGGGCGGCGTCTGCTGGCCGCCGATGGCCGTGATGATGCCGTAGGTCGGGCCGGTGCGGACCTGGGTCGAGACGCAGCAGTATTCGTCGCGCTTGGAGTAGTCGGCGATCAGGCGGATCGACACGTCGTCCGAAGGCAGGATCAGCAGTTGGCCGCGCGCGGTCCAGAAGTCCTGATTCTGGTCGTCCTGCTCCTGACGCGGGCCGGGGCCGGTGACGACGTCGTAGAAGCCGTCACGCTGACGCTTGGCCACATAGAGGCGGCCGGCGATCTGATCGGTGATCGGGCCGGTGATCGAGCCGGCCAGGCCCCAGGCGTTGAAGTTGCCGTAGGTGGCCTCGGCGCTGAAGCCTGGCGTGAAGGACGGCGCCTCGGTGATGATGTTGATGACGCCGGCCGAGGTGTTCTTGCCGAACAGGGTGCCTTGCGGCCCCTTCAGCACCTCGATGCGGCTCAGCTCGCCCAGATCGCCGAAGCCGACGCCGTTGCGCGAGCGGTAGACGCCGTCGATGACCACGCCGACCGAGCTCTCCAGGCCGGGGTTGTCCCCGACGGTGCCGACGCCGCGGATGCGGGCGGTGGTGGCGGTTTCCGACTGGGTCGAGGTGACGGTCATGCCCGGCGTCAGGATCTGCAGATCCTTGATGTCGCGGACCCCGGCGCCGTCCAGCGCCTCCTGCGACAGGGTCGTCACCACGATCGGCACGTCCTGCAGGCTCTGTTCGCGCTTCTGGGCGGTGACGATGATGTCGTCGACCGTGGTCGGTCCGTCCTGAGCGGCGGCGGCGCCGACAAGACCGAAGGCTGCGACGCCGACGACGGCGACCGAAGCGGTGCAGCGGAGGATGTGGTTCAAACGCATAAGGCGGCTCCCCGACTCTATGGGCCCGACCGCATTCGCGGCCGTGCGCGATTCCTGTCCCTGATGACCCGCGCTCATTGAACGACGCGAATTCTCATTCAAAAGGGGTAGTCTATGGTCGAGTCACCGACAAGGAGAGGCCACTTGGAGAACGATAATTTCACCCAAGCCCGCCTCACCTGTGGCGATAAAGAGACAAATATACTGACGTTAGGTCAATGTTATCGTCGTTCAGATAGCCGAAGCGACTGATTTCGCGTCGCGTCTTTTCTTTCGCCCCGCCTCGGCGAGCGCCAGAATCGTCGCCGCCATGACGGCCGACAGCACCGATCCGCCGATGACGCCCAGCTTGACCTCGATCTGTTCGGGCGAGTCCACCGCGCCGGGGAAGGCCAGGACGCCGATGAACAGGCTCATGGTGAAGCCGATGCCGCACAGCAGGCTGACGCCGTAGAGCTGCATCCAGCCCGCGCCCGACGGCTTGTCGCCCAGGCCCAACTTCACCGCCAGCCAGGCCACGCCGAAGACGCCGATCTGCTTGCCGATGAACAGACCCAAGGCGATGGCGATGACCAGAGGCGCGAAGGCCTGCTCCAGCGACAGGCCGGCGAAGGAGACGCCCGCCTTGGCGAAGGCGAACAGGGGCAGGACCAGATAGGCCACATAGGGGTGCAGGTCGTGCATGGCGTCCTTGAGCGGGCTCTGCGAGGTCTCGCGGCGCGGCTCGACCGGCACGATCAGGGCGAAGGCCACGGCGGTCAGCGAGGTCGACAGCCCCGACAGCACCGTCAGATACCAGACGGCGCCGAAGCCCAGCACCCAGAAGGCGGCCGCCATGCGGCGACGCCCCAGGACGGCGAAGACGGCGATGACGCCCAGCGCCGCCAGCAGCGGAATCCACTGCACGCCCTGGCTGAACAGAATGGCGATCAGGGCGATGGCGCCCAGGTCGTCGACGATGGCCAGGGTCAAGAGGAAGACGCGCAGGGAGGACGGCAGATTGCGCCCGACCACGGCGAAGACGGCCAAGGCGAAGGCGATGTCGGTGGCCAGGGGAATGGGCCACCCCTGCGTCGGTCCGCCCAGCGCCCCGACCACGCCCAGGTAGACCAGGCCGGGAACGGCCATGCCGCCGAGCGCCGCCAGGATGGGCAGGGCCAGCTTCTTGGGATTGCTCAGTTCGCCCTTGAGGATCTCGTATTTGATCTCCAGGCCGACGACGAGGAAGAAGATCGCCATCAGACCTTCCTTGATCCAGTCGGAGACCGTTTCTTCGAGCCGCAGCGGGCCGATCTGGACGGCGTGGACGCTCTTGAGCCAGGCGAAATAGTCGGCCGACAGGGGCGAGTTGGCGACGATCAGGGCGGCGACGGCGGCGAGGCCCAGGACGGCCCCGGAACCGGCCTCGGTCTTGAGAAAGGCGAGCGTGAATTTTCTGGCCACGAAGGTCTCCGAAACAATGAGATGGTCTGTCGTGGCGTCAGGTTATCGACGGACGCCGGACCGGATTCGCGCGCAGGGCGGCGCCGGCCTGGCCTCGGGATCGGTTCACGCGAGACCTGATATCTGCGGGAGAAAATACGGATCGGCGACGAAGGTTCAAGCCTGATCGGCCCGATCGGGCTCGCAGTTGCGAAATGCGCGGCGAAGGCGCATCTGCCGCCCATGCCCGTCTCCCCCGCCTATCGCCCCGAACCCCGCTTCTTCGACCTGGGCGCCGACTACGGCGACCCCGTGCAGGCGGCCGATTTCCCGCAGACGATCCTGCGCCTGCGCAACGACCGGGCGGCGGCCGAGGTCGGGCTAGAGACGCTGAGCGACGCCGAATGGATCGCCCATTTCGGCCGGTTCGAGCCCCTGCCCGGCCAGCCCGGCGGCGTGGCCATGCGCTACCACGGCCATCAGTTCCGCGTTTACAACCCCGACATCGGCGACGGACGCGGGTTCCTGGCCGCGCAGATGCGGGAAACCCCTCAAGCAGCCTCCCTCCGCGAGGGAGGCGATAGGGACACTCAAAATCCCCGCCTTCTCGACCTGGGCACCAAAGGCTCGGGCCAGACGCCGTGGTCGCGTCATGCAGACGGGCGGCTAACGCTGAAGGGCGGCGCGCGCGAGGCGCTGGCGGCGGCCATGCTGGACAGCCTGGGCGTGCCGACCTGCCGCATCCTGTCGCTGATCGAGACGGGCGAAGACCTTGAGCGACATGACGAGCCGTCGCCGACGCGGTCGGCCGTCATGGTGCGGCTGTCGCACAGCCACATCCGGTTCGGGACGTTCCAGCGCGCCGCCTACTATGGGCGCAAGGATCAGATCGAGGCGCTGATGGAGCACGCCCGCAGCCTGTATCATCCGGCGGTCGCGGCGGGCGACGCGGCGGGCTTCCTGGGGGCGGTGGTCGAGGCCTCGGCGGCGCTGACGGCGAAGTGGATCGCGGCGGGCTTCGTCCACGGGGTGCTGAACACCGACAATCTGAACGTCACGGGCGAGAGCTTCGACTACGGCCCGTGGCGCTTCCTGCCGCACTATGAGCCGGGCTTCACCGCCGCCTATTTCGACCAGAACGGCCTCTACGCCTTCGCGCGCCAGCCCGAGGCGGTGTTCTGGAACCTGACCCAGTTGGCCGGGTGCCTGAAGCTGATCGCCGAGCCCGAACCGCTGGCGGCGGCGCTGAACGCCTTCGGCCCGGCCTATATCCGCCATCTGCGGGCGGCCTTCCTGAACCGGCTGGGCGTGCAGAGCCTGGGCGAGGCGGCGGACCAGCGGCTGCTGGACGCCACGCTGGCGCTGGCGCGCGAGAAGAAGGAGACCCTGCGCTGGGAGCCGCTCTTCTTCGACTGGTTCGGCGGGTTCAGCTCGGCGGCGCGGGCGCTGGGCGGGGTGCGCGGCAAGACCTATCAGGGCGAGACCTTCGACGCCTTCCGCTTCGCCCTGATGGAGCATGAGCCCGATCGGCCCGAGCGGCTGGAGCATCCGATGTTCGCCGCGCCCGAGCCGGAAGAGATGCTGATCGACGAGGTCGAGGCCCTGTGGAGCGCCATCGACACGGCCGACGACTGGGCCCCGCTGCAGGCCAAGCTGGCCCGACTGGAGGCGGCGAAGGCGGCCTGGCGTCTTTGAGGTCCCCCTCGCCCCGCCCAGGCGGGAATGGGCGGATATTGTGAAGCCGCGCCCTTAAGTCATCAATTGATGTCATCGAGCGTTGACTCGAAATCCGCCCGGGCGTAGAGGCGGATGATCCCGGCTGGGTTACGAGGAATTGTGGTTTCGGCCCTGCTGTCGCCACGTCGTTCTCCGACCGTGATCACAGATTGTTTCAGCCGCTTGCAAATCGGAACCCTGCAACTGATCTTGTGACTGTTGCGAATTAACGGTTACGGCCATGACGACGACCACCTTGAACACCCACCAGGCGCGCGCCCGCGCCGACTATCTGAACATCGCGCTTTGGACCTTTCAGGGCTGGATCGCCATGTTCTTCATCGCCGCCGGCTACGCCAAGCTGTCCGAGCCGATGGAGAATCTGATCGTCCTGATGCAGTGGCCCGCCGCGGCCAGCGAGGCCTTCGTGCGCGGCCTGGGCGTCGCCGAGATCATCCTGGCCGCCATGGTTCTGGCGCCGCTGGTCTCATGGCGGTTCGGCCGCCCCCTGCTTCTGACCGCAGCGGCGGGCCTGCTGATCCTGGAGAGCATCGCCCTGGGCGTGCACGCCTTCGGCCTGGACCTGGGCCTGAGCCTGACCAACGTCTTCCTCATCGCCATCACGGCGCCGGTGCTGTGGCTGCGTCGCCGCTGAGCCGCCGCATCGCTTAAAGGTTTGCGGGTCCGCTTCTCCCCCTCCCCCTGAGGGCCCGCAAATACAGAGGCCGCGACCCGTCCCCGGTCGCGGCCTTTTAGCTTTTGTCCGCCGACGCCCCCTCGCCCGCTCGTTCACAACTTCGTAGCCCGGCGCGCGAAAAGCTTCCCTTTACGTCCGCGTCAAGTTATGAAGTCGTCATGCCGATTGCTGACGAACATCGCACCTATTCCATCCGGCAGCTGTGCCGCGAGTTCGGCGCGACCGCGCGCGCGCTGCGCTTCTATGAAGACAAGGGCCTGCTGACGCCGTCGCGCAAGGGTCAGACGCGGGTCTACGGCCCGCGCGACCGCGCCCGGCTGAAGCTGATCATGCGCGGCCGACGCATCGGCTTCACCCTGGTCGAGATCCAGGAGATGCTGGATCTGTATGACCAGAAGGACCACAACGTCCATCAGATGGCCATCGCCCTGCCGCGCCATCGCGCCCGCATACAGGCGCTGAAACAGCAGCTCGAGGACATCGAAGGCGCCATCGAGACGGCCGAGGCCGCCTGCGCCTGGATGGAGTCCAAGCTGACAGAACACCGTCCCGACCTTCTGCCGGGCGCAGAGGCCTACGCCAGCCTGCTGAGCGAGCGTCTCAACGATCCCGACGATCAATTCCTGACCTTCAAAGCGAGAGCCTGATCCCATGAGCTACAAGGCGCCCGTCCGCGACCTGTCCTTCGTCCTGCATGAGGTTCTGAAGGTCGAGAGCTACGGCAACCAGCTGCCCGACGCCGACCTGTCGCGCGACCTGATCGACCAGATCGTCGAGGAAGGCGGCAAGTTCGCCGAAGAGGTCATCGCCCCGATCAACCGTCCCGGCGATCTGGAAGGCTGTCACATCCAGGGCGACGTGGTGACGACGCCGAAGGGATGGAAGGAAGCCTATCACCAGATGGTCGAGGCCGGCTGGCCCTCGTTGGGCTTCAGCACCGAGTTCGGCGGTCAGGGCATGCCCTCGGTCGTGTCCAGCGCGGTGGGCCAGTTCACCGCCGCCGCCAGCGCCGCCTTCTCCATGTATCCGGGCCTGACCAGCGGCGCCTTCCACGGCATCGAGGCCAGCGCCTCGGACGAGATCAAGCAGAAGTATCTGCCGAAGATGGCGTCGGGCGAATGGACCGGAACCATGAACCTGACCGAGCCGCAGTGCGGCACGGACCTGGGCATGGTCCGCACCAAGGCTGTGCCGAACGGCGACGGCTCCTATTCGATCACCGGCCAGAAGATCTGGATCTCGGCGGGCGAGCACGACTTCGCCGACAACATCATCCACACGGTGCTGGCCCGCGTCGAAGGCGCGGTTCCGGGCATCAAGGGCCTGTCGCTCTTCGTGGTGCCCAAGTTCCTGGTGAACGAGGACGGGTCGCTGGGCGAGCGCAACGGCGTGTCCTGCGCGGGCCTCGAACACAAGATGGGCATCCACGGCAACGCCACCTGCGTCATGGCCTATGAGAACGCCAAGGGCTGGCTGATCGGCGAAGAAGGCCGCGGCATGAACAATATGTTCGTGGTCATGAACGAGGCCCGCTTGGGCACCGGCCTGCAGGGTCTGGCCATCGGCGACGCCGCCTATCAGGCCGCCGTCGAGTTCGCCAACGACCGCCTGCAGGGCCGCAGCCTGACCGGACCGAAGAACCCGGACGGCCCGGCCGACCCGATCATGGTCCACCCGGACGTGCGCCGCATGCTGCTGGAAGCCAAGGCCTTCGTCGAAGGCGGCCGCGCCTTCATCCTGTGGACCGCCCTGCAGGCCGACCTGCAAAAGGCCGCCGATGAAGCCGTCGCCGCCAAGGCCAAGGACTACATGGGCCTGATCACGCCCGTGCTGAAGGCCTATCTGACCGACAAGGGCTTCCACGTCGCCTCGCTGGCGATGCAGGTTCACGGCGGTTCGGGCTACACCGAACACTTCCCCGCTTCGCAGTATCTGCGCGATGCGCGGATCACCATGATCTATGAAGGCACCAACGGCATCCAGGCGCTAGATCTGGTCGGCCGCAAGCTGCCCGCAAACGGCGGCCGCGCCATCATGAGCTGGTTCGCCGACATCGACGCCTTCGTGGCCGAGAGCGGCGACGACGAGGCGATCAAGCCCTTCGTCGAGGGCCTGGCCGACGCCAAGAAGAAGCTGCAGGAGGCCACCATGTGGCTGATGCAGAACGGCATGGCCAACCCGGACAATGCGGCGGCCGCCTCGACCGACTATCTGCACATCTTCGGCCTGACGGCCTACGCCTTCCTGTGGGCGCAGATGGCCAAGGCGGCGCAAGAGAAGATCGCGGCCGGGGACGCCGATCCCTACTACGCCAACAAGCTGATGACCGGCCGCTACTTCGTCGAGCGCATCCTGCCCGACGCCGGGGCGCACCTGAAGAAGCTGAAGTCCGGCGCCGAGGTGCTGATGCAGATGCCCGCCGAGGCGTTCTGATCCGCTTCTGACCCAGGGGCCTCTCTCGCCACGGCAGGAGAGGCCTTTTCTTTATTGCAGAAGGGCGGCGCAGACCGCCCGCGTCAGCAGGAAACACCCCATGAACGTCCTAGGCAGCCCCGAACCCGACTTCATGAAGGAAGAGGAGATCGTCCTCTTCTCCGACTCCGTCGCCAAGTGGATCGACGAGCACGCCCCGCAGGAGAAGTTCCAGCAGTGGATCGCCGAATCCTCGGTGCCGCGCGGGCTGTGGAACGCGGCGGGCGAAGCGGGCCTGCTGGGCCTGTCGCTGCCGGAAGAAGACGGCGGCTTCGGCGGCGACTATCGTCATGAAGTCGTGCTGATGCGCCAGCTGGGCTGGAAGGGCGCGGACCACTTCGGCATCTCGCTGCACAACGCGATCGTCATGCCCTACATCTGGCACTACGGCACGGCCGAGCAGAAGGCGCGCTGGCTGCCGCGCCTGCAGTCGGGCGAACTGGTCGGCGCCATCGCCATGACCGAGCCGGGCGCCGGGTCCGACCTGCAGGGGGTGAAGACCACCGCCGTGAAGCAGGGCGACCACTATGTCCTGAACGGCTCCAAGACCTTCATCACCAACGGCCAGCTGGCCAACTTCATCATCGTGGTGGCCAAGACCGACCCGGCCGAAGGCGCCAAGGGCACCAGTCTGATCTGCCTCGAAACCGACGGGGCCGAGGGCTTCGAGCGCGGCCGCAACCTGCACAAGATCGGCATGGAGGCGAACGACACCTCCGAGCTGTTCTTCAACGATGTGAAGGTTCCGCTGGAGAACGTCATCGGCGACACCGAGGGTCAGGGCTTCGTCCAGCTGATGCAGCAGCTGCCGCAAGAGCGTCTGAACATCGCCGTTCAGGGCGTGGCCGCCGCCGAGCGCGGACTTCAGGAGACGCTGGCCTACGTCAAGGAGCGCAAGGCCTTCGGCAAGCGGGTCATCGACTTCCAGAACACCCAGTTCAAGCTGGCCGAGATCAAGACCAAGCTGACCGTGGCCAAGGTCTTCGTCGACCACTGCATCGGCCTGCACCTGAAGGGCCAGCTGGACGCCGCCACGGCGTCGATGGCCAAATACTGGGTGACGGACATCCAGGGCGAGACCATCGATGAGATGCTGCAGCTCTTCGGCGGCTACGGCTATATGACCGAATATCCGATCGCCCAGCTGTACAAGGACGCCCGCGTCCAGCGCATCTACGGCGGGACGAACGAGATCATGAAGCTGCTGATCGCGCGGACGCTGTAAGGGCGCCGTGCGGCGCCAAGGGAGATCAGGGACGGATGGCCGCCCATAGCGAGACGGACCTTTCAGAAGCGCTGCGCGCCGTCGAATCCCTGATCGCCAAATGCGAGAAGGCCGTCCTGAAGCTGGCTCCCGGCGCGGCGCAGCACACCCTTCTCGTTCGCCGCATCGCTGCCTTGAAGATCGCCCGCGACCTGATCGAGGAACGGCTGGACGCGACGCGCTGAGGCCGGTCAGCGCAGCAGCAGGGCGCCCGCGATCAGGGCGCCGGCGAGCACAATCGAAGCGGCGATCCACCGCCCGGCCGAGACGATCGACCGGGCGGTTTCCTTGTCCGACGATGCAGCCGCGACAGGGGCGGCCGTCAGGCGGCGCGAGGCGGCGCGGATCAGGCGGGGCAGGTCGTCGCTGGCCGCCGATAGGTCCAGCAAGGCGCCGATCAGACGGTTGCGCAGGGCCTCGGGACTGCGGCTGGAGAAGAGGGCGCGGCTCCAGGCGCCCTTCATCGTCTTGACCAGGTCGAAGTCGGGGTCGACGCGCGACAACACCCCCTCGATCGTCACCAACGCCTTGAGGATCAGCACCAGATCGGGCGGCGCCGCCACCCGTTCCTGCCGCATCAGCCCCATCAGGTCGGCGACGATGGCGGGCAGGTCGACCGCGCCCTGGCCGTGGCGGGCGATCAGCCGTTCGGCCCCGGCGGTCAGGCTGGCGCGCGAGACATCCGCCCCCTCGGTCCAGTCGGCCAGCACCTCGGCCATGCGGGCGCCGTCGCCGGAGGCCAGCGACTGGACGAAGCTGATCAGCTCGGCGCGGCGGCGCGGGGTGACGGTCCCGACCATGCCGAAGTCAAGCAGCCCCACCCGGTCGCCGGGCAGACCGCGCAGGTTGCCGGGGTGCGGATCGGCGTGAAAGCGGCCGTTGACCAGCACCATGTCCAGCACGGCCTCGGCCCCGACGCGGGCCAGCCGGTGCGGGTCAATGCCCGCCGCCCTCAGCCGCGCCGCGTCTATGGGCGCCACGCCGTCGAGGTAGTCCTGCACCAGCACGCTGTCGGTCGTGTGCTGCCAATAGACAGCCGGGATGACGACATCGCGGTTCTTGGCGAAGTCGGCGGCGAAGCGGTCGACGTTGCGGCCCTCGGTGGTGAAGTCCAGCTCGTCCAGCATGGCCTCGGTCAGTTGGGCGATCAGGGCGCGCGGGCGATAGCGGGCGATCTCGGCGCTGGACTGTTCGGCGCGGCGGGCCAGTTCGGCGATCAGGCGCAGGTCGGCCTCGACGCGCGGACGCACGCCGGGGCGGCGGATCTTGACCACCACCTCGGTCCCGCCGTGCAGGGCGGCGCGATGCACCTGGGCGATGGAGGCGGCGGCCAGCGGCGCCGTGTCGAAACGGGCGAAGACCTGTTCCGGCGGCCCGCCCAGGGCGGCCTCGACCTCGGGCCGCAACTTCTCGAAGTCGAGGGTGGGGCCGGCGCTCTGAAGCTGTTCGAACTCGACGATCCAGTCGGCGGGCAGCAGGTCCGAGCGGGTAGACAGGATCTGGCCCAGCTTGACGAAGGTGGGGCCCAGCGCCTCCAGCGCCTGACGGGTGCGGCGCGACAAAGGCTCCGGCCCGTCGGCATGGGCCTCGCCGCCGCCGAGGCCGAGGCGCAGCAGCACGGCCTCAAGCCCGAAGCGGGCGGCGACGCCGGAAATCTCGGCCAGACGTTTTCGATCGCGCGCCGCTACGGCCAAGGTTGTGAACATGAGAGGCCAACGCGGGTCAGGCTCGGCGCGTTCCCATCAGGCCGAGGTTGGTCGTCTCTGCGAAAGCGCGATATGCAGGCGCCATGATCCGTCTTTACGTTCAGGGCGACCTCGCCCCCGGCGCCGCCGTGGCGCCCACGCTCGACCAGTCGCGCTATCTGACGCAGGTGATGCGGTTGAAGGCGGGCGACGAGCTTCTGGTCTTCAACGGCCGCGACGGCGAGTGGCGCGTCAGCGTCGCCGAGGTGCTGAAGAAGGGCGTCATCCTGCGCGCCGAGGAACAGATGCGGCCGCAGATCTATGGCCCCGATCTGGAGCTGATCGTCGCCGTGGTGAAGAAGGCCCGCGTCGAGACCATCGTCGAAAAGGCCGCCGAACTGGGCGCCAAACGCGTGCGGCTGGCGCTGACCCATCGCACCAACGCCGACCGCCTGCGGCTGGACCGGCTGGACGCCATCGCCGAGGAGGCCGCCGAGCAGACCGGTCGTCTGGACGTGCCGGTCGTGGATGATCCGGTGAAGCTGGACGCCCTGCTGGACGGCTGGGAGGATGGGCGTCGGTTGATGTTCTGCGATGAGACGGGCGGCGAGCCCGCCGTATCAGCGTTGACGCAGGCGGGCGACGGCAAGTGGGCCATTCTGATCGGGCCGGAGGGCGGCTTCTCGCCCGAGGAGGGCGAGCGGCTGCGGTCCCTGCCCTTCACCACCGCCGTCTCGCTAGGGCCGCGCATCCTGCGGGCCGACACCGCCGCCATCGCCGCCATGACCCTGTGGCAGGCGGCCGTCGGCGACTGGGATCGCTAGAAGTTTCCGCCGCCCCCCTTGAGCATGGCCGTCGGCTGGCCCATCTAGCCGCGACAGCAGAGGTTACAGATGTCCGACACGGCGCCCCTTTCCAGAGACCAGCTGATCCACGCCATGTCGAAGGGCGAGAAACCCCGCGACCAGTGGCGCATCGGCGCCGAGCACGAGAAGTTCGGCTTCGACAAGTCGTCCCTGCGCCGCCCCGCCTATGAGGGCGAGAACGGCATCCTGGCCATGCTGACGGGCCTGCAACGCTTCGGCTGGTCGCCGGTCGAGGAAGCCGGCCGCGTCATCGCCCTGGAGCGCAGGAACGCCGAGGGCTTCAGCGCCTCGATCAGCCTGGAGCCGGGCGGACAGTTCGAACTGTCGGGCGCCCCGCTGAAGGACATTCACGACATCTGCAATGAGACCGGCCAGCACCTGATGGAGGTCAAGCAGGTCGCGGACCAGTTGAACCTGGGCTTCCTCGGGTTGGGCTTCGACCCGATGTGGCGGCGTGAGGACATCCCCGTCATGCCCAAGGGCCGCTATGACATCATGCGCGCCTACATGCCCAAGAAGGGCGCGCTGGGCCTGGACATGATGCTGCGCACCTGCACCATCCAGGCGAACCTCGACTTCGACTCCGAAGCCGACATGGTCATGAAGTTCCGCACGTCGCTGGCGCTGCAGCCGATCGCCACCGCCCTGTTCGCCAATAGCCCCTTCACCGAAGGCAGGCCGAACGGCTTCCTGTCGGCGCGCGCCAACGTCTGGACCGACACCGACCCGGACCGCACCGGGATGCTGGACTTCGTGTTCGAGGACGGCTTCGGCTATGAACGCTACGCCGACTATGCGCTGGACGCGCCGATGTATTTCGCCAAGCGCGGCGAAACCTATGTCGACCTGTCGGGCCAGTCGTTCCGCGCCTTCATGGACGGCAAGCTGGACGCCCTGCCGGGCGACCGCGCCACGGCCAAGGACTGGGCCGACCACCTGACCACCCTCTTCCCCGAGGTGCGGCTGAAACAGTATCTGGAGATGCGCGGAGCCGACGGCGGGCCGTGGAGCCGCATCTGCGCCCTGCCCGCCCTGTGGGCCGGGATCCTGTATGACGCGCCGTCGCTCGCGGCGGCCTGGGATTTGTGCAAGGACTGGGACATCGCCGATCACGAGCGCCTGCGCCGCGACGTGACGCGGCTGGGCATGAAGGCTGAGGTCAATGGGCGCAGCGTGCGCGACATCGCCGTCGACATGGTCAACATCGCCAAACAGGGCCTGAAGAACCGCGCCCGCTTCAGCGGCGGCATGGTGGACGAGCGCGGCTACATCACCGAACTGGAAGACATCGCCGACAGCGGCGTGACCTCGGCCGACCGCCTGCTGGAGCTGTACAACGGCGAATGGAGCGGCGACGTCAGCCGCGTCTATCGCGACATGGCCTATTGAAGCTCTCCTGAGACGCGAGCCGCAAGGCGCCCTTAACCGGCAGGCGCTAGGGTGAGGTCCAGCCCGCCTTCAGGACCGCGCCTCAGGACCGCCCATGCCCCTCACTCCGGCCGCCGCCCCTTCATCGACGGGACAGCCGCAGCCGCCGCCTGACGCCGGAGTCGATCTGGCGACCTTCTTCGACGTGTCCCTGGACCTGCTAGTGATCCGCGACCTGGAGGGGCGGATCGTGCGGGTCAGCGCCTCCTGGGCCTCCATCCTGGGCTATCGGCCCGAAGAGCTGGTCGGCCTGCCCATACTGACCCTGGTCCACCCCGACGACCTGCCCGGCACCCTGGGCAGCGTGACCGAGGTCGAGACGCGCCGCCCCGGCGATCCGGTGCTGGGCCACGTCAACCGCTATCGCCACAAGGACGGCCGCTACGTCACCCTGGAATGGCGGGCGCAGAAGTTCGGCGAGCGCATCTACGCCGTCGCCCGCGACGTGACGGCCAAGGTGGCCGCCGAGCGCGCCCTGGTCGAGGCCAAGGCGGCGGCCGAGGCCGCCAACCGCGCCAAGTCCGACTTCCTGGCCAATATGAGTCATGAGATCCGCACGCCGCTGAACGGGGTCATCGGCGTCATCGACGCCCTGGCGCGCACGCCGCTGTCGCCCCAGCAGGCCGAAATGGTCGAACTGGTCCGCAGTTCGAGCGTGACCCTGGAGCGGCTGGTCACGGACATCCTGGACGTGTCGCGCATCGAATCCGGGCGCATGACGCTGGAAACCCGCCCCTTCGACCTGAACGACGCCCTGATCCCCGCCATCGCCCCTCTGCGCGGCCTGGCCGAAGAGAAGGGGCTGACCTTCCGCCTTGAGCGCGCCGATGCGGCGTGCGGCGTCTTCAACGGCGACGTGGTGCGGGTTCGCCAGATTCTGGGCAATCTGCTGTCCAACGCCGTCAAATTCACCGCCCAGGGCCAGGTGTCGGTCCATGTCGACCTGCTGGACAGGGGCGACGGCGCCGTCCTGCTGACTCTGGAGGTGCGCGACACCGGCATCGGCTTCGGCGCCGACCATGCAGCGCAGTTGTTCCAGCGGTTCAGCCAGGCCGATGCCTCCATCACCCGGCGCTTCGGCGGGGCCGGGCTGGGCCTGTCCATCTGCCACGCCCTGACGGAGATGATGGGCGGACGCATCGAGGCCGAGTCGGCGCCGGGCCAAGGCAGCCGCTTCCAGGTCGAGCTGCCCTTGACGCGCATCGCCTCCCTGGCCCAGTTCGATGCGGCCTACGTCGAAGAGGCGGCGTCAGACGCGCCGCCTCCCGGCCCGCGCCCGCGCGTCCTGCTGGCCGAGGATCATCCGATCAATCAGCGGGTGGTGCAGCTGATCCTGGGCGACAGCGTCGAGCTGACCCTGGTCGAGAACGGCGAGCAGGCGGTGGCCGCCTTCGTCGCCGAACGGTTCGACCTGGTGCTGATGGACATGCAGATGCCGGTGATGGACGGGCTGAGCGCCACCCGCGCCCTGCGCGAGATCGAGGCCGCCGATCCGGCGCGCCCGCGCGCGCCGGTCATCATGCTGAGCGCCAACGCCATGATCGAGCATCAGGAACAGGCCGCCCAGGCCGGCGCCGACCTGCACCTGGCCAAACCCGTCACGGCCGAGGCCCTGACCGATGCGGTCCGTCAGGCGCTGAGCGGGCGCGCGGTCTAGCCCGGCTGACCTAGCCCAGCTGACCTAGCCCAGCCAGCCGGCGATCATGGCTCTGAGCGGATTGGCCGGATCGGACAACAGCCGCGCCGTCATGGCCAGGGAGATAACCACCAGCAGGGGCCGAATCAGCCGCGGCCCGAAGCGCATGGCCGCGTGCGAGCCCAGGCGGCCGCCGATGAACTGGCCCACCGCCATGATCCCGGCCAGCACCCAGACAATGTGGCCGCCGACCGCCAGGACGACGATGCCGACGACATTGCTCATCAGGTTCAGCGCCTTGGTGTGCGCCGTCGCCCGCGTCAGCCCCATGCCCAGCAGCATGACGAGGCTGAGCGCGAAGAACGACCCCGTCCCCGGCCCGAAGAAGCCGTCGTAGAAGCCGATCCCGCCCGCCACGAAGGCGTAGGCCAGCGGCGTCAGCCGGGCGTGGGCGTCCTCGTCCGCCGCCTTGGGGCCGAGCAGGAAATAAAGCGCGATGCCGACCAGCAGCACGGGCAGCAGGATCATCAGCCACCGCGTGTCGACCAGCGTCACGGCGAAGGCGCCCAGCCCCGCCCCGATCGCCGTCAACAGCATCGGCCAGCGGATCAGGCGAAAGTCCACCCGCCCCTTGCGCCAGAAATTCCACAGGGCCGAGGCCGTGCCGACGCTGCCCTGAACCTTGTTGGTGGCGATGGCGGCGACCGGGTTCAGCCCCACCGACAGCAGGGCCGGCAAGGAGATCAGCCCCCCGCCCCCAGCGATGGCGTCGATAAAGCCGGCGATCACCGACGCGACGCCCAACAGGGCGATGATTTCAGGCGTCAGTTCGAACACGCGCGCAGCACTCCGGTCAGGCTGGCGCTATAGCCCCGCGCGAGGCGGACCGCCACCGCGTCGGGTGAAGTCAGATGGCAGGCCTCAGGCCGATATTCCGCGACAGCGATAACGGCCTTCGCCCCTTTGCGAACATCCGCGCCCGTCAGACCCCGCAGGCCTTAGAGCTGTCCCCGCCGTTTCCGCAGGCGATCTATGATCAGCGCGCCCGCGAAGGTGATCATGCACATTGGGAATACCCACGGCTGATAGAGATCGCCGTTGCTTGAGAAGTGGTAGAGCGCGCCTACCAGAAGTGTGGCTGCTATCCAGAGGCCCAGCATCATGTACGCAGCTAGAACGATAGGGTCGCGAGTCATGACTTCAGCATCCATTTGCAGCTGAGCGGGATGCAACCAGAACCCACTGCCAATGTCTACCGGATGTCCGCCCCCCTTAGGAGACACGCACCCGCCCGCTTTCCATAGCCGCCCCCGGTGATTTCTGCGATCAAGGCGGCCTGCATCAGGAGGCGCAGCCATGACAGGATCCATCCATATCGGCGTCGGCGGCTGGACCTTCGAGCCGTGGCGCGGGGTCTTCTATCCCGAGGGGCTGGTGCAGAAGCGGGAGTTGGAGTTCGCCAGCCGGGCGCTGACCTCCATCGAGATCAACGGCACCTATTATTCGACCTTCAAGCCCGACAGCTGGATGAAGTGGCGCGACGAGACGCCCGACGGCTTCGTCTTTTCGGTCAAGGCCAGCCGCTACTGCACCAATAGAAAGATTCTGGCCGACGGCGCCGAGAGCTTCGAGCGGTTCCTGTCGCAGGGGCTGACGGTGCTGGGCGACAAGCTGGGGCCGATCAACTGGCAGTTCATGGGAACGAAGAAGTTCGAGCCGGAGGACTTCGAGGGTTTCCTGAAGCTGTTGCCCAAGGAGAAGGACGGGGTGCGGTTGCGGCACGCGCTGGAGGTGCGCAACCCGACCTTCGCCACCGAACAGTTCTATGATCTGGCGCGGAAATACGGGGCGGCCGTCGTCTATGCGGTCGATGACGAGGAGCCGACCTGGCCCCAGATCGACGAGGCGACGACGGACTTTACCTACGCCCGGCTGATGTCCAGCCGCGAGGACGAGCCGACGGGCATGACCTCGGGCGAGTTGGACGCCGTGGCGAAACAGGCGCGCAGCTGGGCCGAGCGCGGCGACGTCTTCGCCTACTTCATCTCAGGAGCCAAAGTGCGGAACCCGGCGGCGGCCCAGGCGCTGATCGCCAAGCTGAAGGACTGAACCCATGCCCATCGCCACGCGCGCCTTCGCCGCAACTGCCGCCGACCAGCCGCTGAGCTCCTACAGCTTCGAGCGCCGCGATCCCGGCGCGGACGACGTGGCCATCGAGATTAAATACTGCGGCGTCTGCCACTCGGACCTGCATGTGGTGAAGAACGACCTGGGCGGGACGCGCTATCCCATCGTGCCGGGCCATGAGATCGCCGGGGTAGTGACGGCGGTCGGCGCGAACGTCACCCGGTTCAAGGAAGGCGACCGCGTCGGCGTCGGCTGCATGGTCGACAGCTGCCGGACCTGTTCGGCCTGCCGCGAGGGGCTGGAGCAGTATTGCGAGCCGGGCATGACCCAGACCTACGGCTCGCGCGATCCCAAGGGCGCGGCCGTCGGCCAGACCATCACCCAAGGCGGTTATTCGAACAGGATCACCGTCGACCAGGCCTTCGTGCTGAAGATTCCCGACAGCCTGCCGCTGGATGCGGCGGCGCCGCTGCTATGCGCGGGCGTGACCACCTGGTCGCCGCTGAAGACGTGGGGCGTAGGGCCGGGGTCGAAGGTGGCGGTGATCGGCCTGGGCGGGCTGGGCCATATGGCGGTCAAGCTGGCCGCCGCCCTGGGCGCCGAGGTGACGGTGCTATCGACCTCGGACCGCAAGAAGGCCGACGCCGAGCGGATGGGCGCCCGGCATTTCCTGATCAACTCGGACGCAGATGCCATGAAGGCGGCGGCCGAGCAGTTCGACCTGATCATCAACACCGTCTCGGCCACGCATGAGATCGCCAGCCACGTCAATCTGCTGGCGCGCGACGGGACCATGGTCATGCTGGGGCTGATGACGGAGGGGCTGCCGGTTTTCGCCATGCCCTTGCTGTGGCGGCGTCGGCGCATCGCCGGTTCGCTGATCGGCGGGATTCGCGAGACGCAGGAGATGCTCGACTTCTGCGGCGAACACGGGATCGTGTGTGAGATTGAGGTGATCGCCCCCGATCAGATCAACCAAGCTTATGAACGGATGGAGCGGTCGGACGTGCGCTACCGCTTCGTCATCGACATGGGCCTCATGGCCGCGACGGCATAACCCCCGTCTTCTCGTTCGCCGCCAGCCGCGCTAAGGCTGGCAACAAGGGAGACGGACGGCGTCGCCACCACGACGGCAGCCGCACAGGACAGGGAGACGTCATGACGCGTACCGCATTCGTCACCGGGGGCACCCGGGGCATCGGCAAGGCGATCGTTCAACGACTGAAGGAAGACGGGCTGCAGGTCGCAGCCGGTTATTCCGGCAACACCGAGGCCGCAGAGGCCACCGCCCGCGAACTGGGCGTCATGGTGGTGAAGGGCAACGTCGGCTCGTTCGAGGATTGCGAGCGGGCGGTCAGGGAGGTCGAGGCGCAGCTGGGCCCCATCGACGTCCTGGTGAACAACGCCGGCATCACGCGCGACGGCTTCTTCCACAAGATGAGCGCGGACCAGTGGTCCGACGTGATCCGCGTCAACATGGACAGCGTGTTCAACATGACGCGCCAGGTCATCAACGGCATGCGCGACCGGGGCTTCGGCCGCATCGTCAACATCTCCTCGATCAACGGCCAGAAGGGCCAGATCGGCCAGACCAACTATTCGGCCGCCAAGGCCGGGATGATCGGCTTCACCAAGGCGCTGGCGCTGGAGAACGCGCGCAAGGGCGTGACCGTCAACTGCATCGCGCCGGGCTATATCGACACCGAAATGGTCGGTGCCATGGACCAGAAGGTGCTGGACGCCATCGTGGCCCAGATCCCCGTCGGCCGCCTGGGCAAGGGCGAGGAGATCGCCGACATGGTGTCCTGGCTGTCGGGCGAGCGTGCTGGATATGTCACAGGCTGCACGCTCTCGCTCAACGGCGGGCAGTACCTGGTTGGATAAGCCGCGTTCGCCCAAAATCCGCCGTTCGCGCGTATCACCTCTGAAAACATGAAGTCTGCGGTCGAAGTCGTGGCGGAGAAACCGCCTTTCTTCGCCGTCGCAACGCCCAGTGCAGCGACGGGCGCGGGGGTGCGCCTGCTCCAGGCCACAGGGCTGGCGTTGGCGTTGGCCTGTCTGGCGGGCGCGGTCGAGGCCGAGGCCCAGACCCGCTCGAACGTGCAGTCCGAACAGAGCCGTGTCATCCGCGACCAGTCGGTGATCCGCACCACCCCGCCGCCGGGACGCTATGTCTCCGAGGCGGGGCAGACCTTCATCCTGGACCGGGCGGGGTCGCTGACCCTGCTACGGTTCGAGCGCTCGACCGAGACCTGGGCCCTGCGCCCGTCCTCGGCGCCGCGCGGCGACACCATCTATCGCAACGACGCGGGCGATCAGGTGCTGCGCGTCACTACCGGCGGCGGCATCACCGTCTATACGACGCGCACGCCCGGCGGCTCGCCGGTCAGCCTGGCCGGGCCGCCCGTCAGCCTGGAGCCGCCCTCGCTCGGCCCGGTGCAGATGTTCAACCTGATGACCCGGCGCAGCAGCCTGGTGTCGGAAGCGATGGGCCGCCTGGTCCGCATCAACGTCTTCGGCGAGGAATCCGAGGCCCTGTGCATCGAGGCCCTGATCGTCACCACCGACGCCGTGGTCCGCATCGCCCGTTCGCCCAGCGCCCGCCCCTTTCTGGACCGGCTGCGCAGCATCACCGTGGTCGAAGGCCCGCGCGCGAGCGTGACCTATTCCAGCGGCGACCTGCGCGTCGTGGTCGATCCCCGGCGCGGCATCGCCGGCCGCCCTTCGTCCGCGCGCGTCATCCGGGCCGTCATCCCGCAGGACTGACGGTGGACCAAAGGTCCGATGCGCGCCACCTGCCCTTTCGCGCCCATTGGGCGTATGAGGGCCGCCATATTCACTATCAGAGAGGCTGATTTCACAGTGACCTCTTCCCTCACCGCCGTTTCCGCCGAGGACAAGGCCAAGACCCGCGCCATCGTCCCCGTGTCGATGAAGGGCTATGACGCCGACTTCCAGGCCTTCTCGGACGCCCTGGGCGCCTCCTTCGCCCGCTACGGCTTCGCCGTCATCGCCGACCACGGCCTGGATCAGGGGCTGATCGACGCGGCCGTGGCCGACGCCAAGGCCTTCTTCGCCCTGCCTGAAGACGTGAAGCGCCAGTATCACCAGGCCGGGACGGGCGGCGCGCGCGGCCTGACCCCCTTCGGCGTCGAGGCGGCCAAGGGCGCCAAGGCCGTGGACCTGAAGGAGTTCTGGCACACGGGCCGCGAGCTGCCGGAAGGCCATCCCTATCGCCAGTACATGCGCGACAACGTCTGGCCGACCGAGGTGGCGGGCTTCCGCGAGCACGTCTACGGCCTTTACGAAGGTCTGGACGAACTGGGCCGCCGCATCCTGAAGGCCATCGCCCGCTATCTAAAGCTGGACGACGCCTATTTCGAGGACAAGGTCCAGCTGGGCAACAGCGTGCTGCGCCTGCTGCACTATCCGCCGATCCCGGCCGACGCCGAGGGCGTGCGCGCGGGCGCCCATGAGGACATCAACGTCATCACCCTGCTGCTGGGCGCCGAAGAGGCCGGACTGCAGCTGAAGGACTCCGACGGCGAGTGGCTGGACATCGCCCCGCCGCCGGGCGCCCTGGTGGTCAATATCGGCGACATGCTGCAGCGGCTGGTCAACCACGTCCTGCCGTCGACGACCCACCGCGTGGTCAACCCCGCGCCCGAGCGTCGCGGCTTCGCCCGCTATTCGACGCCTTTCTTCCTGCACTTCAACCCGGACTTCCCGATCGAGACCCTGCCGTCGACGATCACGGCGGAGAACCCCGACCGCTATGCGGGCGAGACCATCCTGGCCGAGGACTTCCTGACCCAGCGTCTGAAGGAGATCCGCCTGATCTGATCGGACGGAACGACTGAAAAGCACGAAGGGCCGGCGGAGCGATCCGCCGGCCCTTTTGCTTACGTCCGCGCCCTCGTCAGCGGGCGATGCGCAGGCGGGTGATGTCGCGACCGATGGCGCGGAAAGCTTCCTTCAGGTCGGTATTCTGGTTCGGCTTGAAGAAGTGTTCCTTGCTGGTGGCGCACTGCTCCATGACCTCATAGGCCGTATCCACGCCCGCCCCGCCTGTGCTGGTGCTGAGGTTGAAGCCGACCGTGTAAATGACGATGTTCTCCTTCTTCATCCCCTCACAGAGCGCCACGGACTGAGCAAAAGGGCTACCGTTCGGCGCGCTGCAGTTGATCTGATAGCTGGCGTTGCCCGCAGATCCGTTGCTGGGGGCGTCGCGCGAAATCACCCCCTGGCAATAGGGGTTGTTGAACTCGCCGTCCGTCATCAGCACGACGGCTTTCAGCGTCTTAGAGGTATCATAAGGATTGGCGCTGCTGGCGGAGGGCCAAACGGTGTTGAAGTTCGGCGAGACCGCATACCAGCCCCATTCAATGCCGATCTGTCCTGCTGTCGAACCGGCCGCCTGATAGCCGTCGATCAGGCTATTCAGCCCCATGACCCCGTTCTTGGTCTCGACCTGAGAGCTCAAGGGCGTGAGCGTATTGCTCAAACAGCGGTTGTTGCTGTGCGGATAGTTGCGGCCGACCCAATCGTCCCTCTCCTTCGTTCGGAGAGGAGTCCGGTCCGTCGGCACTAATTTGCCGACACTATTTCGCGAGATCCACAAGCGTTCACTGACGCAAGTGCTCGACGGAAGTTCTCGCAAAGTGCTGTTGTCGCGGCCGATGTAGTATCGGGTCCGGCAGCCATCGTAGCCGCACTGGACAGCACCCCCTCTAGAATAGGGGGATTGCCCCGGCCCCGATAGATCGACGCTGAACTGATCGTCGGAAATCTTTGTCGCCTGGAAGTAGGCGTTGAGACCGCTCATACCTTGAACGCCCGAAATCCTCACCCAGTCGCCCGTCGACAGGGTGTGCTGGGCCGATGTCACCCATACGCGGCAATCCGACGACCAGCATCGACGGAAACTGCCTGTGTTCCGGCTGCCGCTGCCAAAAAAACCATCAAGCTGGAAGGTATCAGCGGTCACGGATGACACGCGATGGATGCGGTTATTCAAGCCAGACGAAGCGTTGCTGACTCCACTTATCCAAACATACTCGCCTGCCTTCAGCCCATGGCTGTTCGCAGTCAGGACGCCGCTGGAGACTCGAGAGAGCGAGCGAGACGCATCAGCCCAGTCTGCGGCGCTGATCGCCGTCGTATCCTTCAAAGGGCCGCGCACGCTGTCAGCGTAATCCCCCAGGTTCACACCCATGGAATAGGGCACCAAAGCCACCCGCGACGTGAAAGGGCTCTGCTGCTCCTGCACCACGAGGCCCACCAGGTCTTTGGCGGCCTCCTTCAGACTGGCCAACGGCGAACCGGACATAGAGCCGGTGATGTCCAAAACCAACGCCACCTCGACGTTGCGCGAGGCCCGCACCACCTCTGAGCTGACGCCGACCGGAAGATAGTCGTCCAAAAGCTTGCCGTAGGGCGGCAGGAAGACGTTGGCGACTAGCACCTTCACATCAACCTTGGCATCAGCCTCGACCCGTCGATTGTCGATTAGGACGAAGCTGGCGGTGTCGCCCTCCTTGTCGAAATAGCCAGGCATATTAGCCTTGAGCGCCGCCAGGCCGACCTTGTTGATGTTGACGTCGTCGGTGAAGGTCGAGCGGGCGGCGGCCAGGGCTGCGGCGTCCAGCGCGTCCTGAAGCTGGGCCTTCACCTTGGAGGCCTGGTGGATGTCGATGGCGCCCAAGGTGATCATCAACAGCAGCGGCAGGGCCATGGCGAACATCATCGCCACATTGCCCTGTGTCTGGCGCAGGAAGCGCGAGGCCAGGCTCTTCAGGCCGGCGGCCCCACAGGCGCGTTTCAGTCGGTCCATCGTCTTGCCAAATCCCGGCTGCCTCGGCGCGGACGCAAGGGTCCGCAGTCGATCTCAGCATGACGCGGTTCCGTTAAGGCTTGGCCCCAAGCTCAAGGTTAACGACGGGTTGCGAAACGGCCGGCTTCAGCGGCGGTCGACGCAGGCGTCCAGTCCCTGTTCGCGCACCGTGCCCATGGCCGCCTGAATGCGGGCGGCGCGTCGACGGACATAGGGACCGGGCGATCCGGCGTTGTAGCGGCGCGGGCTGGGTAGGACGGCGGCCAGGCGGGCGGCCTCGCGCGCCGTCAGCTTGTCCGCGCTCTTGTTGAACCAGTGGCGCGAGGCGGCCTCGGCGCCGTAGACACCCGGCGCCCATTCGGCGACGTTCAGGTACATCTCCATGATCCGCCGCTTGCCCCAGCCGATCTCGATCAGGCCGGTGTAGCCGACCTCCAGCCCCTTGCGGACCCAGTCGCGGCCGGGCCACAGGAAGACGTTCTTGGCGGTCTGCTGGCTGATGGTCGAGCCGCCGCGGACCTTGCCCGAGCCGCGTTGTTCGGCGCGTTCATTGGCCTCCAGCGCCTTCTGGATCGCCTCGACATCGAAGCCGTGGTGCTGGCAGAAGCGGGCGTCCTCGGCGGCGATCACCGCCTCGACCAGACGCGGCGAAATACGGTCCAGCGAGCGCCAGCGATAGTCCATGCCGTGCCCGGCCGCCGCCTGCTTGACCATCAGGATGGTCGTCAGCGGCGGCAGGAAGCGATGCACCGCCACCCCGGCCAACGGGAACAGGGCCAGGATCACGAGCAGGGTCAGAAGCGGACGGCGCTTCCGGTGTTTCGCGCGGGTCATGGGATGAGGATGACTCAGGAAGGTTGAGAAATCTAAGCTTCTTCTCCCTTCCCCCTCGATGGGGGAAGGGTTGGGGATGGGGGTGGTCGCGCGACGGCAATGGACCGGCGCGGGAGGCGGCGCGTCTCTCGCGCTTTACCGGAAACGCATCGCCCGCACCCCCACCCTGCCCTCCCCCATCGAGGGGGAGGGTTCGAGAGCTACAGCGACACCACGCCCGCCTGCCCGTCCTCATCCGCCCAGGCGATGCGGGCGGCGCCGGAACTCATGGCCAGGGCGGTGATGGGGGCGCCCTTGTCCTGTTTGACGAACTGAAGGCCGCGCCCGGCCGGATCGGCCCACCAGATGCGCCCGTCTTCCAGCCCCGCCGCCAGACGGCCGTGGGCGGGGGCGGCGGCGACCTGGGCGATCAGGGTCGTTTCGTCATAGCCGATCTCGGTCGCCTCGCGCCCCATCGGGCCGTTCGAGCCGACGAAGGGCCACAGCACCACCCCTTGCGCCCCCGAGGTGGCCAGCAGCTGCCCCTTGGCCAGGAAGGCGAAGCTCTTGATCTTGGACGGATAGCCGCCCATCCGCATGTTCTTCTGATCCTTCAGACGCCAGCCGTGCAGCTGGTTGTCCTGCATGGAGGTGACGACATAGGCGCCGTCGGTCGAGAAGCCGACCGCCAGATGCGACCCGGCCCAGGCCAGCTTGGTCGGCTGCTGCTGCTCGATGCGGGCGTACCACAACCAGGCCCCGCCATAGGTCGAGGCGGCGATGCGGCGGCCCTTGGGATCGAAGGCCACGCCCGAGACGGTGCGCTCGTGCTGGAAGTCGCGGCGGAAGTGCGGATCCTTGACGTCCAGCACGCTCAGCGCGCGGCCCGAGGAGAAGGCGATCAGGCCCGACTCGGCCGAGGCGGCGACGGCGTCGATCCATTGCCCCCTGGTCTGGGCCAGCAGGACGGCCTCGCCCTCGCGGCTCCAGACCAGCTTGCCGTCGTCGCCGCCGGTGACGATCCCCTCGCCCGAGGGGTGGACGCAGGCGCACAGCACGGCGCCGTCATGGACCTCGCTGCGGGCGCCGCTCTCGAACCGCACCGAGCCGTCGCCCAGGGCGAAGATCGCGCCGGTCTTGTCGAACAGGGCGGCGGTGACCTGGGCGTCGAAGGAGAAGGTCGTCATGTCGGCTCACGCAGGGCGAAAGAGAAGTCGGATGCGCCTCATAACGTCCTGCGTCGCGTCTGTCGCGTGGCGGGTCTATGAGGGAGCCATGACCCTGCTGCTCATTCCCGGCTTCATGGCCGATGCGACCCTGTGGGACGCCATGACCGACGATCTGGCCCCGTTCGGGCCGCTGGTCGCCACCGACCTCAGCCGGGGCGAGGATATCGAGAGCATGGCGGCGGCCGTCCTGAGCGATGCGCCGGAACGCTTCGTCGCCGTGGGCTTTTCCATGGGCGGCTATGTGGCGCGGGAGCTGGCGCGGATCGCGCCGGAGCGGGTGGAGGCCCTGATCCTGATCGCCACCTCGGCGCGCGGGGATACGGAGGAGCTGATCCGCCAGAGGCGCTCGTCGTTGAAGGCGCCGCCGAAGGCCTTCAAGGGGTTGAGCCGTCCAGCCATCGTCTCGTCCCTGCATCCCGATCTGGCGGACGACGAGACGATGATCACGCGGGTGCGCGACATGGGGCTGAGGCTGGGCGGCGAGGTGTTTCACCGCCAGTCGGCGATGGCGCGTGCGGGCGATCTGGAGCGGCTGGGAGAGATCGTTCAGCCGACGCTGATCGTGGCGGCGGACGCCGATCGCCTGCGGATGCGCGAGGAGGCGGAGGAGCTCCACCGCGGGATCGCCGGCTCGACGCTGGAGACGGTAGAGCACAGCGGCCACATGATCCCGCTGGAACAGCCGAAGGCGCTGGCGCGAGTGATGACGGACTGGCTGAAAACCCTCTCCTGGCGGGAGAGGGCTTGAGCCTCCAAGAGCGTCAGCGATTGGTATAGGCGAAAGGGTGAGGGTTCGCGGGTGAAGTCGGGCGAAGGCCGTGGCGCGACGGCTTACGCCGACTGACGAGACAAGCCCCTCACCCTTTCGCGCCAGAACGATCGCTACGCTCTCGTGCGCTCAAGCCCTCTCCCGCCGGGAGAGGGTGTTACTTGTGCGTCTCAACCCAGCGCTGGGTCATCAGCTCGCCGGACGCATAGGCTTCCTGAAGCTCGACGCTCCAGTAGTTAAGCGCCTCCAGCGGGATCGGCGCGCCCGAGACGGCGCAGCGGACGTGGTCGCCGTGCTGCACGATCTCGAACTCGGGCGTGCCGTAGATCAGCTTGGCTTCGGTGCGCGGGCGGGGCGGCGGGTTCATGCCGCGCAGGCCTCGAACCCGGCCTTCAGGGCGGCTTCGTCCAGATCACGGCCGATGAAGACGGCGCGGCTCCAGCGGCGTTCCTTGTCGCCCCAGGGCTGCTGAAGGTCGCCTTCGAGGATCATGTGCACGGCCTGGAACACCAGACGGCGGTCCTCGCCGGCCACGTCGATGATGCCCTTGGCGCGCAGGATGTTCTGCCCCTGCTCGCCCAGCAGCTTGTCCAGCCACGCCGTGAGGCGGGCGCCGTCCAGCGGCCGGTCCAGCGTCAGGGAGATACCCTTGATGTCGTCATTGTGCGCGTGGCCGCGCGGGCCGTGGTCATGAGCATGGTCATGATCGTGATGCTCATGATCATGCGCGTGGTCATGGTGGTGGTCGTGGCCGCAGTGCTCGTCGTGGACGTGGCCTTCGGCGCCGTGGGGTGGGTTCACGAAGTCCGGCTTGACCTCGAGGATGCGGTCCAGGTCGAAGGCGTGCAGGCCCAGCACCTGATCCAGCGGCACGTTCGAACGCTCGGCCCGGACGATGGGGGCTAGAGGATTCAGCGCGCGCAGGCGGGCCTCGACGGCGGCCAGAGCGGCCTCGTCCACCAGATCGATCTTGTTCAGGATGATGCGGTCGGCGAAGGCGACCTGCTCGCGCGCCTCTTTGGAGTCGTCCAGACGCGCCATGACGTGCTTGGCGTCGACCAGGGCGGTGATGCTGTCCAGCTGGGTCTTGGCCTTGACCTCGTCGTCGACGAAGAAGGTCTGAGCCACCGGGCCGGGGTCGGCCAGGCCGGTCGTCTCGACGATGATGGCGTCGAAGGCGGGCTTGCCGGGGCGCTGGCGCTTCATCAGGCCGTTGACCACGCGGATCAGGTCGCCGCGCACCGTGCAGCAGACGCAGCCGTTGTTCATCTCGAACACATCCTCGTCGGCGCCGACCACCAGGTCGTTGTCGATGCCGATCTCGCCGAACTCATTGACGATGACGGCGTAACGCTTGCCGTGGTCCTCGGTGAGGATGCGGTTCAACAGGGTGGTCTTGCCGGCGCCGAGGTAGCCGGTGAGGACGGTCACGGGAGTCTTCTGGGTCATGGCTCGCTAGATGGCGGCTGAGGGCCGCCTTGGGAAGAGGCGAAACCGCTCAGCAGGTCGGACAATCCGGCAGGACCGCCGTTTCCAGCTGAAGGGTCGTGTGGCTGATGTCGAATCGGCCGCGCGCCAGGCCTTGCGCCTCGGCCAGAAGGGCGTCGCCGTCGGGGCGTTCATGAACGATGTGGGCGGTCAGGGCCGCGTCCGTGGTCGACAGGCCCCAGACGTGCAGGTCGTGCACCGCCGTCACCCCCGGCAGGGCCAGGAAGGCGGCGCGGATCTCGCCCACGTCCAGGCCGTTCGGCGCGGCGTCCAGGGCCAGGTTCACCGAATCCTTCAGCAGGCCCCAGGTGCCGATCATGATGACGGCGACGATGATCAGGCTGACGATCCCGTCGATCATCGACCAGCCGGTCAACAGGATGACCGCCCCGGCGATCACCACGCCCAGCGACACGGCGGCGTCGGCCATCATGTGCAGATAGGCGCCGCGCACGTTCAGATCCTTGTGCTGGTCCTTCATGAACAGCAGGGCCGTGCCCAGGTTGATGAAGAAGCCGATCCCGGCCACGACGATGATGACGCCAGAGGCCACGGGCGCGGGCTCGGCCAGGCGGCGCACCGCCTCGAAGGCGATCGCCCCGCAGGCGAAGATCAGCAGCAGGGCGTTGCCCAGGGCCGCCAGCACCGTCGCCTTGCCATAGCCGTAGGTGCGCTTCGGCCCCGCCGCACGCCGCGCCAGCCAGGCCGCCCCGCCCGCCATGGCCAGACCCAGCACGTCCGACAGGTTGTGGCCCGCATCGGCCATCAGGGCGGTGGAGTCGGCGACGAAGCCGGCCGTGAACTCGGCGACGACAAAGGCCAGGTTGACGATCAGGCCGACGGCGTAGCGCCAGTCGCCCGTGTCGGTCGGGCCATGATGATGCCCGCCGAAGCCGTGCGAGTGGCCATGGCCATGCGAATGACCGTGGTCGCGGTCGTGGGAGTGATCGTGATGATCGGGGCCGTCATGGCCGTGTGCGTGATCGTGCGCCATGTCCGCTCAGCTAGGTCTTCCCGCGCGGCAAGGTCAAGCCCCGCAGAAGATAAGTCTTTGAATGTAAATATATAACCTATCGAAACTCAGTGCTGGTGCGTCAGCACTAGGAAGCCGATCAGGATCAGCGCCCCGCCCAGGATGGCCCCTTCATAGCGCGCCCACCGCTCCAGCCGCAGGATGGAGTAGCCCGCCGTGGCCAGGGCCGCCAGCAGGGTCATGCCCAGCACCGTCCCCGCCGCGAAGGTCAGGGTCAGCAGGGCCAGGGCCCCCACCCCCTCGGTCGCCGAGGACAGATAGATGGGCAGCAGCACCTCGCCCGGCGTCACCGCCATCATCAGCACCAGGCCCCAGAAGGCCGCCTTGTCGGACACGGCGGGTTCGGCCAGTTCCGTCGCCGGCCCGCCCGCCGTGGCGGGCCGCTTCAGCGAGGCCCTGGCCAGGTAGAAGGCGCCGAACAGGAACAGCAGCGCCGCCGAAAGGTGCGGCAGCAGCCCCTCGACCCAGCGGTTCAGCGCCAGCCCCGCCGCCACGATCAGCGAGCCGACCACGGCCGTCGACAGAATATGCGCCAGCCCCGCCGTGACCACGGCCGTCATCACCCGCGCCACGCTCCAGCGCTGGGCGCGGCCGACCAGGACGAAAGGCAGCCAGTGGGTCGGCAGGGCCGCATGCAGAAAGGCCGCGACGAAGCCGCCGCCCAGAAGCGACAACAGCACCGGCTCGGCGAGATCGGGGGAGGACATGGCCGCTCCCTTAGAATGTTACCTTATAACAATCGAGAAGAATCGGCGAAGAATCTTCACGCGCGGCGTCACGCCGCGCCGCCGTCCGCCTCGCATACGCGCGCGAACATCCTGTCTCGCCCATTGCATCACCCGTGCAATCGGGCCACAGACTCCGCTAGGAACAAGCTCCATGCGGGTTTTCGCCCCAGACGCCGCCCTTTCACGTTGACTCTTCCGTGACCATCCGTATATGTCGCCGCTCTTCGCCCGCAGGGTCTCCTGGCGGGCGCATCCATTTTTGCGTTCACGCTGAGGCTTCCTAATGTACGCGGTGATCAAGACCGGCGGAAAGCAGTACCGGGTCCAACCGGGCGATGTGATTGTTG
>NZ_DLNP01000001.1:51471-77834 GCF_002478355.1 Brevundimonas sp. UBA7507 | reverse complement strand
TCAAGATCTTCAAGAAGATCCGCCGTCAGGGCTATCGCCGCACGAACGGCCATCGCCAGATGGAATCGGTCCTGCGCATCACCGGCATCGAAGGCGCCGGCGAGAAGGCCAAGTGGGACGGCAAGGTCGAGCTGATCACCAAGGCGGAAATCAACGCCCGCGCTCGTGGCCTGGCCCCGCGCGTCGAGGCTGTCGAAGCCGAGGCTCCGAAGGCCAAGAAGGCTCCCGCCAAGAAGGCCGCCCCCAAGGCTGAGGCCTCCGAAGGCGCCGAGGCCTAAGATTTTCACCGGCGCTGGATCAGCGCCTAGCAGGACAGATGGCGCGCTCAAGCAGCCCGAACGGGCGGTAGCGCACCAAGGAAGAGGAGCAGCAAGATGGCTCACAAGAAATCCGGCGGTTCGTCGCGTAACGGTCGCGACTCAGAGTCGAAGCGCCTTGGCGTGAAGAAGTTCGGCGGCGAGCGCGTGCTGGCCGGCAACATCCTCGTGCGTCAGCGCGGCACCAAGTTCCACCCGGGCGCCAACGTCGGCCTGGGCCGCGACCACACCCTGTTCGCCACGGCGACCGGCGCGGTGCAGTTCACCACCAAACGTGGCGGCCGTTGTTACGTGTCGATTCTCCCGGCCAACGACGACGCCCAGGCGATGGCCGCCGAGTAACGCGAAGCCAGGACAGTATTTCCCCGGATCGCGTTGCTCTCGACAGCAGCCGATCCGGACCAAGGGAAAATTTTCCGCGGGGAGTCTGGATCACCAGGCTCCCCGTTTGCGTTTCCCCGCCTCGCAAGCCGCCCGAGCCCTCCAAGGAGGCGGCGCCGAAGACATCGAGGCCGAACCATGTGCGTGATCGAAACCTCCCCCGTCGTCGAGACGCGGCGTCTGCTGCTGCGCGCGCCCGGCGCCCAGGACGTGACGCGGATCGCGGCCCTGGCCAATGACCACGACATCGCCCGCATGACCCAGCGCATGCCCCACCCCTTTCGCGTCGACGACGCCGAGGACTTCGTCCTGCAGGTGGCGTCCCAGGATCCGAAGCGGGCCAACACCTTCCTGATCGAGCACGAGGACCACGGTCCCGTGGGCATCATCGGCATGTTCCAGAACACCGACGCCGTGCCCGAAGCCGGCTACTGGATCGGGCGCGAGTTCTGGGGCCGCGGCTATGCGACCGAGGCGCTGGAAGGCGCCCTGGTCTGGGCCTCGACGCGGTGGAAGCGCCGCGCCCTGATGGCCGGCCACTTCGCCGACAACCCCGCCTCGGGCCGGGTGCTGGAGAAGGCCGGTTTCCTGTACACCGGCGAGACCCGCCCGGCCTTCAGCCGCGCGCGGGGCGAAAGCGCCGATACGCGGATGATGGTCTGGCTGGCCTGATAGAGCGCGGATTTCTCGGAGCTTTTGGTCAACGGCGCAGTTTTTTCAGGAATCGAGAAAAAGCCTGTTGACCGCCCCGAGGCTCCCCCCTATTAGTCCGGCCCTCGGCGGGGCGACCCACCGGGCCCAGGTGGCGGAATTGGTAGACGCGCTGGCTTCAGGTGCCAGTGGCTTAACGGCCGTGGAGGTTCGAGTCCTCTCCTGGGCACCATTTCTCAAGCGGCGCTGTATCCGATCGGATGCGGCGCCGTTTGTCATTCCGGCCCTCCCCTTTCCTTTCGACGGCCGCGACAGCAAAGGTCGAGCTTGCGTCCTAGCGATAGCGCGCGGTTCGTCTATGTTACGGCCTGAACGACTGACGAGTTTTAATCGCATGACGGTTTATTTCCACGAAGGCGACCTGCCCGACGGCCTCGACCTGGGGCCGCAGGTGGCGATCGATTCCGAGACGATGGGCCTGCGCTTCCGTCGCGATCCGCTGTGCGTGGTGCAGTTGTCGTCCGGCGACGGGAACGCCCACGTCGTACGCCTGAACCGTCCGGCCTACGACTGCCCCAATCTGAAGCGGCTGCTGACCGATCCGAAGGTGCTGAAGATCTTCCACTTCGGCCGCTTCGACATCGGCATGTTCGACCTGCACCTGGGCGTCGAGACGCGCCCGGTCTACTGCACCAAGATCGCGTCGAAACTGGCGCGCACCTACACCGACCGCCACGGCCTGAAGGACGTGGCCAAGGAGCTGGCCGGAGTCGACATGTCCAAGGCGCAGCAGAGCTCGGACTGGGGCGCGGCGGAACTGAGCCAGGCGCAACTCGACTACGCCGCCTCGGACGTTCTGTATCTGCACGCCATCATGAACCGCCTGAACGAGATGCTGGTGCGTGAAGGCCGCATGGAGCTGGCCCTGGCCTGCTTCGACTTCCTGCCCGTGCGTTCGCGCCTCGACCTGGCCGGTTGGGACGAGATCGACATCTTCGCCCACGCCTGAGAATCGGACCCGAGACGCCGATGAGCGAACAGCCCGCCCAGGACGAGCAGAAGCGCGCCGACGAGGCGCGCGTCGCCCGCGCCGGCGAACGCTGGCGCACGCGCTCGCGCCGGGTGAAGCTGTATCGCCGCGTCCTGCCCATCGTCATCCTGATGCTGGCGGGGGGCGCCCTGACCTGGACCGTGTTCCGCACCGTCATGTCGGGGGTGGAGCGCAAGGCCAGCGAGAGCCGCGAGATCCGCCTGGACAACCCCATGTTCCACGGCCAGGACGCGCAGGGCCGCTCCTTCGTCATCGGCGCCCAGGGCGCGGTGCGTGATCCGGCGACCGGCCATTTCCGCCTGGTCGGTCCGCTGCTGCGGCTCAACCTCGGCGCGCGCAAGACGACCGAGCTGACCGCCGACGGCGGCACCTATCTGGAAACCCAGCGCAAGGTCGTCATCGGCCCGAACGTGAAGATTTCCGACGGCGGCACGGGCTGGACCCTGGTCACGCCCGAGGCCGTGGTCGACACCGAGACCGGGGTGGTGACCGGCGACAAGGGGGTGCAGGGTCGCGGCCCCCTTGGAAGCATCAATGCTTCGTCTTATGCGATTTATGATCAAGGCCAGCGGGTCGTTTTCAACGGCCAGGGCGAAACCAAGGTAAGCGGGACGATCAATCCCGCCGGAGCCGACCGATGAACATGTCCAAGTCCAAGCTGACGATCGCGGGCGCGGTCCTGATGACCGCCCTGGCCCTGCCCGCCGTTTCGGGCGCCCAAAACCGCGCCGACGCCAGCCGTCAGCCGGTCCAGTACGGCGCCGACAGCGGGGAATATACGCCCGACGGCTTCTCCCTGCGCGGACGGGCCGAGGTGACGCAAGGGTCCAACCGCCTGCGCGCCGACGCCATCCGCGGCTTCACGGCCAACGGGGAGCTGAGCCGCATCGAAGCGACCGGCAGCGTCTACTTCGTCACCCCGGACCAGAGCATGAAGGGCGACCGCGCCGTCTACACGCTGAACGACGGCAACGTCGTCGTGACCGGCGACGTCATCCTGACCCAGGGCAAGAGCGTGCTGACCGGCAACCGCCTCGTCTACAACGTCCGCACCGAGACGGCGCGCATCGAGGGCGGCGGCGCCAACGGCCGCGTCCAGGGCGTCTTCTATCCGCAAGGGAACTGACCCCGCGTGGCGCGCAAGGAACTCTCAGCCCTGAACCGGGACGCGCCCGCCGCCGAGACGGCGGCGACCTCGGCCGACGATGCGCGTCCGACTGGCCTTCGCGTCGAGCACATCGCCCGCAGCTTCGGCCAGCGCCAGGTCGTGCGCGACGTCTCCCTGAACGTCCAGCGCGGCGAGGTCTGCGGCCTGCTGGGCCCCAACGGGGCGGGCAAGACGACCTGCTTCTACATGATCACCGGCCTGATCCCCGCCGACAGCGGCTCGATCTGGCTGGACAATGAGGACATCACCCAGCAGCCCATGTACCAGCGCGCCCGCATGGGCCTGGGCTATCTGGCGCAGGAAGCCTCCATCTTCCGCGGCATGACGGTCGAGCAGAACGTCAAGGCCGTGGTCGAACTGCGCGAGAAGACCGCCGCCGGCGTGCGGGACGAGACCACCCGCCTGCTGGAAGAGCTGCGCATCGACCACCTGCGGCACGCCCCGGCCACCGGCCTGTCGGGCGGCGAGCGGCGTCGCGTCGAGATCGCCCGCGCCCTGGCCGCGCGGCCCAGCTTCATGCTGCTGGACGAGCCGTTCGCGGGCATCGACCCCCTGGCCATCGCCGACATCCGCCAGGTGATCCGCTATCTGTCCAGCCAGGGCATCGGCGTGCTGATCACCGACCACAATGTGCGCGAGACGCTGGACATCATCGATCGCGTCTCGATCATCTCGTCCGGATCCGTCCTGTTTGAAGGCACGGCCGACGAGGCCGTCGCCGACGCCGAGGTGCGCCGCGTCTACCTGGGCGAAATGTACGCCTGACGCCCAGAAGGCCTCACGCGGCGGTTGTTCGCCTCGCGTTAACGGCTTCCGATCCATGATCCCAGCAAGAAGCGGGCCAACAGCGCCTGCGCGCGGGGTGGAAACGACGTGATCGGTCAGAGGCTGGAGGTCAGACAGGGGCAGGGGCTGGTCATCACGCCCCAGCTGCAGCAGGCGATCAAGCTGCTGCAACTGTCGAACCTTGAGCTGGAGGCCTTCGTCGAGGGCGAGCTGGAGCGCAATCCCCTGCTGCAGCGGGACGAGGGCGAGCCCGGCTCCGAGAGCGCGCGCGAGGCCGCCAATGACGCGTCTGCGGGCGACGGCGGCGACGACGGCGAGATGCGCTTCGTCGAAGGCTCGGACGCCCACGCCCAGAGCCTGGACGCCGGCGCCGACGATCTGTACGGCGACGCCGCCCCCGGCGAGCGCGTCAGCGACCGCCGGGATGATCCGGCCACCGACCAGCCCGGCCTGGCCGACTGGTCCCGCGCCGGCTCCGGCGGCGGCCTGGCCGACGGCGAGGAGCGCGAACGCCCCGACCAGCGCGACGAGACCCTGTGGGAGCATCTGCAGGCCCAGGCCTCGGCCGCCGGCTTCAGCCCCGCCGACCACGCCATCGCCCTGACCCTGATCGACGCCACGGACGAAGGCGGCTATCTGCGCGCCGACCTGGGCGAGATCGCCGAGCGGCTGGGCGTGGACGAGGCGCGCATCGAGGCCGTGCTGGCCGTCTGCCAAGGCTTCGAGCCGACCGGCGTCATGGCCCGCTCCATCCCCGAATGTCTGAAGCTGCAACTGGTCGAGCGCAACCGCTTCGACCCGGCCATGGGCGCCCTGCTGGATCATCTGGAGCTGCTGGCGCGGCGCGACCTGGCGGCCCTGCGCAAAATCTGCGGCGTCGACGCCGAGGATCTGGTCGAGATGATCGCCGAGCTGAAGGCCCTGACGCCGCGGCCCGGCGCCGGCTTCGGCGGCGAACCGGCCCAGACGGTCGTGCCCGACGTCCATGTGCGCCCCGACCCGGCCGGCGGCTGGCGGATCGAGCTGAACACCGACACCCTGCCCCGCCTGCTGGTCGACAAACGCTATCACGCCGTGGTGGCGGCAGGCGCCCGATCGGACACGGAGAAGACCTTCGTCGCCGACTGCGCCGCCCAGGCCAGTTGGCTGGTCAAGTCGCTGGACCAGCGCGCCCGCACCATCATGAAGGTGGCGTCCGAGATCGTGCGCCAGCAAGACGCCTTCCTGGCCTTCGGCGTCGAGTTCCTGCGGCCCCTGACCCTCAAGACGGTGGCTGAGGCCATCGAGATGCACGAATCGACGGTCAGCCGCGTGACCTCGAACAAATACGTGGCCACCCCGCGCGGGGTGTTCGAGCTGAAGTTCTTCTTCACCGCCGCCATCCAGTCCAGCGACGGCGGCGCGGCCCACTCGGCCGAGGCCGTGCGCCAGCGAATCAAGACCATGATCGACGGCGAATCCGGCGACGGCGACGTGCTGAGCGACGACCGCATCGTCGAGATTCTGAACGAGGCGGGAATCGACATCGCGCGGCGCACTGTGGCGAAATATCGCGAGGCCCTGCGCATTCCCTCGTCGATCCAGCGCCGCCGCCTGATGAAAGCCGGCTGACCCCTTCTCAAGCGTCACCACAAATCGGTGATCGGCATTGACACCAAAGCCTGTCAGTCGCGTTCTAGTGGACATGAAGATCCAAGTCAGCGGCAAGCAAGTGGATGTCGGCGAAGCGCTAAGCTCGCGCATCTCCCAGGAACTCGAAGAGGGCATCGGCAAGTATTTCGCCCGCGGCGCCCAGGACGCCGAGGTCGTGGTGTCCAAGGATCGACACGGCTTCCGGGTCGATTGCTGGGTGCGTCTGGCCTCGGGCCAGTCGCTGGTGACGACCGGCTTCGGCGGCGACGCCCAGGCGGCCTTCGCCGACAGCCTGTCCAAGCTCGAGAAGCGCGTGCGTCGCTACAAGCGCCGCCTCAAGGACCACCACATCGGGCCCAAGGGCCTGTCGCCCGAGAAGACCGAGAACGCCGCGCGCGAAGTCGCCTCCCTGACTATCTTCCGCGACCCCGACACCGTCGAGGACGAGGAGTTCGGCGAGGCGGGCCTGCCGGGCGAACCGCCTCCCGTGGGCATGGTCATCGCCGAGACCGAGGCCGAGATTCGCACCCTGACCGTGGGGCGCGCCGTGGCCGAACTGGACATGACCGGCTATCCGCTGGTGATGTTCCGCAACGCCGCCCACGGCGGCCTGGCCGTGGTCTATCGCCGGCCCGACGGCAACGTCGGCTGGATCGATCCGCAACGCACGACCAAGGGCGCGGCGGCGCAAGCTGTCGGCTGAGGCTTCCTCAGGAAGGGCGAAGGCGCTAAAGAGCACCCGCCCTTCCGCCAATGTCGGGTTCGATTTTCGGGGTAAGCATGGACATCGCTGATTTGCTGTCGTCGGACGGGATCGTCCTGCGGGGCGGGGCGTCATCCAAACGTCAGGCCTTGCACGCCGTAGCGGAAGCCTTCGGCGCCGCTTTCGACCTGGACGCCGACAAGGCGTTCGAGGCCCTGCAGGAGCGCGAGGCCCTGGGCTCGACGGGTCTGGGGTCGGGCGTCGCCGTGCCGCACGCGCGCATCAAGGGGCTGGATCGGGTCTGCGCCGTCTTCGTGCGCCTGGACACGCCGGTCGCCTATGAATCGCTGGACGATCGTCCGGTGGACCTGTTGTTCGCCCTGTTCGCCCCTCTGGACGCCGGGGCCGAGCATCTGCGGGCGCTGGCGGCGGTGTCGCGCGCCCTGCGTTCGCCGGAACTGCGCGAGCAACTGCGCCAGGCGCGGACCGTGGACGCCATCCGCGCTCTGTTCGTCAAGGATGTGTCGAAGACCGCCGCCTGAGCGGTCTTCCTCACGTCTTCATCCGTTTCAAGAACGGCGCAGATGCGCCTAGTGGACCGACATCGGCTCTAGATCATGCGCCACGGCGGCCGCGAAGGCGGTCTCGCGGTCCAGCATGACGGCCAGACGCTCGCCGTCGGCGCCGTGCACCGCATAGAGAATCTGATCCGGATCGATTTCGATGTCGGCGGCCGTCTCGACCCTGACGTCCTCCAGAACGTCTGAGGCGCGGATCGCGCGGACATAGACCAGGTCCGGGGCGCCGAAATCGGCGAAGTCCTTCGTATTCATGTTGGGCGTCATAAGACCGCCTCCTTACGCTTGACTAAACGCCTGGAAAGCCAGGCGGTTCGACGGCCGTTCAGCCCGTCGTGATGGGTATGCGCCGCACGCTGCGTTCCTGTTCCGGGCGGATCAGTTCGACGTGCAGCAGGCCATGCTCCAGGCGGGCGCCCGCGATCTCCAGCCCGTCGGCCAGGACGAAGCTGCGGACGAAACCCCGCGCCGCGATGCCCCGGTGCAGGAAGGCCTGAGGGTCGCGCCCGGCGTCGTCGCGCTTGCCGGTGATGGTCAGCTGACGCCCTTCCACCGTGACCGACAGCTCTTCGGGGGTGAAGCCCGCCACCGCCAGGGTGATGCGCACCGCCGCCTCGCCGAGCTGCTCGACGTTGTAGGGCGGATAGGACTCGGCCGCCGCCTTGGCCGCCCGATCGATCAGGGCGCGCGTATGGTCGAAACCCAACAGGAAGGGGCTGTCGAACAACAGGGTGCGTGCAGTCATGGGGCCCTCGCAATGAAGCGACCTCGGCCGTCCGGCGCCCCCCGTAATCGGCGAAGCGCCCGGCCGCTGTTACAGATGGGGGGACAGGCTGCGGAGGTCAACGGCAGGCGACGCCGGTCCGCGTTCATGGTCCATACACATTGAAACCTTAACTGTGGGGCAAGCGTTCACGCGACCAGAAGTCGCCATCGAAAGGATTTCCCATGCGCGCCAAGATCGCCGTCGCCGGTCTGAGCATCGCCGCCCTGCTGGGCGCCGCCGCCTGCACCACGACCGACCCCTACAGCTCCGCGCCCCGCCGCAACAACACCGGCACCGGCGCCGTCGCGGGCGCCCTGGGCGGCGCGCTGCTGGGCTATTTGACCAACACCTCCAGCGGCGAGCAGGGCCGCAAGAACGCCCTGATCGGCGCAGGCATCGGCGCCCTGGCCGGCGCCGGGGTCGGCCAGTACATGGACGGCCAGCAGCGCGCCCTGGAAGCCGAACTGTCGGGCACCGGCGTCGGCGTGGCGCGTCAGGGCAACAATCTGGTCCTGCGGATGCCGTCGGACGTGACCTTCGCCACCAACCAGTCGGACTTGGACCCGCGCTTCCTGCCGGTGCTGGACGACGTGGCCCGCGTGCTCAACCAGTACGACCGCTCGATGGTCGACGTGGTCGGCCACACCGACTCCTCGGGCGGCGACGCCATCAACCAGCCGCTGTCGGAGCGCCGCGCCGCCTCGGTCGCCTCGCACCTGATCAACCGCGGCGTGATGCGTGAGCGCATCTATGTCGCCGGCATGAGCGCCCGCGCGCCGATCGGCTCCAACGCCACGCCGGAAGGCAAGGCCCAGAACCGCCGCGTCGAAATCCTGATTCGCCCCTTCACGGGCTGATCGGCGACAGCTGGATGTAAAGAAGGGGGCGGCGCGTTATGCGCCGCCCCCTTTTGCGTGCTCCACAGTCAAGCCAAAAACAGCACAGCTTCACGCCCTGCCCTCTTGCCTTGCGGGGCGGACTGTCGGCCTATCCAGGCAGGAGATTCGGATGGAAGACGACGGCCTGGGCCGGGCGATGAAACTGATCGGGATCGCGGCGGTGTCGGCCGTCGTGGTCGCCGCCGCAGTCATCACGGCCGGTCGCCTGCTGCTGCTCTAGTCAGGCCGCGTCCAGCGGGCGGCCGATGGAGAAGTAGCGGAAACCGCGCGCCCGCATGTCTTCCGGGCGATAGACGTTGCGCAGGTCGACCATGACCGGCTGCTTCAGCAGCAGCTTGATCCGGTCAAGATCCAGGGCGCGGAACTGATTCCACTCCGTCATGATGACGGCGGCGTCAGCGCCCGATAGGGCGTCGTAGGGGCCGTCCTTGAACACCACGCCGTCCAGCAGCTTGGCCGCCTCCTCCATGCCCTCGGGATCGAAGGCCTGGACAACGGCGCCGCGCTCGATCAGCGCCGGGGCCACGTCCAGCGAGGGGGCGTCGCGCATGTCGTCGGTGTTCGGTTTGAAGGTCAGGCCCAGCAGGGCGACCGTCTTGCCCTTCAGATCGCCGCCCAGGGCCTCGGCGACGCGGTCGGCCATGGCCTTCTTGCGCGCATCGTTGATGGCGACCGTGGTCTCGATCAGCTTCAACGGCGATCCGGCGTCGGTCGCGGTGCGGACCAGGGCCAGGGTGTCCTTGGGGAAGCACGATCCGCCGTAGCCCGGCCCGGCGTGCAGGAATTTCGAGCCGATGCGGTTGTCCAAGCCGATGCCGCGCGCGACCTGCTGCACGTCGGCGCCGACCGCCTCGCACAGGTCGGCGACCTCGTTGATGAAGGTGATCTTCATGGCCAGGAAGGCGTTGGCCGCATATTTGATCAGTTCGGAGGTGCGACGCCCGGTGAACATGATCGGCGTCTCGTTCAGGTTCAGCGGCCGATACAGCTCGGCCATGACGGCGCGAGCGCGCTCGTCGGTCGTGCCGACCACCACGCGGTCAGGGCGTTTGAAGTCGCCGATGGCGGCGCCTTCGCGCAGGAACTCAGGGTTGGAGACGACCGCGAACTCGGCGTCGGGACGACGCTCGCGGATGATGCGCTCGATCTCGTCGCCGGTGCCGACGGGGACGGTAGACTTGGTCACCACGACGGTGAAGCCCTGCATCAGGTCGGCGATCTCCTCGGCCGCCGCATAGACGTAAGACAGGTCAGCATGGCCGTCGCCGCGCCGCGACGGCGTGCCCACGGCGATGAAGACGGCGTCCGCCGTGCGGATCGCCTCGGCGCCGTCGACGGCGAAGGCCAGACGCCCGTCGCGGACGTTGTCAGCCACAAGATCATCCAGCCCCGGCTCATAGATGGGCATGATGTTCTGGTGCAGGCGCTCGATCTTCGAGGCGTCCTTGTCGACGCAGGTCACCGTGTGGCCGAAATCGGCGAAACAGGCGCCTGACACCAGGCCGACATAGCCTGTTCCAATCATAGCGACGCGCATGGACTGCTCCTCTTATCAACCGTCCCTGCCGCAATAGCCCCGGTCGCGGCGGATCGCCAGCGAAGCCCGACCGCAGGTCCAAGAAAAAGCCAAAGAAAAAGGACGGCCGCCCCGTGGGATCGACCGTCCTTCATGTCTTGCAACCTTAAGGTTTCGGGGGCCGATCACGACCGGCCCCCTTGAGCCTTAGAAGTTGATGTCGACGGTGGCGCGGCGGTTCAGCGGCTCACGCACGCCGTCGCCGGTGGCCTTGGCAGGCTGGGTCTCACCCTTGCCGTCCAAGGAGATCACGCCGCCGTTGACGCCTTGAGCGACCAGGGCGTCAGCCACGGTGCGCGCACGGCGGTTCGACAGGCCTTGGTTGTAGGCCGCAGCGCCCTGGGTGTCGGTGTGGCCGACCACCAGCACGCGGGTCGGAGCGCCCGACTTGGCGTAGTTGGCGGCTTGCGTCACCACCGAGCGGGCTTCCGCCGTCAGGTCCGAACGGTCGAAGTCGAAGTAGACCACGAACTGACGCGCAGCCGGCTTGGCCGGAGGCGGCGGAGGCGGCGGCGGGGGCGGGGGGGGAGGCGGCGGGGGCGGCGGGGGCGGCGGCGGCGGCGGCGGGGGAGCCGCCGGCTCGGCGCCGAACGCATAGCGCAGGCCCAGCGTAACGGTGTGCGACTGGTCGTAGTCGCCCGAGAACGTTCCGTACGGAACAGCGCCCGTGCCGACCGACGAGTTGTCGAATTCCATATCGCCCGTCAGATAACGGTACGTCAGATCGATGTTGGCGCGATCGCCCACGGCCCAAGCCAGACCGGCGATCGCCTGAGCGGCGAACTTGGTCGAGCTGTCGTCGGCGGCGAAGGTGACGCCCGGGTTCTGGCGCAGGCGGCCAATCGTATCGACATTGACGCGGTTCACACCGACACCCAGGCCGACGAACGGACGAATGGTCCAGTCCGGCGAGCCGAAGTCGTACAGGACGTTGGCCATCAGAGTCGTCGACTCGATGTCGCCTTCCGGCGAGTGGCACGGGCCGGTGGCCGGGGTCAGGTTGCACAGGCCGTTCGGGCCCGAGACAGCGCGCACCTTGCCGATGTCGCCCGAGCGGTAGCCGCCTTCGAGTTCCATGCGCCAGTTCGGGTTGAAACGGTAGCCGAGGCGAGCGAACGCCGCCCAGCCGTCGTTGACTTCCCAATTCCAGTTGTGGCCGTTCGTCGACGCTTCCGTGTTGATGTCGTCGATGATGTGGTAGCCGGCGTCGATCGCGCCGTACCAGCCATCGGGCTCAGCCGATGCAGCGCCGGCCGACAGGGCCAGGGCGGCCGCTGCGCTCGACGCCAGGATCAAACTCTTGACACGCATGGGATGCGGCCCTCCGAGGTCTATTGACGGGTGGGCGACCAGAAAGTCACCTGCCGCGTCCCTACCAGCGTTGCCATTTCTGGTCGAGCATAAAGACATCAAAGTCACAGGTAATTTGAGAACAGTGGCCCACACGCTACAGAAATAAACAGAGGGTAAACGCCAAGCGCGCCTGCCCCCTTGACCTGCCGCTCGCCCTGTCGTCCACATCCGCCCAATCGCTACGACGTATTGGACACCATGGCTTCCATCTGCATTGACGGCTTCAACCTGGCGCTGGCGAAGGGATCGGGCATCGCCACCTATGGTCGGAATCTGCTGATCAACGCGCGTGAAATCGGCCTGGGAACCCAGGCCCTGTATGGCCCGCCCACCCCGCGCCGCGCGAGCAACGTCGTCAATGAAACCGCCCTGACCGACGCCGAACGTCCGCCCGAAAAGCTGAGCCGTAAGAAGAAGATGCAGCGTTTCCGCGACACCTACATGTCGCGCTTTGGCCGTGAGGCCCACGCCATCCTGCCTTCAGGCGAAGTGATCTGGCCCAGTCGCGGCGGGGGTCGCCCGGCCGTCGACCGTTTCTGGGCGGCGCAGAACCTGTTCCAAAACGCCAACCGCTGCTTCGCCGCATACGGCAAGGAAACGTCGGTCCTTTTTGAAGCGACGAATGACGCGCCCGCGCCCGATGTGATGCATTGGACGGCGACCCTGCCGCTCTACGCCAAGGGCGCGCCGAACATCTACACCATCCACGATCTGATCCCGCTGCGTCTGCCGCACACCACGATGGACGACAAGGCGGTGTACATGAAGCTGTGCCAGGCCGTGGCCGCCCGCGCCGATCACATCGCCGTCGTCTCTGAAACCACCCGCCAGGACGTCATCCGCCTGCTGGGCGTGTCCGAGGACCGCGTCACCAACACCTATCAGGCCGTCCACCTGCCAACGACGCTGACGGAACGCAGCCAGGCCGAGGTGGAACTGGAGTTGGAAGGCGTCTTCAACCTGGGATGGAAAGACTACTTCCTGCATTTCGGCGCCATCGAGCCCAAGAAGAACCTGGGCCGGATCGTCGAAGCCTATCTCGCCTCGGGCAGCAAGACCCCTCTGGTCATCATCGGCGGCCGCGCCTGGCTGGACGAGGGCGAGACCGCCCTGCTGAACCAGGTCAAGCGCGACGAGGGCCCCAGCGCCGACCGTATTCGCCAGTATGAATACATGCCCTTCTCCATGCTGATTAGCCTGATCCGAGGCGCGAAGGCCACGCTGTTTCCGTCCCTGTATGAAGGCTTCGGCCTGCCGGTGCTAGAATCCATGGCCCTGTCGACGGCGGTGCTGACCTCGACCGGCGGCTCCCTGCCCGAAGTCGCCGGGGACGCGGCCGTGATCGTCGATCCCTATGACGTCCAGGCGATGACGCGCGGCATCCAGGCGCTGGACGCCGACGAGGGCCTGCGCTACGATCTGCAGGCGCGGGGCCTGATCCAGGCTGGTAAGTTTACGCCCGCCGCCTATCAGGCTCGACTGCGTGACCTGTACGGCAAGGTCGGCCTGACGCAGGCCTGACGTCGTGTCTAACCCCATGCTCACCGCCCTTTCCTCTGAACGCCTGACGCACCTCCAGAGGCTGGAGAGCGAGAGCATCCACATCTTGCGCGAGGCCGCGGCCGAATGCGCGCGCCCGGTGCTGCTGTATTCGATCGGCAAGGATTCGGCGGCCCTGCTGCACCTGGCGCGCAAGGCCTTCCATCCGGCCCCGCCGCCCTTCGCCCTGCTGCACGTCGATACAACGTGGAAGTTCCGCGCCATGTACGCCCTGCGCGACCGCATGGCCGCCGAAAGCGGCATGGAGCTGATCGTCTACAGAAACCCCGAGGCGGTCGAGCGCGGCGTCAATCCGTTCGACCACGGCTCGGCCGTGCATACGGATCTGTGGAAGACGCAAGGGCTGAAGCAGGCGCTGGATCTGCACGGCTTCGACGCCGCCATCGGCGGAGCGCGTCGCGACGAGGAGGCCAGCCGAGCCAAGGAGCGCGTCTTCTCCTTCCGCGGCCCCGGCCATCTCTGGGATCCGCGCAGTCAGCGGCCGGAGCTGTGGAGCCTGTATAACCCGCGCGTCTCGCCGGGCGAGACCATGCGGGTCTTCCCCTTGTCCAACTGGACCGAGCTGGATGTGTGGGACTACATCGCCGCCCAAAATATTCCCGTCGTCGACCTGTATTTCGCCGCACCGCGCCCGGTCGTGAGGCGCGAAGGCGCCCTGATCGTCGTCGATGACGAAAGGATGCGGCTGAAGCCTGGCGAGAAGTCCGAGGTTCGCACCGTGCGCTTCCGCACCCTGGGCTGCTATCCTCTGTCCGGCGCCATCGAGAGCGAGGCGACGACGCTGGAGGCCGTCATCGCCGAAATGCGCGCCTCGCGCAGTTCCGAGCGCCAGGGCCGTCTGATCGACCGCGACCAGCCCGGGTCGATGGAGCACAAGAAGCAGGAGGGCTATTTCTGATGGCGTCAGCGCCCTCCACCCAGCGCGACCTGCTGCGTTTCATCACCTGCGGCTCGGTGGACGACGGCAAGTCGACGCTGATCGGCCGTCTGCTGCATGACGTGGGCGCCGTGCCCGACGACCAGATCGCCGCCGTGACTGATGCGGACGGCGCGCTGGACTTCTCCCAACTGGTGGACGGCCTGTTGGCCGAGCGCGAGCAGGGCATCACCATCGATGTGGCCTATCGCTATTTCTCGACCGAGCGGCGCAGCTTCATCGTCGCCGACACGCCCGGCCACGAGCAATACACGCGCAACATGGCCACCGGCGCCTCGACCGCCGATGCGGCGATCATCCTGGCCGACGCGCGCAAGGGAGTGCTGACCCAGACGCGCCGTCACGCTCATATCTTGGCCCTGATGGGCGTGCGTCAGGTGGTTCTGGCCGTCACCAAGATGGACCTGGCGGACTGGAGCCAGACTGCGTTCGAGCCCATCGCCGCCGAGTTCGCCTCCTACGGCGCCCAGGTCGGGCTGGAGGTCACTGCCATTCCGGTGTCCGGCGCGACCGGCGCCAACATCGTAAGACAGTGCAAGCGGGCCGGCTGGTACGCCGGCCCGACCGTCCTGCAGACTCTGGAGGCCTTGACGCCGCTGTCAGAAGGTCAGCACCTGCCGTTCCGCATGGCCGTGCAAGGCGTGGTCCGGCCGCATCTGGACTTTCGCGGCTATACGGGCCGAATCGCGGCGGGTCGTTTGAGACCCGGCGACGCCGTGCGCGCCCTGCCTTCCGGCGTGACGACCACGCTTGCGCGCGTCCTGACGCCTACTGAAGACGCCGAAGAGGCCCGCGCCGGCCAGTCGGTCGTCCTGACCCTGACCGACGAGATCGACCTGTCGCGCGGCGACGTCCTGTGCGCCGCCAACGCTCCGCTGGAGACCGCCGACCAGTTCGAGGCCGCCGTCATCTGGATGGCCGAGGCGCCGCTGCTGCCCGGCCGTCAGTACGACCTGAAGCTGGGCGCGCGCACCGTCGCCGCCTCGATTACCGACATCCGGCACAGGGTCAACGTCAATACCCTGGAGCCGCTGGCCGCGCGGACTCTGGAGCTGAACGATATCGGCGTCTGCCATCTGTCGCTGGGCGCCGACATCGCCTTCGCCCCCTATGAGGAAGACCGCGAAATGGGCGGCTTCATCCTGATCGACCGGATGAGCCAGGCGACAGCCGGGGCCGGGATGATCCGCTTCGCCCTGCGCCGCGCGCACAACATCCATCGCCAGCCGATCAAGGTCGACCGCGCCCGTCGCGCCGCCCTGAAGGGCCAACAACCGGCCGTGCTGTGGTTCACCGGCCTGTCGGGCGCAGGCAAGTCCACCATCGCCAACCTGGTCGAGGAGCAGTTGGCCGCCGAGGGGCGCCACACCTATCTGATCGACGGCGATAACCTGCGCCACGGCCTCAGCCGCGACCTGGGCTTCACCGAGGCCGACCGGGTCGAGAACATCCGCCGCGCCGCCGAGGCCGCCCGCATGATGGCCGACGCCGGGCTGATCGTCCTGGTGTCGCTGATCTCGCCCTTCCGCGCCGAACGGGCGATGGCCCGCGAGATGATGGGCGACCTCCCCTTCCTGGAAATCTTCATCGACGCCCCGCTGGAGGTAGTCGAGGCCCGAGACGTCAAAGGGCTCTACGCCAAGGCCAGACGCGGCGAACTGACCAACTTCACCGGCATCGACAGCCCCTATGAGGCGCCGGAAAATGCTGAAATTCATGTCCAAGTCATAAAAAGTACGGCAGAAGAGGCGGCGAGCATCATCCTTGATGCATTCCTGAGCTCGTCCGGGCTTCGTCCGTCCCGGTCTAGGTAAGGTTCAATGGCTTCCGATACGCCCCTGTCTGACAAGCCGACGTCGTTCCTGCGCCGTTTCGCAGCCGGCGTGGAGCATCACACGCGCATTGTCGGGGCGCTGATCCTGCGCGAAATGGCCACCCGCTACGGCCGCACCGGGCTGGGTTTCGCCTGGATTGTCGGCGAACCGCTGCTCTTCTGTTTCGGCGTGATGATCCTCTGGAGCTTCACCAAGTCGCCCTATGAGCACGGTATCCGCCTCGCCCCCTTCGTAATGACCGGCTACATGAGCCTGATCCTGATCCGACACATGATCAGCCTGCTGTCCACCGCGCTGCAATCGAATCTGGGGTTGCTCTACCATCGCCGCATCGCCCCGATGCACATATTGTCTGCCCGCATCATCCTGGAACTGGCTGGCAGCACGACCGCCTTCCTGATTGTCTATCTGGTGCTGCTCAGCCTTGAACAGGTCAGCCTGCCGTTCAACTATCTGCTGCTTTATCAGGGCTGGTTCACCCTAGCCTGGGTCGCTTCGGGTCTGGCCCTGGTGCTGGCCGGACTGGCCATGCGTTTCGAGGTGTTCGAACGCATGATCGGACTGATCAGCTACGCCATGATCCCACTATCGGGCGTTTTCTTCATGGTTGCGTGGGTGCCGCCAGCGGCTCAGAAGATCTATCTGACCGTGCCCTTCGTCCATGGTGTGGAAATGATGCGCGCGGCTGTGTTTGGCGAGTTCGTGATCACCCACTACGATCCCATATACCCGATCATCTGGGGCGCATGCCTCAATATTGCAGGCCTGCTGCTGATCGCTGGTGCCCGGGAGCACATGTCGTCCGATTGATTTTATTTACCATTTATGTCCATTCCCAAGGGTAGAAGGCACGCATGGCCGACTCCAAGCTGCAGTACGTAGGCTCCTTGCCCAAAATGCTTTCAGGGCCAGGAAAGACCGGTAAAAAGCGCAAGCTTCCGATCGCCTTCATGATCGTGGTGGGCGCGCCCACCGTGCTGGCCGCTGTCTACTATCTGCTGATCGCCTCGCCGCGATATGTATCGGAGGCACAGTTTGTCGTCCGCTCGGCGAATGTATCCCAACCCACGACGGTCGGCATGGCGTTGAGCGTTGCGGGCTTCTCGACCAGCACCAATGAAGCCTTCGCTGTTCATGAGTACCTGACATCTCGCGACGGCATGAAGGAAATGCAGAAGCGGTTCAACCTGCGCGCCATTTTGGGCCGTCCCGGCGCAGACGCCCTGTCTCGTTACCCACGTCCTTGGGACGGCGACAGCGAAGAGAGTCTCTATAAGGCCTTCCAGCGCTTCCTCACGGTCGGCCACGATGCCGGCACCGGCATCAGCACCATCCGCGTTCAGGCCTTTTCCGCCCGTGAAGCCCAGGCGCTTAATCTGGCGATGCTGGATAGCGGCGAGACCCTAATCAACCAGTTGAACGAACGCGCGACCACGAACGCCCTGCGCGATGCCGAACGCGACCGCCAGGCCGCCCTGGCCGCCGCCGAGACCGCCAGACAGGCATTGACCGCCTTCCGCACCTCGACGCGCTTCCTCGACCCGCGCGCCGAAGCGGCGGAAAGCACGCAGGTCAGCGCAACCCTGTTGGTCACCATCGCCCAGTTGAAGGCCGAACGCGACCAGCTGACGGCCGAGGCGCCAGCCAGCCCGCAACTGCCGGCCCTGAACCGTCGCATCGCCGGGCTGGAACGCCAGGTGGAGGACGCCCGCGCCCGCCTCGCCGGTGGCGCCGACTCCCTGGCGCCCAAGTTAGGCGCCTATGAAGACCTGATGCTGCAGCGCGAGATTGCGGAACGCCGCGTCGCCCAGGCCGAAGCCAGCCTGCTGACTGCCCAGCAGGAAGCCAGCCGCCAGAAGCTCTACCTGGAGCGCATCGTATCACCCAGCCTGCCGGACAAGGGCAACGAGCCGCGCCGCTGGCGGGCGATCTTGACCATTTTCGCCTCATCGCTGCTGCTTTACGCCATCGGATGGCTGGTCTGGGCCGGCATTCGGGAACACAGGCAGAACTGATGGCGCTCGAAGAGCCGGGCTTGCGGGTCCTCGACGTCAGCAAGAAATTCAAGTCGAGCAAACGTCCCGTCTTCAAGGATGTCAACTTCGACCTCGGCCGCTCTGGCCGGCTCGCCCTGCTGGGCCGCAACGGCCAGGGCAAGTCGACGCTCATCCAGATGCTGGGCGGCATCATGCCCCCCAGCACGGGCAAGATCGAATGGAACATGACGACGTCCTGGCCCATCGGTTTCTCCGGCGGCTTCCAAGGCAGTCTGTCCGGACTCGACAATGTCCGCTTTTTGTCGCGTCTGTATAAACGCGACTACAAGGAGACCCTGGCGCGGGTCGACGACTTCGCCGAACTCGGCAAGGCGCTGCGTGAGCCGGTCAAGCATTTCTCGTCCGGGATGCGCGCCCGCCTGGCCTTCGGCCTGTCGCTGGCGATCGAGTTCGACTGCTATCTGATCGACGAACTGGTGGCGGTCGGCGACGCCCGCTTCCAGCGCAAATGTCAGGAAGGCCTGTTCGAAGACCGAGGCCACTGCGCCTTCCTGATGGCGTCGCACGACACCAATCTGATCACCCGCTACTGCGACCGGGCCCTGATCATCGAGAGTGGCAAGGCCAAGATTTTCGATGACATCCAGGAGGCCGTCGAAGTCTACACCTGGCTGCGCGCCGCCTGACCATGCCTAACACCAAACAACATCTGTGGCTGATCATTCCGCCATGCGCCGATCGGGATGACTGGGTGGCTTCGATCACAGCACAGGCGACGGATGCGGGCTTTGCGGTCATCAATTCGGCAGTTGACGCCAACACGGCCGCGCCAGGCAAGACATTGACCCTGTCGCCAAACCCTGAAGAGGCTCGCAAAGCTGGCGTTCAGGCAAAGGACGTTGCCGTCTTACTGAGCACCAACGGTCCCCTCTCCGCCAAGGTGGACTCAGACAACGACCCTGCTCCACGCCATGCTGCGGTCAAGAGTGCTTCTGACCTCATCCGACGCGGATACGCCCTCTATCCCGACCGAGTTTTCAAAGCCGAAGACTTCGCAGCCACTACAGTCGAACCCTTTCCCGGCCTCTCCTTGCTTGGCCCAACATCCCCCCCAACGTCCAATCGTAACAGAGCGCTAAAGGAGGCCCTTTCCATCTACGCGGTCGACCACGCCTTCTGGGGAAGTGAGGTTTTTGATATCAACGCAAAGGATGTTCGCCACAACAAGGAAGAAGCCGTCCTCGACCTGACCGGCCGTCCGCGCTTCCTGGTCTTCGGCCCTTACATCGTCATGCCAGCGGGACGCTGGAAAGCTGTCGCCCGTATTGGCTTCAGCGCGCCCACCACAAGACACCAGTACAGGGTCGATTGGGGGGCTCAAGATACATACACCTCACATCACTTTCGTCCGGAGCGGGAAGGCGTATTCCAGGTTGAAATCGAATACGAATGGGATAAGCCCTCGGCGTCCGAATTTCGACTGTTGTTGCTAGAGGGAGCCTTCGACGGCGAAGTGACTTTCTTTGGCGTTGAGATCGTCCGGGTTGGTTAAAACCTGCCGAGACACGTCCCGGCCCCCGCAGGAAGCCTATGAGCAACTCTATCAGGATATCGTGGCCTGCGCCGCTTGACCAATGAGACCCCCAATTGTCGCTTGCACCTGACAACCCGAGGCAAGTTGAAGCGATTAGATAACCGCTCCAGATCGCTCGGAAGCGATCTCGAAATTTCAAAATTCCTACCATAGAAAACCATGAACAGAGGCTGCAGGTGGTGCTGAGTACCTGAGAGGCGGATTGCCCTACCGAGAACGCTTGGGCTACATGCACTCGCACGCTGAGGATCTCTAGGATTGCGTGACCTTGTTGAGAGAAGCGACGAACGCATGGCGACGGTCCAGCTATTAAAAACCAAAAGATTCGGCGACAATCGCGGCTGGTTTTCAGAAACTTATTCTGAGCAATCACTGGCCAAAGCGGGCATCCATCATAATTTCGTCCAGGACAATCACTCGTATTCGGCCTTAACAGGGACCATTCGTGGATTGCACTTTCAGAGGCCTCCGTATGCACAGGCAAAATTGGTCCGGTGCGCACGCGGTTCCATAATGGATTATGCTGTAGATGTTCGTCGGGACTCTCCAACCTATGGCAAGTGGGTTTCCGCCCTGCTGTCAGCTGATAACGGCTCCCAGCTCTATGTGCCTGTTGGTTTTGCCCATGCCTTCATCACCCTCGAACCCGATACCGAGGTAATTTATAAGGTTTCCGCCGCTTATGCGCCGGATTGTGATGGCGGGCTGCTGTGGAACGACCCCGAAATCGGAATCGATTGGCCTCTCCCGGCCCTGGGCCCGATCTTGTCGGATAAAGACGCAGCCCTGCCACCGTTAGCCGAATTTGACAGCCCGTTTGACTATGACGGTGTCCCCCTAACGGCACTATCCGATTAGGCTGCACACCCGATACAGCGACGCTACTGACGGAGAAATTATTTTGCGCATTCTGGTTACGGGAGGAGCTGGTTTCATCGGCTCGGCTCTTGTTCGTCAGCTGATGAATCACACGGACCACGAGGTGCTAGTCTATGACAAGCTCACCTATGCAGGCGTCCTCAGCTCTCTTGAGCCTATAGTCTCCAATCCACGCTACAGCTTTGTTCGCGCCGACATCACCGACCCAGAAGCCGTTGTTAAAGCCCTGACGGAATTCAGACCGCAGGTAATCGCTCACCTGGCGGCTGAAAGTCATGTTGATCGCTCGATCGACGGGCCCGGCGAATTTGTCCAAACCAACGTGGTTGGCACCTTCGTTATGCTACAACAGGCACTAGGTTATTATCGCAGCCTGGATGATCAGGCCAAAGCAGCTTTCCGTTTCCACCATATCTCCACGGACGAAGTATTCGGATCGCTGGGGGATGAAGGCTTATTTACGGAAACCACTGCCTACGACCCCCGGTCTCCCTACTCGGCGTCAAAGGCATCATCCGATCATCTCGTCCGCGCTTGGGGGCATACGTACGGCCTCCCCATCCTGGTCACCAACTGCTCGAACAACTACGGCCCGTATCATTTCCCTGAAAAACTAATCCCCTTGATCATCATTCGCGCCCTGAATGGTGAGCCATTGCCCGTTTACGGCGACGGGACCAATGTGCGCGACTGGCTCTTTGTCGATGATCACGCTCGCGCCCTGCAAGCCGTGTTCGAACGCGGCACGCCAGGCGAAACCTATAATGTAGGCGGCAATGCAGAACGCCAGAACATCGAGGTGGTGCGGGCCATCTGCGCCGTGCTGGACAGGGAACGCCCCCGTGTCGACGGCCGCCTGTATGCTGACCAGATAACCCATGTCGCGGACCGGCCAGGCCACGACCATCGTTACGCCATTGATGCGTCGAAGATCCGGCGAGAGCTGGGGTGGGAGCCGACAAAGACGTTTGAAGAGGGGATCGGCCTCACGGTCCGCTGGTACCTCGACAACCAAGAGTGGTGGCAAACTATTGTGACTAACAGCTATGCTACCGAGCGCCTGGGCAAAGCCCATGCTTGAGACTGAGCAACCGCTTTCCATCCTTCTCACCGGCGGTGCTGGACAGGTCGGATTGGAACTCTTGGCTGCCAAGTGGCCGGATCACATCACACTTCACGCACCGGCGCGTTCCGAGTTAGATTTGGGTAATGCAAGCGCCATAGCGCGGCTGTTCTCGTCGCGCGCTTATGCGGCGGTTATCAACTCAGGCGCCTACACCGCCGTGGATCGGGCCGAGAACGAAGTGGCCGCCGCCTATTCCGCCAATGCTCTAGGGCCGGCGCTTCTGGCCGACGCAACCCGTGCAGCGGGCATCCCGTTGATCCAGGTCTCGACCGACTACGTCTTCGACGGTGCGCGTATCGGTGAGTACAATGAAGACGAAGCCGTACAGCCTCTTGGCGTGTATGGAGCTTCTAAATTGGCTGGCGAGATGGCCGTTCTGAGGGGCAACCCTCGCTCCACAGTGTTGAGGACCGCATGGGTCGTTAGCCAACACCGCACGAATTTTGTCAAAACCATGCTTCGGCTGGCGACTGAGCGGCCCACGCTGCGCGTCGTGAATGATCAGCACGGCAATCCCACTTCAGCTAGGGATATCGCCGAAGCCCTGAAGACGATCACACTGCGCATGATTGAAGACGAGGCGGCCCCACGAGGCATTTTTCACTTCGTCAACGCCGGCGCTACAACCTGGGCAGGGCTGGCGCGTGAAGTCTTGGCCTTCAGCGAAGCCCACGGCGGCCCCACAGCCAAAGTAGAGAACATTACCACGGCCGAGTTTCCTACTGCCGCAAGCCGCCCAGTCAATTCCCGACTGGCGACGCAGAGAATCCAGCGCGAATACGGCGTTGTTCCTCGCCCTTGGCAGTCTGCCGTTTCTGAAATTGTGGACCAGCTGTCCGTCAAGGAGTGACCATGAAAGGTATTATTCTCGCCGGCGGCTCCGGCACACGGTTGCATCCGATGACGTTGGTCACATCGAAGCAACTCATGCCAGTCTACGATAAGCCGATGATCTATTATCCGCTCTCTACACTGATGCTGGCGGGCATTCGTGAAGTCCTGATCATCTCCACGCCGCGCGATACGCCAGCCTATCGTGCGCTTCTCGGTGATGGGTCGCGCTGGGGCATGGACATCCAGTATGCCGTTCAACCCAGTCCAGACGGGTTGGCGCAGGCCTATATCATCGGCGCCGATTTTGTCGGCGACGAGCCATCAGCTCTCATTCTGGGCGACAATATTTACTACGGTCACGGCATTAATGACCTTTTCGTCAGCGCTATGTCACGATCAGAAGGCGCCACCGTTTTTGCGTACCATGTCAACGATCCCGAGCGATATGGAGTGGTTGATTTCGACACGTCCATGAAGGCCCTCTCGATAGAGGAAAAGCCAACCGCCCCTAGATCCAATTGGGCAGTGACTGGGCTTTATTTCTACGACAAGGACGTGGTTGAAATTGCAGCCAACCTAGAGCCTTCAGCTCGCGGCGAGTTGGAGATCACCGACGTCAATCGTATTTATCTAGAGCGAGGAAAGCTTTCTGTCGAAATCATGGGGCGCGGCTTCGCCTGGCTGGACACCGGTACGCCTGACAGCCTGTTAGAGGCGGGTGAATTTGTCCGTACACTCGAAAAACGTCAGGGTTTCAAGATTGCGTGTCCCGAAGAGATCGCATTCGATCGCGGCTTCATCGACGTTAATCAGCTGGAACGACTATCACACGACTTCGGAAAAAGCTCTTATGGCCATTATCTGCGCAATGTCATCGCAAAATACTAGATGGATGCGCTTGGCGGCGAGGCGCTTCTTACTTCCGAGCCAGCCCCTCGCCCAGTGAGCGATCTCGACCGATATGACACCATAGCTACCGGTGGACTGATGCAATCCTCTAATCTGCGGTTAGATCTGTGAAGATCTCGAGGTGGCTCGCGCGGGCGTATCGTAAGGCTATGACTCACTCGTCTCGCCATTCTCCTTCGCTCCCAGCGGAGGATGCTGCAAAGACAGCGGCTAGATTGGGTGACGCTGCTAGGGATCGGCAAGACTGGCAGGACGCCATTACAAATTACGGCCTTGCGCTAGTACTTGCTCCCACGAATCTGCCTATTCGCATTCAGTTAGGGCATGTGCTGAAGGAAGCTGGGCGTTGGTCCGAAGCTGAAGCAGCCTATCGCCTTGCCTGCGCCGCGGACCCAGCCGACGGAGAGCTACGGCTTCACCTTGGCCACGTTCTCAAGATGCAGCAACGCCGAGAGGAAGCTATTGAGATATACTTGGAAGCGCTGGACATTGATCCCAGCCTAATCATCGCACGCAACGAACTAATCGCCATTGGTGGGCGCGACTTCCTGCCGAAGGGGCAATATGGACACCCGGCTATCTCTGCCAGCCTCGGGCGGATCAGCGGCCTCCTGGATCAGAATCTAGATGCAATTCGAGAATGGCTGACAGTATCAACCTACCCGGTAGAGGCCTACCATAACTTCAAATCGACCTTCCCTGTACAGCCTCCCCCAGCAGCGGCTGGTTCTAGTCTGGTCGTATTGATCGATGCAGTCGACGTGGATCCCGACCTTCTTCGTCTATCGCTCAACAGTCTTCTCGACCAAAGGGACAGCAATTGGACAGCCGTGATCCGTGTATCGGCGAACCTGAACGAACACCCTGTCGCCAGTTATGCCTGTCAGGATAGCCGGATCACCTTCATCAGAAACGACGCTAAGGAGCCTTGGCCTACGCAACGTCCAGATCTGATGTTATTAACGGAGGCAGGTTGCAGTCTACACTGTGAAGCTGTGGGATGGCTGCGCTATGCTTCGGAGCGAACGGGCGCCGACGTTATCTATGCTGATCACGACCACCACACTTACGACTGGCGGCGCGGGGCGACCTATAGCAGACCCGCCTTACACGCCATGCCCGACATCCACGATCAGACAAACACTCCCGATCCACCGTTGTCCCTGCTTGTACGCGCTGCTGCGCACCCCCTAATGGTGACTTTCGGAGCGGCTGCGGGTAGCGAATGGCGCCGTAGCATCCTGGTTAACGCCCTGGCGAGCGACCTGATCGTCGCCCATCTACCACGCATACTTAGCAGCAAACGTATTTCAGATACGGCGACAATGGTGCACGCTCCACCTACTCGCAAACGTACGCGCCGCGCCGATAATAACGAGAGAATACTGGTCATTATCCCGAGTCGGGATCAGGCTGACATTCTCAGATCATGCCTCGACAGCTTGAAAGAAAAGCTTTCAAATCCAGAGGCTGTCGATGTGCTGGTAATCGACCACCGCAGCACCGAAGCTGATGCCCTGAACCTTCTTTCCGAACGCGTCCTGAGCGGCGATATCGAAGTCATGAAGGTGGATGAACCCTTCAACTGGGGACGCTTCAACAACCTGGCTGCTACCCGGCAGAACCACGACATATTCGTGTTCGCCAATAACGATATCGAGTTCCTCACCCAGGGGTGGGACGACGTCGTTCGCAGTAGTTTGGCTGATGAAGCCGTAGGGATTATAGGCGCCAGACTTCTCTATCCAGATCGGACGATCCAGCATGCAGGCATAGCCATGGGAATCAACCAGGGCCGGCCTGTTCACGAAGGCGTCGGCGCAGACATGGCGTCAGGTGGGCCGATGAATCGTTGGCGCCGCCCGCGCCAGGCATCTGCCGTCACGGGGGCGTTGATGGCGATTAAGCGAAGTATATTTGAAGCAGTCGAAGGCTTCGATGAAAGATTCGCGGTCGCGTATAACGACATTGATCTGTGCCTGCGCATCAGAGAGGCTGGCTTCCGTGTCCTATACGAGCCCCGGCTCGAGGCTATTCACCACGAGTCGAAAACACGCGGCCATAACGTCGATGACGCCCGGGTGGCATGGGATGACGGCGAGCTCGCAGACATGTATGACAAGTGGGGCGAAGCCATGCTGCACGAGCCTGGCAAAAATCCGCACTGGGTTTCCGTTGGTTCCCGCGCACATGACGGTTATCGCGATTTAAGCATGAGCCAGATTCTTCATCACCTGGATCGCAGCGCCGCTGTCAACCCTTGGGCCATAGGCCAACAAACCTCCAAGCCGAGCCCTGTCTGATTACACATTTTGATGGTGTGACTCTTTCATCGGAATGGAAGTAAGCCATATGTGAGCCACGTTCGTACGGGAGCGCCACGGCCAAGCGCGCCGTCCTAACAGCAATACAATGATCGCAAGCTTCGCTCGCGACACTGAGCCGGGATTTGGGGTCAGCCTCAAAACGGTGGTGAAGTGGCGGAAGCAGACGGACGTGCCCTGAGAATTTCCTCCACTCGGGGCCAGGTCATAATGAAGATTTAGCTATTTGAGCCACAGCATGACAGCGGCGAGGGTGACGGAACCTCGGAAGGTAGAGGCGAGCTTGTCGTATCGGGTTGCGATTCGTCGGAAGTGTTTGATGCGGTGAAGAAGCGTTCGATGCCGTTGCCCTCCATGTAGATGGCCCTGTCGTAGGCGTGCTGATGCCGCCGATGCCTGCGGGACAGGATGACGGGTTCGCCGCCTTGTTCCAGGATGCGGTCATGCAGGCTCGGCCAAGACATAATCTGCGGCGGCGCCGTCGATCAGGTTGGGGGGGGGGGGGGG
>NZ_DLNP01000001.1:0-51247 GCF_002478355.1 Brevundimonas sp. UBA7507 | reverse complement strand
GGGGGGGGGGGGGGGGGCGCGATGTCCTTCTGCGGGCCCGGGCCCAGCAGTATGCGGACCGGCAGGCCCAAGGCGTCTACGCAGACGTGGATATTGGTTCCGAAGCCGCGAGAACGGCCAAGCGCCTGACCGTCGGGTCGCCTCTTTTACGAAGCGCACCGGCGGCCTGGGGGTAGGCCCGGATCACGGCGGCGTGCAGCATGATCCACTCCCGGTCCGGTTCGGCGGCCACCGGCTCGAACAGCCGTTCCAGCACCTCCGTCTCGATCCAGCGGTAATACCGTCGCTTGGCCGTCTGAAAGGGATCCAACCGTTCCGGCACGTACCCCGTCAGGTGCCCGACCGCCCCATCTACAACAGCGCGTCCACAAGTCGCCCATTGCTGCGCGGACCCGCTTGCCCTTGCGGCTACCGTGCACGAACGGCTCGATCCGTGCCCACGGAGTCGCCCGGAAGAGCCTTGCCTTCCATCAACGCCTCCCAAAAAAGAATGCGTCGCATAAGAACAAGGTCTGGCGCGGAATCCTAAATCATCACAACGCTCTAGGGTCCGGCCCTTGAAAGACAGACGGAATGAAACGAGCGAGATCCACGGATTGAAGGTTGGCGTATAGACCCGACTGAAACCACACCCCGCCAAAGGTGGCCGTCTGGGCGCTGGACTACAACATGCGCCGGCCGCACTCGTCGATCGGTACTTACCCCCGGAAGCCTTCGCCAGTTTGGCCGCAACAGGTCGTCCCGCTGCGCAGTATGAAAGCTGCGTGGCCCAACCTTTTGCTCGTCACACGCTGTGTCGCACAACTAACATAAGAACCCTGGTCGCCGCTGGATGAAACCTCCGGGCACGTCACCTATGAGCATTAATCTGGCATTCAGTTTACGACCAACGGAGCGGGCGCACTGAATGCTGCTGCGATAAATTGCTCCTTATACAACTCGACCATATGCGAGTAAGGCGTCAACCCTTCAAGTACCTTCAGACTCGCAGCGCCCATCTCACGTCGCAAGTCCTCGTTCTCTACTAGCCTAGCCATATGTGTAGTAAGGTCTTTTACTTTGCCCGGCCTATAGAAAAGTGCGTTAACGCTTTCTTTGACCTGCTCCACAATGCCGTAAGTTGGTGTCGTCACGATCGGCAGCCCGTGACCCATAGCCTCCAGGATGACGCGGGGATAAGACTCCATCCTTGATGCAAATACAAACATGTCGGCCGAGGCCCAGTATGGGCCAGTGGCGCGAGTTTCAGGTACGATTTGGATTGCATCCGGTTTGAGGTGGTGCTTGGAAGCCACCAGTGCGTTAACGTATTCAAGATATTCCGAAGGTCTCGCACCAACAATTACCAGTTTGGCCTTGGCAGCCAGATGCGACGGCAGTTTTGCGAAACCCTCAATCAACTCGTGCTGACACTTGCGCGCGCTCACTGTACCCATGCAGATCATCACGACGTCATCCACAGCTACGCCAAGTTTATCACGACTTTCCTTTCGAAAGTCCGGATCACTCCGCTTCTTGAAGCGGGCAGGATCAACGCCGTTCGTGATGACGTGGAAGTTGCCTTCTGTATCGACAGGTGCCCATCTCTTCCTCGTGCTGTTCGCAACGAAGATGGTTCGGTACGGAAGGCCGAATGCCTGAAGAGCGCGTCGCCCTACATCAGGTCCGTACCTGTCGTAGTACGTTTTCCACGATTCACTTTCCCGAATGTTCCATATGCTAGGAACACCAGCGAGCGCAGCAGCCTCTATAATCCAGAATAAGTCTGCAGTGTTGGCGTATACCACGTCAAATTGTTGCATCCGCAGCCGCGCAGACAGGCGCTCGAGGAAACCGTGATAGTCTTTTAGGTTTCGGTTGATGGAGTAACCCGGTTCCAAGATATCCACTGGAATGCCCTTGCTTCTGTACAGCCCCCCCAAGGGCCCGTCAGTCGGGCTTGCTACGGAAACATCAAATCGGCCATCTTCATTCAAGCCTGCAATTATCTCAAACGCGCTGTTGGGTGCCCCTTCTGTGCGGAGATTGTGCGTGATTGCCAAGACCTTCAAGCCGCCCCGAACCTTAACCGGCGGAACGACAATCCCCTTAAACTCGTGACGGTTTGTGTCTGTGCTGAGGTTAGGATTGAAATAGGGATCAGCCTGCCGACCCCATTTGGCCTCGTAATCGATAATCTCCTTGTAAGCGTCAGTTTTTCCTCGGCTCGTCCCTTCATGATGAAGCAACTCAGCTTCGCCGCAATACACAACTCGCTTCCCAATATCCCTCAACCGCATGCAATAGTCGATGTCGTTGTATGCGACACCAAAAGCCTCTTCATCGAAGCCACCGAGTTCGAGAAAATCAGAGCGTCTCGTCAACATACATGCTGCGGTTACAGCAGAGCAGTTGCGCGTGACCCGCGGAAGTAAAAGATAACCTAAGTCTCGCTCAGGAAGCCCGCGAAAAGCCGTACGCCCAACCCGCCAAGGCAAGGACGGGACAATCCCACCGTGCTGCAAGCGACGGTTCTCGTACAATAGCCGAGCGCCTACCGCGCCGACCCCCTCCAATTGCGCCCATCCCATCATCTGGCTAAGCCAGTCAGCCTCGAGAATCTCGGTATCATCATTAAGAAAGAGGACAAATTCGGTCGAAACACTACGCACTGCGGTATTATTGATGTGAGAAAAATTGAACTTTTCACCTCGGTTCTGGACGCGCTCCACCCGAAATTTACAATTTTTAAGATAAGTTACCGTTTCCGGGTCGTCACTAAAATTGTCGACGATCAGTACGCGGTAATTTTTGTATTCCGTCTTTGAAATTGACTTAAGTAAGCGATCTAAAACTCTCCAGTTGTTTCGCGTTGGAATAATTAGCGAAACCTCAGGACCTTGATCTGGCATCTTCGGTACGAAGACGCCGAGCCCCCTTTCAAATGCCCACGCAGGCTGTCTTACGGAGCAGTTCACGCCCCTTCGAGCAAAGGCCTCTTCACACGCCCGTCGACCAGCCTCAAACGTATAGGGTTTTGCATGTCCGGAGGCAGCCGTAGAGCCTGGGAGTACTCGGCGGCGATAAAGCACATGCGGCAGATGAACGATCTTGTCTGTCTTCTCTACTGCGCGAAGCACGAGGTCATGATCTTGAGACCCATCAACTACCGAACGGCATCCACCGACTGAGCGATATAACTCGGTTTTAAAGACCTTGATGTGTGAGACATAGCAATAGGAGAGTAGAAGCTCTGGCGACCAGCCCGGCTTGAACTTTGGTCCAAAAAGTTCTTCCTGATCGTCCTTGAACTTCGCATCATCGCTGTAAAGGAAATCCACGTCCGGCTCACGAGCGATGCGCTCCGCAATAATCGCCAAGGCATCTGTGTCCAGGACGTCGTCATTGTCCAATAATACTATGTAATCGCCAGTAGCTGCCGCAACGCCATCATTAGTTGCCGCAGAGATGTGGCCATTCTCAACTCTCTCGACAACGGTAACATTCCGATTCAAGCGAGCGTAATTTTTTAGGAAGGGAACGACGGTTGCGTCAGGGCTTTTGTCATCGACAAGAATAAGCTCGAAATTCCGGTACGTCTGATGCATTACGCTCTCGATGCATTCGCGCATGACATCGAGAGGAGGATTATAAACTGGAACAACAATCGAGAACTTGGTTTTTTCGCCTATCTCGATCAGAGCCTGCCTGATTTGTGAAGTTCTGTATCGGCTTTGTTTATTCAAGCGTTTCCAGGAATCAAACGGATTTTTCGGTTGAGCAGGGGTGTAATACGCACACACGTCCGGCTCCGTGTCCCTGAACATCTTCACAGGCGGGAGAGTCGAACGATCATGACTATTGCCATGTTTGATAAAGTGTAGCAGCGGGTTCATTCCCGCTGCCGCTACATCAGGGCGAGCCGCTAGATAATCATTAGTACGGAAATGACGGCTAGGATCTCTGCCTAGGCGCCAGCCAAGCCACAAATAATGCTCTATGGCCCCAATACCGAGCCTTGCGACGTCTGGATGCCGCTCCAAGTACCACAACTCATCGAAGAGCCCGGAAGCCTTGATTGCCTCAAGGTCCTTAGCGTCTGTTACCCTGTTCACGAACCCTCGCGAGTTAGAAGCTGTTCCACCTTTGTCGGAGCCCCGTACCAGATAAGATGCAGCCGTGCTACACCAGCTCCCGCGCTGCGCGCCTGTCGACCATAGCGCCCATGCTGGACACACCACCCTCCACTCATCAGGTTTGATGCTCATGCGGTATTTTATCACCGGCACTGCCGGGTTCATCGGTTTTCACCTAGCGAAAAGCCTCTTGAAAGATGGTCACACGGTCGCCGGGTTTGACGGCATGACGCGCTACTATAATCTTCGTCTAAAGGAGAAGCGCTTGCATATCCTACAAGGGATGGAGGGGTTTCATTTCACCAATGCCATGCTAGAAGATCAAGAAGCTCTTCAGAATGCGATCGAATTCGCAAGGCCCGACGTCATCATTCATTTGGCAGCTCAAGCTGGTGTTCGATATAGCCTAGAAAATCCGAAGGCATACGTTGTGTCAAACTTGATCGGATCGTGGCACGTCCTGGAATCTGCAAAGAGAATCAACATCCCTCACCTAATGCTCGCTTCGACATCTTCAATTTATGGCGCTAATACGAGCATACCATTTAAAGAAACTGATCGGGCCGACGAGCCCCTGACCCTGTATGCAGCTTCCAAAAAAAGCATGGAGGCGATGGCGCATTCGTACTCACACCTCTACGGGATTCCAACAACCGCTTTTCGATTTTTCACTGTTTATGGCCCCTGGGGACGCCCCGACATGGCGCCTCTTAAGTTCACGAAAGCAATATCGGCGGGCACGCCAATCGAGATCTATGGACACGGGAAAATGAGCCGTGACTTTACATATATTGGCGATCTCATTGAGTCCATTCGATCTCTTTCCGGTGTTGTACCGTGTGAAACGAACAGAGTTGCCGATATCGATACACTATCTCATCAAGCGCCGTTTCGCGTCGTAAACATCGGTGGAGGCCAACCGGTCGGACTGCTTGATTTCATCGAGACAGTTGAGCGATGCGTGGGGAAACCTTCGCAACGCAAGTTGTTACCTATGCAGCAGGGAGACGTCCCTCGTACGTTCTGCAGCCCAGATTTGCTCGAGGCTTTGACAGGATCAAAGCCTCAAACAGACATATATACTGGGATGGAGGAACTAGTAAAATGGTTCAACACTTATAAGAATGAACTGGATCTCTAGCTTTTTATCTGCTGGCAGACGTTTTTCGTATATAACGTTACTAGGCTCAGGACTCATAGCCAGAAGAGCACGGTTGCGGCGAGGGCTATGGCGGACAGGAAGGCGGTGGGGCATCGATCGTAGCGAGTGGCGACACGCCGCCAGTCCTTGATCCTGCCAAACATGATTTCGATGCGCTTACGCCGTGTGTAGCGGCGCCTGCCTCGCTCCATCGCTTCCAGCGACTGTAGAGTGTCTTGTGCGACCCATAGGCTGCCGGGGCGTCTTGCCAGCGCAGGCCTTCCGATTGACGAAGATGATCCAGCTCAGCGTCCGGCGGCCATCAACACGGGGCTTGACCATCCTTCAAGAAAACAGTCCCGCAGACTGTTTTCTTGTCCTCGGATACTCTTGGGGAAATAGGAGCTCCAGCCGAGCCATCTGTTCGTCCGTGAGCCAATACAGGTCGCTCATATCCAGACTCCTCAGGATCTTGAATTAGATTCAGCGCCTAACATCAATGGGGCCTAAGCCTAAGCGATCGCGGGTTCGCAGGAAAAGCCCACCTGGTCTACCCTAATGCTTTACACTCCCTGATTGCGCTTGCGATACTACTCGGGACCAAAGAATGACAACTGAACTTGGAGATACCACCCAGGCGCAACAACAGCTACGGTCGTGCAGAGTCCACGCTATCTCGCTTAAACAAATTAATAAACTGAAGTCTAAGCTTCCTTGAAGACCTAGCCATTAGCTTTTTAATCCCAACATTCCTTAATTGTTCATTCCTTCTAATTAAAGAAGCGATTTGCTCCCGAGACTGACGCAAATTTTCCCATTCTTTTTGACGGTCCACCTGAATATCAAGTAACATTTGGCTGAGAACGGCCAATTCCTTAAATCTATCTTCGACATTATTTTCTAAATTGGATATTTGCTTGTCACGAGACCGCAATTTTTCCGTTAGACTTTCGACCTCTCCTGCTTGCTTTTCCTCAAGCTTCTTTAGTTCGTCCTGTAAAGCTGCCTGCGCCAGCATCAAACTGCGATTCCCGTCAAACCACTCCTCGGCCTCCAGTGTTCGCTGCCTTAGCGTACCCTCAAGGTCAGCAATCCTCGCTGCCTGCTCCGCCTCCATAGCCGCGCTCGCCTTACGATGTCGCTCGAACTCGGTCGTCAGGCCGACTTTTTCTTCGTGGATCAGCCCCACGCGTCGTACGATCTCAGAGATTTTCTCCGCCTGCTCCGCCTCAATATCTGCAGACGCCTTCCGATGCCGCTCCAGCTCGTTCGTAAGGCCGACATTTGCTTCTTGGGACAGCCAAGCGCGCTGCTCGAGTTCTGCGATTTTGGTTGCCCACTCTTTCTCTCTCTCCGCACCCTTCCGACGTTCGCTTTCTAATTCGGCGGTAAGGCGGATAGCCTCTCCCTGAGAGGTCTCGACCCTCTGTTCAAGCTCGGCAATTTGCGTCACTTTTTCGGCGCCCGCCTTGCGGTTGCGTTCCAATTCCGTTGCAAGTTCGACTTTCTCATTCTGGAGCAGTTGCGCCCGCTGGTCGAGTTCCGCGATTTTCGTTGCCCACTCTTTCTCTCTCTCCGCACCCTTCCGACGTTCGCTTTCTAATTCGGCGGTAAGGCGGGTAGCCTCTCCCCGATAGGTCTCACCCCTCTGTTCAAGCTCGGCAATTTGCGTCACTTTTTCGGCGCCCGCCTTGCGGTTGCGTTCCAATTCCGTTGCAAGTTCGACTTTCTCATTCTGGAGCAGTTGCGCCCGCTGCTCGAGTTCAGCGATTTTGGTTGCCCACTCTTTATCTCTCTCCGCACCCGCCCGGCGTTCGCTTTCTAATTCGGCGGTAAGGCGGGTAGCCTCTCCCCGATAGGTCTCACCCCTCTGTTCAAGCGCGGCAATTTGCGTCACTTTTTCGGCGCCCGCCTTGCGGTTGCGTTCCAATTCCGTTGCAAGTTCGACTTTCTCATTCTGGAGCAGCTGCGCCCGCTGCTCGACAAGCGTCAGCTCGCTCGACAAATGCTTCCCAGCGTCAAGCGCCTGCAAAAAGGTCGTCACCACATCAAGAGCGCCATCCATCCGCCCCCTTAGTACGTCCAAAGCGCCATGGTCTGACGAATCGCCGGCCCCGCCCGTCCAGCTCTCGAGGATCTGGAAAGTCTCGCGCACAGCATCTGCGACCTGCGCTGACTTTTGCACATCTTCCAGAGTTCGCTGCTCATGGCGAAGGCTGCCGGTCAGGAAGCTGTCGATCTCACTACGCATCTTGCCCGTGTTGCGATGAAAGGTCAGACCAAGCGTGTGCTCGATTTGCGCGATCTGCCCGCGCCAGTCCTCAAGCAGACCCTTGTAACTTGTGAAAACACGGACCTTGCCGCGCGTCGCCGCCTCGGCATCGAGCACATGGCGAAGCCAGATCAGCAGTCCGAGTTCAATAGGAATTCCGTCTCGTTTTTGCAGAGATTGAGCGGTTTCGAGCGGATTCCGGTGGGTGTGGATAAACAAGGTCTCATAACCTGCGCGGCTGAAGGCTTCTGTCCAGAAGCCAACAAAGCGGCAAATGCGCGGATCTTTTAGAAGAGGAAGTTTCGCAGCAGAAAATTCGTCCTGCAGCACCTCAACAGCTTCCGACACGAGACTTTCGAAAACCTGGACGGTGATCGACCCCGGATCTAAAGGCGAAAGGTCATTCCAATCAGATCCGAGCACATTCAGAATTCTGTCGTTAAAGGTCATCACGCGCCGGGATTCAAAATACCCTCTGGCATTCCCTTCTCCTGCAGGCATCAATGTCTTAGGGAGATCCCCCCCCAGGTAGCTGAGCACGCCCGATAGCGCCGATGTTCCGGATCGATGTGGCCCCAAAACCATCAGACAGACAGGCTTATGAACCAATTTTTTTCGAGAACTATTCATTTTGTGATGTCCCGATAATTGACTGAGCTTTGTTTCATTGTTGATAAAGTGCCAATACTCGGTCATTCCTATTTCGTCCTAGATAGAACGCTCGGTGAATTCTGAACCAGCACGTCGGCCATACATCTTGGGGGGCCTGCTATTGATCGCCCGCACAATGATACGACCTCCCGCAGGCAAGCGATCAGCACTGGTCAGCGAAATCAGAGCCCTTCTTCACCGATATCCCGCGAGGCCGTTCTGCCCCCCTTTTTAGCCGGAGACAACAGTTCGCTGTCGTGTAAACAACACGGTTGCTGTCGAGCCATAGGCCACTCAGAACGCCCCGTGACAGGACCTTACGCCTTCTGACGTGACTCCCGCGCCCTTGCCCGCTATCGAGCGCGCACCATGATAGAGACTGATCGGCAATCCGAGGAACGCGGCTGGGAGACGGCGAAGACGCTCGCTGAGGCCCTGCCCTATATCCAGGTGTATGACCGCGAGACCGTGGTCATCAAATACGGCGGCCACGCCATGGGCGAGAGCGCCGTGGCCAGGCAGTTCGCCGCCGATGTGGTGCTGCTGAAACTGATGGGGGTGAACCCCGTGGTCGTGCACGGCGGCGGGCCGCAGATCAGCGCCATGCTGGACAAGGCGGGGGTGAAGTCGGCCTTCGTCGACGGCCTGCGCGTGACGGACAAGGATACGATGGCGGTGGCCGAGATGGTCCTGTCCGGCGCCGTGAATAAAGAGATCGCTCACTGGATCACCGTCGCCGGCAAGGAAGCCGACGTGCGCGGCGTCGGCCTGTCGGGCAAGGACGCGGGCCTGCTGACGGTCGAGAAGACGCGCCGCACCAAGCGCGACCCCGACAGCATGATCGAGCACGAAGTCGATCTGGGCTTCGTCGGCGAGCCGACCAAAGTGGACCCCAAGCTGATCAAGGGGTTGATCGCCTCGGAGACCGAGGACTGGGTGCCGGTCATCGCCCCTATCGGCGTGGCCGAGGACGGCCAGACCTATAACGTCAACGCCGACACCGTCGCCGGGGCCGTCGCAGGCGCCCTGCACGCCAAGCGGATGCTGCTGCTGACCGACGTGCCGGGGGTGAAGGGCGCTGACGGCGAGATCATCCGCCAGATGACGCTGGACGAGGCGCAAGGCCTGATCGACACGGGCGTCGCCACCGGCGGCATGATCCCCAAGCTGGAGACGGCGATGGCCGCCGTGCGCGCGGGCGTCGAGGCCGTGGTCATTCTGGACGGGCGTCGTCCGCACGCCATGCTGGTCGAACTGTTCACCGAGCACGGCGCCGGCACCCTGGTCAGGCGGAAGTGACGGGTTCGGCGTCGAGCACGGCGCCTGAAACCGCGCCTACCGAGATCGGCGCGGACCTGCGCCATGTGCGGTCCTGGGTCTTCGACCTGGACAACACCCTTTACCCGCCGGAGACGCAGTTCCTGCGTCAGGTGGAGCAGCGCATCAACCAGTACGTCGTGCGGACGTCCGGCCTGGAATCGGCCGAGGCCCTGTCAGTGCAGCGCGGCTATCTGCACGACTACGGCACCTCCCTGGCCGGGCTGATGATGCATGATATCGACCCGCATCACTTCCTGGCCGAGGTGCATGACGTGCCTCTGGACGTGCTGGCGCCCGATCCCGGCCTGCATGCGGCGCTGGAGCGGCTGCAGGGGCCGCGCCTGATCTTCACCAACGGCTCGGCCGGCCACGCCCAGCGGGTGATGGAGAAGCTGGAGCTGACGCCCTTCTTCGACGGGGTGTTCGCGTTAGAGGACGCCGACCTGATCCCGAAGCCGGACCCGCGCACCTTTCACAAGATGCTGGCGCGCTTCGGCGTCGATCCGGCGACCGCCTGCTTCTTTGAGGACACGCCCAAGAATCTGGAGCCGGCGCGTAACCTGGGCATGACCACCGTGCTGGTCGGAACCAAGGCCTTCACCGCCGAGGGCGACCACATCCAACACCGGGCCGCCTCCCTCGGCCCCTTCCTGACCACCGCCATGCTGGACGGAGATCCGCAATGACCGACCTGACCCACCTGGAATCCGTCATCGAGGCCGCCTGGGAAGCCCGCGCCGAGGTTTCGGCCGCCACGCGCGGCGAAGTGCGCGACGCCGTCGACACCGCCCTGGCCCTGCTGGATTCCGGCCAGGCGCGCGTGGCCTCGCGCGGCGCCGACGGCGTGTGGAGCACGCACCAGTGGTTGAAGAAGGCGGTGCTGCTGTCCTTCCGTCTGAACGACAACGTCATCATGCGCGCGGGCCACGCCCCGACCCTGCCGCTGTCGGCGGATCATCCGGTCGCCGTCGGCCCCTTCTGGGACAAGGTGCCCAACAAGTTCGGCGATTGGAGCGCCGCCGACTATCAGGCTGCGGGCTTCCGCTCGGTGCCGGGCGCCATCGTCCGCCGCGGCGCCTATGTCGGCAAGAACGTGGTGCTGATGCCGTCTTTCGTGAACATCGGCGCCTATGTCGATGAAGGCTCGATGGTCGACGCCTGGGCCACGGTCGGCTCGTGCGCCCAGATCGGCAAGAACGTCCACCTGTCGGGCGGCGCAGGCATCGGCGGCGTGCTGGAGCCGCTGCAGGCCAACCCGACCATCATCGAGGACGGCTGCTTCATCGGCGCCCGCGCCGAGGTGGCCGAGGGCGTCATCGTGCGCGAGGGCGCCGTCCTGGCCATGGGCGTCTATCTGTCGGCCTCGACCAAGATCGTCGACCGGGCCACGGGCGAGATCTTCCGCGGCGAGGTGCCGGCCTATTCCGTCGTGGTGCCGGGCGCCCTGCCTGACCCGAACGGCGGCCCGAGCCTCTATTGCGCCGTCATCGTCAAGCGCGTCGACGCCCAGACCCGCGCCAAGACCGGCGTGAACGAACTGCTGCGCGACTGATCGTCCGTCACCGGATCGGACGGACTCGTCAATCTCTCTGAAACCAGCCTAATGGCTGGATAGGTTTCGGGAGAGGGAACCATGTCCGTTCAGCGTCTGCGGCGATACGCCGTCTCTATCAGCGTTCTGGGCCTGCTGGCCCTGCCCTTGGCGGCCTGCGGCGGCGGGGGCGGCGGAACGGGAGGCGGCATCGTCACGCCTCCACCTCCTCCTCCTCCTCCGCCTCCTCCGCCCGCTCCTCCGGCCATCCCCAGCGCGACATCCGCCGAATATCTGCGCAACTGGGGCGTCGGAGACGTCGGTGCCATGAGCGCCTGGCAGAGAGGCGCCACCGGGCGCGGTGTGACCGTCGCCGTGGTGGACAGCGGCATCAAGCTGAACCATCAGGATCTGGGGGTGAACGTCTCTCCCCTGTCGACCGATGTGGTGCCCGGCCGCAACCAGCCGCAAGGTGCGGACGACCACGGGACCAATGTCTCCAGCATCATCGCCGCGCCTTTCAACGGCTTCGGCACCGTCGGCGTCGCCTTCAACTCGACCATCTTGTCGATTCGCGCCGATGTCAGCGACTGCACGGACCCCGACGACAAGGTCTGTTTCCGATCATCCGACCTGGTGCGCTCTTTGGACTATGCGGTTCAGAACGGGGCCAAGATCATCAATCTGTCCCTGGGCGGCGAGACGCCTCTAGGCTCCCAATTCGAAGCGGCCCTGCAGCGCGCGGTAAACGCCGGGGTCATCTTCGCCATCGCCGCCGGCAACGAGGCAGGCGCCAATCCCGAATGGCCTGGCCGATACGCCAGCGACCCGCGCTTCGCCGGCTCCATCATCGTCGTCGGCGCCCATGATCGCGCGCGCCAGCTGGGCAGCTTCTCGAACAAGGCGGGCGTGTCCCAAGGCGTCTATCTGACCGCGCCTGGCGTTCAGGTCGTCTTCAACTGCGAAGAAACCCAATGCTGGCAAGGCGGCGGCACCTCCTTCGCCTCGCCCGCCGTGGCGGGCGCCCTGGCCCTGCTGCTGGAGGCCTTCCCCAATCTGACTGGACGGGAGGCGGTGGACATTCTGCTGCGCACCGGGGCGGATCTCGGCGACGCAGGGACCGACGTCACCTTCGGGCGCGGAGCCCTGGACATCGCCCGCGCGTTCCAGCCCGTCGGCGCAACCGCCTCGCCCATGGCGGCCGGCGCATCAGTGAACATCGCCGTGGCGCCCGGCGCCCATGTCGGCGGTCCGTTCGGGGACGCGATGGGTCGGACCGGGGCGCTGAGCACCATCGCCTACGACGAGTATGAGCGGCTGTTCCGGGTCGACCTGGGCGACGCATATCGCCCCGCGCCGCGCCGCAGCTGGCAGCCCGAGACGCCGACGCCCATGCGCCAGTCGCAGCTATCGATGGATGCGCCGGGCGGGACGCGACTGTCCCTGGCCGCCGCCGCGCCGGTCGAACTGCCCGAGCCGGTCGTCGCGCGCTACGGCCCCTATGACGCGCCGTGGCTGGGCGACGAGCCGCGCAGCGAGGCCCTGTTCGACGTTCAGGCCGGGCGGCTGTCCTTCTCGGCGTGGCAGGGACAAGGCGGAGCGCGCTCGCCCTTCCGCAGCGGGTCCGGCGACGGCTTCGTGGCCCTGAGCCAGGCGGATCACGCCCTGCGCGGCGCGATGCATTTCGGCGCCCTGACCTTCAGCGCCGAGAGGGGATCGGGCGACCGCCGTGCGCCTTTGCGTCCAGTCGAGCGCGACGCCTCGACCTACGCCCGCGCGGGCGTAGATTGGCGTGCGGAAGGCGGCGGCCTATCGTTCAGTCTCGGAGCCCTGGACGAGCGGATGGGGCCGCTGGGCGCCTATCTGCCGACGCAGTCGGACTTCGCCCTGCCGTCGCGCACCCGCTTTGCGGCGGTCGGGGCGGATGTGGATCTGGGGCGCGGCTTCACCCTGTCGGGCGAGGCGGGTTTCGGCCGCACCGAACTGGAGGGGCGGTTCCTGCACCTGTCGGCCCCGGCGATCAGCTCGACGTGGCGGGCGTCGTTGCAGTCGGCCTGTCCGACGTGGTCCTTCGCCAAGGCCCTGGGCTGCCGCAGCCTGACGTGGGAGATCGCCCAGCCGCTGCGGATCGAGGACGGGACGTTCAGCGCCTATCTGGCCGACGCGCCGCTGGACTATTTCGATCCGGTGACCTTCTCGGAGCGGCGCTTCTCGGCCGCGCCGTCGGGGCGGCAGATCGACTTCAGCGTGCGCAGCCTGCACGCCCTGCCGGGCGGCTCCTGGCTGCAGCTCGAGGCCGTCGCCAGCCGCGAGGAGCAGCACCGCGCGGGCGCCCCGACCGGCTACGCCCTGCTGGGCAGTTGGCGGCGGGGGTTTTGACCTGATCTCCCTTCCCCCTCGATGGGGGAAGGGCGGGGATGGGGGTGCGCGCGCAGCGGCGCTGATTGGACGCAGGAGACACAGCGTCTCCCAGCCTCACGGCAAACCGCTCGCCGACACCCCCACCCAACCCTCCCCCATCGAGGGGGAGGGCTAAGCAAGATTCAACTCAGCCGCGTTCGACGCACATCGCCACGCCCATACCGCCGCCGATGCACAGGGTGGCCAGACCCTTCTTCGCGCCAGAGCGCTTCATCTCGTGCAGCAGGGTGGTCAGGACGCGCGCGCCCGAGGCGCCGACCGGGTGGCCGATGGCGATGGCGCCGCCGTTGACGTTGACCTTGGCAGGGTCGAGGCCCAGCTCCTTGACCACGCACAGCGACTGGGCGGCGAAGGCTTCGTTGGATTCGATCAGGTCCAGATCGGCGACCGTCCAGCCCGCCTTCTCCAGCGCCTTCTTCGAGGCCGGGATCGGGCCGGTGCCCATGATGGCGGGATCGACGCCCGCCGTGGCCCACGACGCGATGCGGGCCAGCGGCTCTAGGCCGCGCGCCTTGGCTTCATCGGCGCTCATCAGCACCAGGGCGGCGGCTCCGTCGTTGATGCCCGAGGCGTTGGCCGCCGTCACCGTGCCGTCTTTGACGAAGGCGGGCTTCAGCTTCTCCATCGCCTCGAGGGTGGCGCCGTGGCGGATGTATTCGTCCTGATCCACGACCACGTCGCCCTTGCGGGTCGAGATGACGACCGGGACGATCTCGTCGGCGAACTTGCCCGCCTTCTGTGCGGCTTCGGCCTTGTTCTGGGAGGCGACGGCGAAGGCGTCCTGAGACGCGCGGTCGATCGACCATTTGGCGGCGATGTTCTCGGCCGTCTGGCCCATGTGATAGCCGTGGAAGGCGTCGATCAGGCCGTCCTGAAGCATGCTGTCCTTGAGGCCCAGCTCGCCCATCTTCTGACCGTTGCGCAGCTGGGCCGTGTGCGGCGACTGGCTCATGCTCTCCTGACCGCCGGCGACGACGATCTTCGCGTCGCCCTGCACGATCTGCTGATAGGCCAGGGCCACGGCGCGCAGGCCCGAGCCGCACAGCTGATTGAGGCTCCAGGCCGGGGTTTCGTTGGCCAGGCCCGCGCCGATGGCCGCCTGACGCGCCGGGCCTTGCCCTGCGCCCGCCTGCAGCACCTGACCCAGGATCACCTCGTCCACATCGGAAGCGGCCACGCCTGCGCGCTCCAGCGCCGCCTTGATGGCGACCTCGCCCAGCTTGGAGGCCGGAAGGGTCGACAGGGCGCCGAGGAAGGAGCCGACCGGCGTGCGGGCGGCGGAGACGATGACGACGTCAGTCATTTTATTCACTCCCTGGAGAAATTCTTTGCGCGAGGTTGTGCCGCATTCGCAGGCGCACGTCACCTGTTGCGATGCAGCAATCAGCAAAACGTCATCGCCGCGCCGCACCATCCGCCGGGAACGATGCCCGATGCCGCGCTTTCAGAAAGGGAAGGAGACGTGATCTTGCCGAAAGCCTCACCATGCTGAAAGCCCTCGCCCGCCGCATCTGCACCCCTGACGATCTGGACATGATCGAACACTATCAGACGCGGGCCGAGCGCCTGGCCGATCTGTGGGTGCACGCCGTGGGCCTGGCGCTGGCGGCGACGGGCGGGGTGATCCTGGCCGTTCTGGCCAGCGTCTATGCGGGCATGGGCGCGGCGGTTTCGACGGCGATTTACGCCCTGTGTCTGGTGGCCATGCTGACGGCCTCCACCGTCTACAACCTGACCCATCCGTGCGCGGCGCGGCCGGTGCTGCGGCGGCTGGACGAGGCGGCCATCTTCCTGATGATCGCGGGCAGCTACACCCCCTTCACCGCCGTCAGGTTCGAGGGCGCCTGGTCCGTGGGCTTCACCCTAGCGGTGTGGACCATGGCCATCGTCGGCGCGGGCGTGAAGATGCTGGCCCCGCGCCTGTCCGACGCCTTCTGGAGCGTGATCTACGTCCTGTTCGGCTGGGTGGCGGTGTTCGCGCTGAAACCAATGATCGAGACCGTCCACCCGCTGGCGCTGGGCCTGCTGGTCGCGGGCGGACTAATCTATACGGCCGGGGTCTTCGTCTTCATCAGCCAGAAGGTGAAGTTCCGCCGCGCCATCTGGCACGGCTTCGTCGTCACCGGCGCGGGCGTGCACTGGGCCGCCGTGCTGATCGGCGTGGTGCTGGTCCAGGCCTGACCCCCCGCGTCAAAGACGGGACTCGCCTTCGCGCGCGCAATGCGGGATGCTTGGGCGTTGCAACATCGCGAGAACAAGCGTGACCGACAAGAAATCCGAGGGCGGAAAAACCCGTGACGGCATGGTCGTCATCAAGAAGTATGCGAACCGGCGGCTCTACAACACCGCCACCAGCGCCTATGTGACGCTGGACGATCTGGCCCGCATGGTGCGCGAGGGCGTGGAATTCGTCGTCTATGACGCCAAGACCAATGACGATCTGACGCGCCAGATCCTGACCCAGATCATCTTCGAGGAAGAAAGCCGGGGCGAGGCCCTGCTGCCGGTGCAGTTCCTGCGTCAGCTGATCGGCTTCTACGGCAACTCCATGCAGGGGGTGCTGCCGTCCTATCTGGAGATGTCGCTAGATACGTTCACGCGCCAGCAGGAGCAGCTGCGCGGCCAGTTCACGCGCGCCTTCGCCGCCGCGCCCGGCGGCAATCTGATGGAAGAGGCCGTGCGCCAGAACATGGCCATGTTCGAGCGCGCCATGCGGATGTTCCCCGGCTTCGCCTATGGCCGCCCGGAAGGCGAGGCGGCCGAAACGCCCGCCGCCGAACCCAAGGCTGAACCGGCCAAGGAAGACGCGGCGCTGGACGAGATGCGCCGCCAGATGGACGAGATGCGGGCCCAGATCGACCGCCTCGCCCAGTCCAAGGGCTGAGGCCGAGGTGACGGATGAAATCCGTCCCATCGGCGCGTCGGGACCGCTGAACGACCCTGTCGTGGACGATCGCCGCGAAGGCGACCGCCGCCGTCGCGAGCGGCGGCGCGCCCGCGCCCTGGTCCCGACCGAGGCCGAGGCGTCGGACGAGGCGGCCGATCCTGCCGCCTCCCCGGCAAAGCCTGCCGTCACCCCGCCTCCGCCGCCCGCGGCCTTCGCCGCCCAGGTGTTGGGTCAGTCGGGGCAGAAGCGCGGGTTGAAGGGCGGCGCGCCGGTGCTGGACGCCGCGCGCACCACCTATCTGGGCCGGGAATATTCAGGGCGGCACGACCGGCGCCCCTCGCCGGGGCGATCACGCAAGACCGAGATCTGACAGCGTCTGGCGCCTGACTTGCGTAGACGAAGGCTCAACCGCTTTCGGATCGCGCCATGCCCGCCGCTTTTAGCCTTGCCGCCCGCCTGTTCGACGTGACCGTGGTGGCCGTGATCTTTCTGGCGTTCAGCTAGGACTTCGGCCTCAGAACTCGCTGATGTCGCCCGGACGGCGCGAGCGGGACTTCAGCCACATTACGCCCAGCAGGTCCGAGAAGGACGCCCGCAGCCGTCCCCAGTTGGTGTATTTCGACCGGCCCGTCTCGCGGTGGCGGTGATCAACGTCGAGGTAGCGGTTCTCATACCCCTCGCGGATCATCAGGGCGGGCAGGTAGCGGTGGATGTGATCGAAGTAGGGCAGCCGCAGGAAGACGTCGCGGCGGAACGCCTTCAGGCCGCAGCCGGTGTCGTCCGCGTCGTCGCCCAGCAGCTTCTTGCGGATGCGGTTGGCCCACAAGGAGGCCTGACGCTTGGCGTTGGTGTCCTGGCGCTTGGCGCGCACGCCGCCGACCAGGGCGACGCTGGGCGGGGCCGCCAGCAGGGCGTCGGCCAGGCGCGGCGCATCAGCGGGCGGGTTCTGGCCGTCGCCGTCCAGCGTCACCACGATCGGCGCCCGCGCGGCCAGCACGCCGGTACGCACCGCCCGGCTCTGCCCGGCATTGGTTCCGTGCGACAGAACCCGCAGGGCGGGCAGCTCGGCCATCGCCGCCTGCAGCTCGGCCAGGGTCGTGTCCCGGCTGGCGTCGTTGACGAAGATCATCTCATAGGACCGCCCGGCGAAGGCCTCGGCGATTTCGCGCGCCAGAGGCACGGCGGCGCCGGATTCATCATGCACGGGCACGACGACGGAAATGTCAGGCGAGGAAGCGGAGCGGTCGATCATCGACGCTCTTTAGCGCAGGCCGCGCCCCGGCGAAACGGCGTGTCCACAGTCGATGAAGAAGGTGAAGCTTCCGGGCGACGCATCGGGCGTGATACGACACCCGCATGAACCGCCCGAACCTGGATCGCTATATCGCCGGCTGGCGCGGCCCCGTCCTTGCGGCCCTGCTGGCCCTGATCGCGGGCCTGCCCGGCCTGCTGCTGCTGCCGCCGCTGGACCGGGACGAGAGCCGCTTCGCCCAGGCGACGGCCCAGATGCTGGAGGGCGGCGACTATGTCGACATCCGCTTCCAGGACGATCCACGCTGGAAGAAGCCCATCGGCATCTACTGGATGCAGGCCGCCGCCGTGGCCGCGACCTCGGACGTCGAGGACCGCAACATCCAGCCCTATCGCCTGCCGTCGCTGCTGGGGGCCATGCTGGCGGCCTGGGCCGTGGCCTGGGCGGGCGCGGCCCTGTTCGGCAACCGGGCAGGCTTTCTGGCGGGCGCCATGCTGGGTGCCACCTTCCTGCTGTCGACCGAGGCGGGCATCGCCAAGACCGACGCCATGCTGGCGGGCCTGACCACCCTGTCGATGGCGGCGCTGGCGCGCATCTACATGTCCACGCGGGCGGGCGAGAAGGCCGACCGGCTGCACAAGCTGCTGTTCTGGACCGGCATCGGCCTGTCCATCCTGATCAAGGGGCCGATCGGCCTGCTGGTCGTGGCCCTGACCATCATCGCCCTGTCGCTGTGGGATCGAAACATCAAGTGGCTGGGCCAGCTGGGCTGGGGCTGGGGGCTGCCGCTTGTGGCCCTGCTGGTCGGCCCCTGGGCCATCGCCATCACCATCGCCACCGACGGCGGCTTCTGGCGTGAGGCCATCGGCGGCGATCTGGCGCCCAAGATCGCGGGCGCCCATGAAAGTCACGGCGGCTTCCCCGGCATGTATGTGCTGCTGTCGCCCCTGCTGTTGTTCCCCGTCACCCTGATGCTGCCGGCCGCCCTGTCGACTGGCTGGCATCGCCGCGCCGAGCCCGCGATCCGCTTCGCCGTCTGCTGGCTGGTCCCGGCCTGGCTGATGTTCGAGCTGGCCCCAACCAAGCTGTGGCACTACACCCTGCCGACCTTCGGGGCGATCGCCCTGCTGGCCGCCGCCGCCCTGACCCAGCCGATCGGCAAGGTCTCGCGCGTGACCGGCGCCTTGCTGGGCCTGTTCGCCGCCGTGGTCATCTGCCTGATCACCGTCTACGGCCTGACCGAGTTCGGCCGCTCGACCGCTCAGACCTGGGCCACGGTCACCATCGTCTTCGCCGTCATGGCGGCCGCCGTGGGCGGCTTCCTGCTGGTCAACCGCGCGGCCATCACCGGGGTGCTGATCGCCATCGCCTTCGGCATACTGGCCCATGCGGGGCTGGCCGGGACCATCCGCCAGCTGCGCCCGCTGTCGATCGCGCCGCGCCTGGTGCAGACGCTGGACTCCGCCGAGCTGAACCCGGCCCAGGGCCGTTATCCGGGGCCGGTGGCCATCACCACCTTCCATGAGCCCAGCTTCGTCTTCCTGACCGGCAAGGACACCCAGTTGACCGACGGCGCCGGCGCCGCCCGCGCCCTGGCCGAAGGCCGCCCGGCCATCGTCGAGGCCCGAGACGACGAAGCCTTCCGCCGCGCCCTGGCCGATCTGGGCGCCGCCGGGCGCGCCGTCGGCGTGGTCAGCGGCCACAACTATTCCTCGGGCGACGACGTGCGCCTGACCGTCTACGCCCCCGCCGGATCGGGCCAGCGGAGCACAAACCAGGGGAGCCCCCGCCGATGAGCCGCTTCATCCAGATCGTCGAAGTCGGCCCGCGCGACGGCCTGCAGAACGAGAAGACGGTGCTGGAGCCCGCCGTGCGCGCCGAGTTCGTCCAGCGGCTGGAGGCGGCCGGGGCCCGGCGTATCGAGGCTGTCAGCTTCGTCCACCCCAAATACGTGCCCCAGATGGCGGGCGCCGAAGAGGTCATGGCCGCCCTGCCCCGCCTTGAGGGCCGCAGCCGCATCGGCCTGGTCTTGAACGGCAAGGGCTATGACCGCGCCCTGGGCACGGCGGTGGACGAGGTCAACGTCGCCATGTCGGCCACCGACGGCTTCGGCCTGAAGAACCAGGGCCTCGGCGTCGACCAGCAGGTGCAGATGCTGTCCGACATCGTCGCGGGCCGCGCCAATGCAGACGGCGCGCCGGGTGCGACGCCCAAGCTGTCGGCCACCCTGTCCTGCGTCTGGGGCTGTCCGTTCGACGGCGAGGTCTCGGTGCAGCAGGTCGGCGAGCTGGTCGCCCGCATCGCCGCCCTGGGCGTCGAGGAGATCGCCCTGGCCGACACCATCGGCGTCGGCGATCCGTGGAGCGTCACGAAAAAGGTCGAGGCCGCTCGCAAGGCCGCCCCCGACGCCACCCTGCGCCTGCATTTCCACGACACCCGCAACACCGGCCTAGCCAACGCCTATGCGGGCGTGGAGGCGGGCGTCGACGTGCTGGACGCCTCGGTCGGCGGCATCGGCGGCTGCCCCTTCGCGCCCGGCGCCACCGGCAACATCGCCACCGAGGATCTGGTCTACATGCTGGAGCGCGCGGGCTACGCGACCGGCTACGACCTGGACGCCCTGATCGCAGCGGCCCGCTGGATCGGCGGCCAGATCGGCAAACCCAACCCCAGCGCGCTCAGCCGCGCGGGCGGGTGGCCGCAAATCAAGGCCTGATCACCCGGCACAAAAATGCCCATGATGGCTTTCCCGTGAAGGCTAAAGTGCGATACGAGCAGGGTTTAAGACGCCCTTGAGGCGACCGCGAACTCTTCCTGACGAGAATGCTTTGATAAACCCGTTAAAGTTCTGGCGTAAAAAAGCCCGTCAAGCGGAAGCGGTCGCGAATAAATTTCAGCTGGCGACCAACCAAATCAACGCTCTTTCCTTGGCCCTAGAAGAACATCGGCGCGAAACCCGTCTGTTTTACAACAGTCTGGCTCTGCCCGCTCGAGCGGAGTGGGACGGGCAGCCCCCGATGATCCAGGGAGAGCCCGCTAAACTGGCTTTTCCGCGCAGCACCCTGTGCCGGCAAGACAGCTTTCACGAGGCCTATTTTTCTTATTGGACTCATCGCCTGCGTGAAGGCTTGCGTTATCATCGCAAGCTGTGGGAATTCGTCTTTATCTGTCAGGTTTTATGGGAACGCGGCGCGGTCGTTGCAGGCGCGCGCGGACTGGGCTTTGGGGTCGGCGCCGAACCCCTAAGCGCCTTCTTCGCCTCTCAAAATTGTCGCATCTTGGCCACCGACATGGACGTAGGGATGGCCGAGGCCATGGGCTGGACCCTGACCAACCAGCATGCTGTCGGCAAAGAAGCACTACGAAAGCCGGCCGTCTGCCCTGATGACCTGTTCAACCAGAACGTCTCCTTCCAGGCATGCGATATGAACGATGTGCCGGCGGAGTTTGTCGATTTCGACTTCTGCTGGTCGGCCTGCGCGCTGGAACACCTCGGCTCCATCGAAAAAGGCCTCGCGTTTATTGAACGGTCCATTCAATGCCTGAAGCCGGGCGGTTGGGCCGTCCACACGACCGAGTTTAATACTAGTTCTAACGAGGCAACGGTCGACAATCTGGGTACAGTCTTGTTCCGACGCCGCGATTTCGAGGCTCTCGCTCAAAAGCTAAGGCAGCAGGGCCACACCGTCGTGCCATTTGATTTCAACCTCGGCGACGGTCCCGTGGATCGCTATATCGACATGCCGCCTTACCGGGAACAGCCTCACCTGCAGATGGCGCTGTCCGGCTTCTCCACAACCTCGTTTGGGATCATCGTACAGCGCGGCGCGGTCGCCGCAACTGCTTGATCGGCAAGCAGTAACGGCTCCTCGTTACCCTTCAAGCTTTGCGAACGCCTCGGATCGCAGTGCTAAGTCGTGCAAGCATGCGGGGCACCCTGACTGCGCCATTTCGCTGGCTAAGGGCATTCGCCTCGGCGTCGTCTCGATAGGTTTCCAACAATTGAAAATATTGCGGCCTTGGGTCCAAAGCGATCGCCCGCTCGACGGCTTCGACAGCTTCCCTTGCCTCACCTAGCCTCTGCAGCAACGCTCCTTCCCACGCATGCAGGTGAGCCTGATGGGAAAGGGCTTCGACCGCCTCTCGGGCATAAGGTCGAGCCTCATCAAACCGCCCCGCCGCCACCAAGGCATCCACATAGGATATGAGATAGACTGGCGCTCGTTTTGTCGAAGTTACAATGCCTTCGAGTCTCTTGATGGCGTCGTCATGCCGCCCTTCCGCCGATAACAACCTTGCAAGAGCCAAGCTTGCGAGCGGACTTGAAGGACCAATTTTTACAGCTCGCTGAGCCAAATCCAGAGCGAGACCTCGCCGATGCGCGGGTTGCCTCATCGCCAGATTCGAGAGGTAGAAGCTGCTCGCCCCCCGGCGTCTTCGAGCTTCGCGTCCAAAGGCAATATGCTCGAAGTCACCCGAGAGCGCTTGAAGCACCAGCGGCTTCAGAAGCCCTGTCTCAGCCAAGTACGTGGTAGCGGGATGAGAAACATAAGGCAAAGCAACTTGCCTTATGTCGATATCTCTCTGGATCCGGGTCACCTGATGCCCGTCTTCCAGCGGGTCGAAAACCACGACTGGTCGAGCGCGGCAAATGATCCTACCGTCCACTTCAGGTAGCCAGGTAATACGATGGCTGTCCTGAAGCCAGCGTGTCTCCGAAGGCATCTTCTGCGGATCGATCGAATATTGCGGCGAAAGCGCCAACACGGCATGTGCCCGGACGGCGTCAGCAAAACGAATGGCCGCGTAACCGCCCATGCTGGATCCATAGGTCATCACGCGATCAGCCCCGACCGTCGCGGCTCGAGCCGCTGCCATTGCCTCAGCCATTTCGGGGTATTGGTACCAGTCCTCCTGGCATCCCATCACATGGAGGGCGGACACTCCAGATTGGCGCAGGAATTCTTGACCAAAGCCAGGTCGATCAAAGCCATGTCCGATACCATAGTTGTCGAAGGTCACGATCCAGCGGCTGACATCCTTCGTCGGCATGCTGCGAACCACGACACTCTCACTGCGGAACAAATCGATCATCTAGGCTCCTTAAGCGAAGGCCTTAGACCGATTTAGGGCGAAGCGCGACGGCCGCCGTCGCGCTTCGCTTACCGCAAACTTACAGGTTCAGCAGCGCCGGATCCCCGCCCTGGGCGGCGATGTTGATGCTGATAGCCTTTTCGGCGGCGTAGCGGATCAGGCTGTTGGGGCCGCCGGCCTTCGGACCAGTGCCGCTAAGGCCTTCGCCGCCGAACGGTTGCACGCCGACCACCGCACCGATGATCGAGCGGTTGACATAGACGTTGCCCGCCGGGACCAGTTCCATCACCTCACGGGCGAAGGCGTCGATGCGGCTGTGGACGCCCAGCGTCAGGCCGAAGCCGCGCGCCGCCAGCTTACCGGCGACCTTTTCCAGATCCTTCGGCTCGTAGCGATAGACGTGCAGGATCGGACCGAAGACTTCGCGCTCGAGGAAGTCCGGGGTTGGAATCTCGGCGATGGTCGGGGCGAACAGGTCGCCCTTGTCGGCGCCGGCCGGCAGTTCGGCGCGGGCGATGATCTTGGCTTCCTTGGACAGGCGCTCGACGTGGGCTTCCAGGTTGGCGCGGCTTTCGGCGTCGATCACCGGGCCGATGTCAGTCTTGGCGTCGGTCGGGTCGCCCAGCACCTGGGCGGCCAGCGCGCCCTTCAGGCCCTCGATCAGGGCGTCGGCCGAATCCTTGGGCGCATAGAGGACGCGCAGGGCCGAGCAACGCTGACCGGCCGAGCCAAAGGCCGACAGGATGACGTCGTCGATGATCTGTTCTTTCAGCGCCGTGGTGTCGACGAACATGCCGTTCAGGCCGCCCGTTTCAGCGATGAAGGGGATGATGGCGCCCGGACGCGCGGCCAGGCCGCGGTTGATCGCCGAAGCGGTGTCGGTGCCGCCGGTGAAGGCCACGCCGTCGACGCCCGGATGGTTGGTCAGGGCCGCGCCGACGGTCTCGCCGCGGCCGGGAACCAGGGCCAGCAGGTCGGGGTTCAGACCGGCCTTGTAGTAGAGGCGCACGGCTTCGGCGGCGATCAGCGGCGTCTGCTCGGCGGGCTTGGCCACCACGCCGTTGCCGGCGGCGAGCGCGGCCGCGATCTGGCCGGTGAAGATGGCCAGCGGGAAGTTCCACGGGCTGATGCAGGCGAAGACGCCGCGGCCGTGCAGCACCAGTTCGTTCGTCTCGCCGGTCGGGCCCTTCAAGGTCTGACGGCCGCCGAAGTCGCGCTCGGCCAGCAGGGCGTAGTAGCGGCAGAAGTCGGCGGCTTCGCGCACCTCGGCCACGCCGTCGTTCAGCGTCTTGCCCGCTTCACGCGACAGCAGGGCGACCAGACGGTCCAGATCGGCTTCCAGGGCGTCGGCCATGGCGCGCAGGACGGGTGCGCGGCCCGCGCCGCCCAGACGATCCCAGGCGAGCTGAGCGTTGGCGGCGGTGTTGACAGCCAGATCGACGTCTTCAACCGAGGCTTCCGACACATGGCCCAGCACGCGGGTGCGGTCATAGGGGTTGGTGACGTCCTGTGCGTTCACCCCGGCGCGCAGCTTGCCGCCGATGATCGGGCCGGCGGTCAGCTTCTCGCTGTCAACACGCTCCAGAGCGGCCGCATGGCGCTCGCGGTCGGCAGCCTGCGAATAGTCGCGGCCGAGGGAGTTCTGGCGGTCACCGTAGATGTTCATGGGTACAGGGATCTTCGGATGGCGGTCAGGCTGGGCCTCAACCGAGGTGATGGGATCGGCGGCCACGTCGGCCGCAGGCACGCGCTCGTCCAGCAGGGCGTGGACGAAGGAGGAGTTGGCGCCGTTCTCCAGCAGGCGGCGCACCAGGTAGGGCAGCAGTTCTTCGTGGCCGCCGACGGGGGCGTAGGCGCGCACGACGACATCGCCCCACTCGGCCTTGGCGCCGTCATAGAGGGCCTCGCCCATGCCGTGCAGGCGCTGGAACTCGATGGTCACGCGGCGATCGGCGGCCATGCGGTGCACGGCGGCCAGGGTGTGGGCGTTGTGGGTGGCGAACTGCGAAAAGATGTAGGGCGAGGCCTCGATCAGCGCCTTGGCGCAGACCAGATAGTTCAGGTCGGTCGCGGGCTTGGTCGTGAAGACCGGATAGTCGGTGCGGCCGTTGACCTGGGCCAGCTTGATCTCGGTGTCCCAATAGGCGCCCTTGACCAGGCGCACCATCAGGCGGCGGCCCGACGACTTGGCCAGTTCGGCCAGCTTGGCCACCGTCTCGGTCGTGCGCTTCTGATAGGCCTGAACGGCGAGGCCGAGCCCCTGCCAGTCGCCCAGCGCCGGTTCGCGGGCCAGCCGCTCCAGCAACTTCAGCGACAGGGCCAGACGGTCGGCTTCCTCGGCGTCGATGGTGTAGTTGATGTCGTATTTGGCGGCGATCAGCGCCAGGCGCAGGATGCGGGGATACAGCTCTTCCCACACCCGGTCTTCCTGCACCGCCTGATAGCGCGGCGACAGGGCCGACAGCTTGACCGAGACGCCGTGGCCGCGCTCAGGGCCTTCGCCCTTGGCGGTCTTGCCCACGGCCTCGATGGCGTCGGCGTATATCTTTTCATAACGTTCAGCGTCGGCGGCGGTGCGGGCGCCCTCGCCCAGCATGTCGAAGCTGCACAGCCAGTTCTCGCGGTCCGACCGCTTCAGGGCCGCCTCGATGGTGCGGCCGACGACGAACTGCTCGCCCATGATCTTGACGGCGGTGGCGACGGCCTGACGAATGACCGGCTCGCCCAGACGCCCGACCAGACGCTTGAGGAAGTTCGGCAGGTCGCTGCGGGCTTCATCGTCGACATCGACCAGCTTGCCGGTCAGCATCAGGCCCCAGGTCGAGGCGTTGACGAACAGGCTGTCGGACTGACCCATGTGGCTGGCCCAGTCGGCCGAGCCGATCTTCTCGGCGATCAGACGGTCGCGGGTGTCGGCGTCGGGCGTGCGCAGCAGGGCCTCGGCCAGACACATCAGGGCCAGACCTTCGCGGGTGCCCAGGCTGAACTCCTGCAGGAAGCTTTCGACCACGCCCTGGCGCTTCTGGCTCTTACGGGCGCTTTCGACCAGGCCGACGGCATCGTTCAGGACCGCCGCGCGACCGTCAGGCGTCAGGGGTTCGGCAGCCAGCAGTTTGGCCACCACCTCACGTTCGTCCCGGTACTTGTTCCGGTCTAGCTCATCCCAATGGCGAAGATCGGTCGGCGTCATCAATCTATAAAATCCCAGGACAGAAGGCCTTCAATTTTAGTCATATATGGCCAGATTATCCGAATGTGCATTGAATGATTGAAGCGACCCGCATCAATCCTTCGGAAAAAATGCCCCGGCGGTGTATGAATTTTACCGCGAGTCCGGTGACGCCCTACGCTTGATTTCGTCACCCCAAGACGCGCTGGAAGAATCACCTCGTCCAAGGCGCACCCTGGAGATGAACACCGCTCCTGGCGCCCCAGAAGGGCGCCCCGCCCCACCGGCTCTCGACCAACCGGAAACGCCCAGCTAAACCGGAACCCATGAAGTCGAGGCCACCTGTTTATCCCGTTATTCTTTGCGGCGGAGCCGGGACGAGGCTGTGGCCCGCGTCACGGCCATCCCGTCCCAAACACTTCATTCCTCTCGCAGGCAATCGGTCTCTCTTCCAAGAAACGGCGCAACGCGTCGCGCCCTTGGCGAGCGGCGACGGCCGCCTCGTCGTCGTGGGCGGCGCCAAGCACCAGAAAACAATTCTGCATCAGCTATCTGAAATCGGCGTTTCAGCCGTTATCTTACTGGAGCCGGAAGGACGAGACTCTGCCGCGGCGATGGCCGCAGCAGCGATCTGGACACGGCGGCAATCGCCGGACGCCGTCAATCTGTTCGTGCCTTCCGACCACCACATACCAGATCATAACGCCTTCCAGAACGCCGTAGAGCTTGCCGTTGAAGCGTCACTGGCTGGACGAATCGTAACCTTGGGCATCGTGCCGACTTCGCCTTCTTCCGCCTATGGCTACATCGCCCCCGCGAACACAGGCTTGAGCGAAGTCGCCGCCTTCGTGGAAAAGCCGACCGAAAGCGCAGCAAAACGATATATCGATAACGGATACCTTTGGAATAGCGGCAACTTCATCGTGCAGGCTGAAGTGCTTGAACAGGAGTTTGCACAGTCAACAGCCTCACTGCACGCCAGTGTCAGAGATGCGGTCGACACCGCAGTCCCCGACAGCAGTTGCCTCATTCTGGGCGAATCCTTCCGGTCCGCCGCCAAGATCTCCGTTGATTATGCGATAATGGAGAAGACACGCTGCGCTTCAGTGCTTCCAGTATCGTTCGAATGGTCGGATCTCGGCGCATGGGACTCCGTACACGCCTCAGGAGAAGGCGATGTGGGTCTGCACGTTTTAGAAGATTCTGAAGGCTGCCTCATTCGCGCCCGCGATGGTGTTCTGGTTGCAGCTATCGGCTTGAGAAATGTCGCGATCGTCGTCGAGCAAGACGCCGTTCTCGTGACCGACCTCAAGCGCAGCCAAGACGTTAAAAAAGTCGTCAGGCGCCTGGGCGATCTATCCCCCAGGCATCTCGATTTTGAGGTGTCGGCCCCTCCTTCCTTCTATGAGAGCGCCGCGCGCCTGAGCGCTTGGCTCAGAAGCAAGGCATTGCCGATTTGGTGCACGCTTGGCCAGAATGACAGCGGAGCGTTCGAGGAAACTCTCGCGCTGGACGGCCGCCGCGTAAGATCCTCAAAACGCGCTCGCGTCCAAGCCAGGCAGATCTATGCCTATGGCCAAGCAGGTCTGATGGGCTGGCAAGGCCCCTGGCGGCGAGCGGTTGAAAGCGGCATGGACTATCTGGACCAGCGCTTCACGCGACCGGACGGGCTTCTTCGCTCCGTTCTTGATATGGACGGCCAGCCGATCGATGAACATGCAAGTCTATACGATCAGGCCTTCCTGCTTTTGGCTCTCGCCATCACGCGCCGTTCACTTGATCGAGCAGACCTGGAAGCACGGGCTGCAAAGGTCCGTGAACTGCTGCTGATAGAACGAAGCCACAAAGGGGGGCTCACGGAGGTCGGCACCAAGCCGTACCAAGCCAATCCCCTCATGCACATGCTCGAAGCCTCCATGGGATGGGAGGCGATAAGCGCCGACAGAGGCTGGCGCGACCTGTCCGACTCCATCGTCGCGATCGCCCGCACTCGGCTTATCGATCAGAAGAGCGGTCTTATCGGCGAGTTCTTCGACGAGAACTGGACACCTCCCGGCGACCGACGCAGTGAGCTCATTGAGCCCGGTCATCAGTTGGAATGGTCAGGTCTGCTCGCACAGCACGCAAGGGCGCGCGGAGATAGTGAACTCAAGGATCTTGCCTGGAGCCTCTACTTGAGCGGGCTTGACGGTTTCGACCCTCACAAGGAAGTCATTATCGACAGCCGCAACATCAACGGCACAGTCCGAAGCGAGCGCGCGCGCCTTTGGCCGCAGACAGAATGGCTCAAGGCTTCTTTGATTTTCGCAACTCTATTGGATGACGGTCGACGCGAGTTCTGCCTCAACCAAGCAGCCCGGGCAGAAGCCAGCCTATGGCGTTACCTGACCTCCGACGGGCTGTGGAAGGACAAATTGCTCGAGATAGGACGCTTTATCGATGAACCGGCGCCAGCCAGTTCCTTCTATCACATCATAGCCGCCTATGCCGAGGTGGAGCGCGCTGTTTCCAGCCTGTCGCCAGACAGGAAGGCGGGCGTTTCATTGTTCTAGACCCGCCGTACGGCAGATTTGGCGCGCAGCACGGACCTATGCTGTTCTCGAGAAGGTGAAGGCAGCGACGGCATTGCCGCATCAGCCCGTCTCGCCTTCGTCATGCGGAGCGTCTAGAAGTTTCGCCTCCGCGAAACGGCTCAAGGCCCTATCGACTTCATGCGCATTGTTCTGGTCACCGACGCCTGGGAGCCTCAGGTCAACGGCGTCGTCCGCACCCTGACCCGCACCGTGGCCGAATGCCGCGCCATGGGCCATGAGGTGGAGGTCATCGAACCGAGCCAGTTCAAGACCATCCCCTGCCCGACCTATCCCGAGATCCGCCTGGCCCTGGGCGCCGAGGAAGAGATTCGCGAACGTCTGCGCGCCTTCGAGCCGGAAGCCGTCCACATCGCCACCGAGGGTCCGCTGGGCATCGCCACGCGGCGCATCTGCGTGGAGTGGAAGCTGCCGTTCACGACCAGCTATCACACCAAATTCCCGGAATATGTCTCGGCCCGCTTCCCAATCCCGGTGCAGGTCGGCTACGCCTATATGAAGTGGTTCCACAAGCCGTCGGGCCGACTGATGGTCGCCACCCCGACCCTGCGCGATGAGTTGGTCGAGCACGGCTTCAAGAACGTCTCGCCCTGGACGCGCGGCGTGGACACCGAGCTGTTCCGCCCCGACCTGGAGCCGATCTACCAGGAGATGGGCGGCGAGAACTGGCCCCGCCCCTTCTTCCTCAATGTCGGCCGGGTGGCGGTCGAGAAGAACATCGAGACCTTCCTGGGCCTGGACCTGCCCGGCACCAAGATCATCGTCGGCGACGGTCCGGCCCGCGCCGAGCTCGAAGAGAAGTATCCTGACGCGAAATTCCTCGGCGCCAAGTTCGGCGAGAATCTGGCGCGCTGCTTCGCCGACGCCGACGTCTTCGTCTTTCCCAGCTGGACCGACACCTTCGGCCTGGTGATCCTGGAGGCCATGGGCACGGGCACGCCTGTCGCCGCCTATCCGGCGCACGGTCCGATCGACATCATCCCCGGCTCGGGCGCGGGCTTCATCGACGACGACCTGAAGACCGCCTGCCTGAAGTGCCTGGAGCTCGATCGCAAGGACGTCCGCGCCTATGCGGAGAAGTTCAGCTGGCGCGCCTCGGCCGAGCAGTTCGTCGAAAACCTGCAGCCCTATCCCGAGCCCGCGCGCGGTCGCTTCTGGCGCCGCCTGCGCCGGGTGGCGCGGCTGCGGCGGCGCGTTGCGGCCTGATCAGTCGGGCACGCCGCAGCGCGGCCCGACGTCGCCTCGGTAAAGGCGGGTCAACGTGGCCAGCATGTCGTCGAATGTCATGTCCAGCGCCTGGCGCGTCTGAACCGTGGGCTTCAGATAGACTGACCGACCAGCGGCGCTCCGCTCCAGCAGGTTGCGCTCGACCAGATCATTGACCCGGCGGTGGATCGTCGACACCGGAATATCGAGGACGCCGGCCAGCGCCGACAGGTCATAGGGCCGTCCCTGAATGTCGCCGACGATGATGGTCCGCACGATCAAGGCGTCCAGGGGGCCGCCCCACAGCCCTGTTTCCATCGCATAGAACCGGTTCAGGCACTCGATCACCTGAGCCTGAGCGGCCGCCTTGATGCGTTCCTCCGCATCCGGTTCCATCACACCCCATCCTCACCGCCTGCACCGTCGCAACCTAGGCTCGGCGGCGACCTTTGCAAAATGGAAAGCTCCGATCTCCGGCGCACAAATCCTTCGGCTATCGTCCTCAGTCAGGCGGAAGGGCGAGCCGTCCGCGACGTCTTGAGGAGGGCGAGAATTTGACCAAGCACATCTTGGTGGTCGGCGGGGGCATCGGCGGGACCATGACCGCCAACAGTCTGGTCGCGAAGCTGTATCCTGAAATCGCCAGCGGCAAGGTGAAGGTCACCATGCTGAGCGATTCTCCGTGGCACTATTACAAGCCCGCGTTCATGTATGTGGCCTTCGACATGTTCTTCAATGAAGAGCTGCGCCGCAAGCAACGCAGCCTGCTGCGCCCCGAGATCGACTTCATGGTCGACAAGGTGGTGCAGTTCGACTTCGCCGGTTCACGCGTGAAGACCCAGAGCGGTCAGGTCATCGGCTATGACTACATCGTCGTCTCGACCGGCTGCCTGCCGGCGCCGGAACGTATTCCCGGACTGAAGGAAGCGGGCGATTACTTCTATCAGCACGACCCGGCCCGCCAGTTGGCCGACAAGCTGCGCCGCTTCGAGAAGGGCCGCATCTTCATCACGGTGAACTTCCCCGAGACCCCGAACGTGCCGCACCAGTGCGGCATCGCCCCGATCGAAACCACCCTGATGCTGGACGAGTACCTGCGTCGCCGGGGCATCCGCGATCAGGTCGAGATCGTCTACACCTATCCCAGCGTGGCCCAGCTGCTGCGCAACTGTCTGTTCCTGCAGCAGGAGACCTGCGAAATCCTGCCCTCCATCTTCGAGAGCAAGGGCATCAAATACCAGCGCGGCTTCACCCTGAACTCGGTCGATCCCGACAAGAAGATCGCCACCTCGGCCGAAGGCAAGGAAGAAGGCTTCGACCTGCTGATGTGCACCCCGCCGATCCGGGCGGTGGACGCCGTGCTGGAAAGCGGCGTGTCCCAGGCGGCGAACAACGAAGGCTGGCTGCCCACCGACCGCCAGACGCTGCAGATGGAAGGCTATCGGAACGCCTATGTCATGGGCGACACCGTCGACCTGCCGGTCAGCAAGGCGGGCGGCTCCTGCCACAACCAGTGCCCGGTGATCGTCAACAACATCGCCGGCGACATCCGCATCGGCCGCACCGTCGACGCCTATGACGGCAAGGTTCAGGCCGTCGCCCAGATGGGCCTCGAGGTCGGAATGCCGCTCTGGTACGACTATGACGAGGACGTCCACCCCACCCCGCCGACCAAGGTCGGGGGCCTTCTGCGCAAGGCCTTCAACCGCGGCATCTACTGGTCCGTCGCCCGCGGGATCGTCTGATCCATGGCCGCAGACACTGAAACCAAGGGGAAAGACACCATGAGCACCGCCAAAACCACCGCCCCCGCACCGGCCATCGTCATCGACGAAGCCACCGAGCGCGGCGTCCAGCATCTGATCGACAAGGCCGCTCCCCTGCTTCAGGGACAGCGTTTCGACAACGTCATCGACCTTCTCTCATTGCTGTCGGACGCGGTCGACATGTCGGACGACGCCATGATCCAGAAGCTGATGAAAGTCTATGAGGAGGGCGTCGGCGCCGCCTGGACCCTGGGCAACGCTGCGCGCTACGCCGGAGCCCAGGCCGCCAACACGCCCCCACCGTCGCTGCTGGGGCTGGTGCGGGCGGCGGGTGACGAAGACGTCCGCCGCGGCCTGCATTTCGCCATCCGCTTCCTGGGCGTTCTGGGCCGTCAGATGAAGGACGACGGCGCCGCATGACGCCCGACGATCCGCTCCCGAGCCTCTATCACGATCGGATCAGGACGCTGGCGGCGGTAGTCCGCAACGATCGCCGCCTGGAGGGGGCCGACCTGTCTCTGACCCAGGTCGGCCCCCTGTGCGGCAGCCGGGTGACGTTGGACATCGCCCTCGACGCGGCGCTGCGGATCAAGGCCTTCGGCTGGCGCGTCCGCGCCTGCACCCTGGGCGCGGCGGCGACGGCTCTGGTCGTGCGCAGCGCCCAGGGCCTCAGGCTGCACGCCGCCGCCGGCTGGCATGACGCCATGCAGCGCCGCCTTGAGGGCGAGGATGCGGCGGTCGAGGGTCTGGAGACGCCCGAGATATTCGACGCCGCCCGATCCTTCCGGGCGCGGCACGGGGCGGTGCTGCTGCCCTTCGCCATACTGGCCGAGGCCTGCGCGATGCGGCCGGACGCCGGCGCATAAGAAAACAGGCCGCCCCGGCGAAAGGGCGGCCTGTCTTTCTTAAAGTCTGCTCGCCGCCTAGTTCGGGCGGGCCATCGAGGTCATGGCCGAGGCCTTGGCGCGTTCGGCGGCCAGTTCGTCGGCGACCAGCGGCACCAGGCCGCGGTCCTGCAGATAGCCGCCGCGGCCGGCGGCGCCTTCGGACATGAACTCCTGAACGAACTGTTCGAGGCCCGGCGTCACGCCGATGTGGGCCTTCTTGACGTAGATGTAGAGGCTGCGGGCCAGCGGATAGGAGCCATCCGCGATGGTGGCGACCGAAGGGGCCACGCCGTCAATGGTCTCGGCCTTCACCGTGTCCATGTTCTGCTCCAGGAAGGAGAAGCCGAACACGCCCAGCGAACCCGGCGTGCGGTTCAGGGTCTGGACGATGGCGTTGTCGTTCTCGCCCGAGTCGATCCAGGCGCCGTCTTCACGCAGGGTGTGGGCCACGGTTTCGAAGCGGGTCTTGTCCTGCTTCTCGATGGCGGCGACGGCCGGGATCAGCTTGGCGCCCGGCGCCATGCCCAGCTCCAGGAAGGCGTCGCGCGTGCCCGAGGTCGGCGGCGGACCGTAGACCTGGATGCGGGTGGCCGGCAGGGCCTTGTTGACCTCGTTCCAGGTCTTGGCGGCGTTCGGGCCCAGCTGGCCGTCCGCGCCCGGCGTTTCCTTGGCCAGGGCCTCGTAGAGGTCGTTCAGCTCGAGGTTGAAGCTCTGGCCCGTGCGGGCGGTGGCGACGACGATGCCGTCGTAGCCGATTTTGATCTCGACGATGTCGGTGACGCCGTTCTCGACGCAGCGGTCGAACTCGCTCTGCTTCATCGGACGCGAGGCGTTGGCGATGTCCGGGGTCGAAGGGCCGACGCCCGAGCAGAAGGCCTGAATGCCGCCGCCGGTGCCCAGGGATTCGACGCGGGGGGCCGAGCCGCCCCCGCCGTTGCGGGCGAAGGTCTCAGCCACGCGGGTGGCGAAGGGGAAGACGGTCGAGGAACCGGCGGCCCATATGCCCGTCCGGGCCTTCTGCGAACCGGCGGCGCCGCCGCCCTCATTGTTTCCGCAGGCCGTCAGGGCCAGCAGGGCGGCCGCGCAGGCCGTGAACTTCAGTGTGCGGATCATGGCCGGACCTTCTCCAGTCGTCAGTGCACGACGCTTAAAGCAGGAAAATGTGACGGTCCGGCCAGACCTTTGTGACAGTCAGGGCAAACCTGCCCGATACGTCGTCAGAGCAGGCGTTTACGCATGATCTGGGACAGGGTGTCGATCAGGGTCACGGCGATGACCACGATGATGACGATGGCGGACACGGCCTTGAAGTTGAAGGCGTTCATGCTGTCGAACAGCACCTGGCCGATGCCTCCCGCCCCGATCAGGCCCAGCACGGTGGCCGAGCGGCTGTTCGATTCGAAACGGTAGAGGGCGAAGGAGGTCCACAGCGGCGCCACCTGGGGAATCACGCCCCAGACGATCTCGTGCAGCTTGGAGGCGCCGGTGGCGCGCACGCCTTCGACCGGACCCTTGTCGATCGACTCGACCGCTTCGGAGAACAGCTTGGCCAGGACGCCCGCCGTGTTCAGGGTAATGGCCAGGACGCCGGCCAGCGGGCCCAGGCCCACGGCGGTGACGAACAGCAGGCCGATCACCAGGTCCGGCACCGAGCGCAGCAGGTTCATCAGCCAGCGCACCGGCGTCACGACCCAGGCCGGGGCCATGTTGCGGGCGGCGGCCAGACCCAGCGGAATGCCGAACAGCACGGCCAGGAAGGTGCCCCACAGGGCGATCTGGATCGTCTCCCACATCTTGGCGACGAACATCCTCCAGTCGGAGAAGTCCGGCCGCAGCAGGTCGTGGACGAACATCTTCATGCTGTCGTTGCCCGAGAACAGGCGCGAGATGTTGCCCAGGTCGACGGCGTCGACGCTGTACAGCAGGACGGCGATCACGCCGCCCCAGACCAAGACGTCCATCGCCCAGGAGACGGCGGACTTTTGCGGCGCGGCCGGAACCGGCGACGTCGGAAGCGGAGCTGCGGTCAAGGTTGGACCTCACGCAGGCTGCGCAGGCGCTGAAGCTCGGCTTCGGCGGCGGCGACGCCGGCCTTGTCGCCCTTGGCTTCGGCTTCGCCGCGCTTCTGGTCGGCGATCATCTCGCGGATCGGGTTGAGATAGGAATCATCGGCCGGGGCGAAGCGCGAATACTCCAGACCCGCCAGCACCTTGCGCTGGCGCTCGGCCTCAGGGCCTTCGCCCTGGCCGTAGGTCAGGAAGAAGCCGCGGATCTTTTCCTTCAGGGCCGGATCCAGGTCTTCACGCACGACGATGCCGCTCTCGGGCACCGGCGGCGAGGTCCAGATCTCCTCGATCTGATCGGCCAGTTGGGCGTTCTCGCGGCGCATGAAGACCAGGTTGACGCTGTTGGAGGTCGCCACGTCGATCACGCCCGTGGCCACGCCGAAGGCGTTGGCCTGGTGGTTGGCCGAGCGCACGGTCTTGAAGCACTGCGACGGCACGACGCCGCGCGCGTTGAACAGGAAGGTCATGGGCGCCAGCGTGCCCGAGGTCGACTGGGCGTCGCCGATGCCGAAATTGTACTGCTTGCCGCAGGCCAGCACCTTGTCCAGCGTGATGCCCGAGCCCTTCTTGACGATCAGGGTCGACTGATAGGAGTCCAGCCCTTCGCGGTTGACGGTGCGGGCGATGACCTCGGCGTTGGCGCGGTCGATGGCCTCGACCTCGGGCTTGGCCGAGAACCAGCCGACCTGGGTGTGGTTGCCGCGCATGGCCTCGACCAGAACCGTGTAGTTCGAACCGAAATAGGGCTTCACCGGCACGCCGATGGCCTTGGACATATCGTCCAGCAGCGGCTGCCACAGCGGCCCGGCCGAGGCCTGGCCTTCCGCCGACAGGATGGAGAAGGTGATTTCGCTGGGCGCGGCGCCCGACTTGGTCTCTTCGCCCTTGCCGCAGGCGGCGAGGCCCAGGGTCATGGCGGCGATGGCGGCGGCGCCCAGCAGGCGGCGATTGATGGCGATGCGGGTCATGCCTTGGCTTCCCAGAACGCGTCCTCGTACTCGGGACCGTAGATTTCGATCAGGCGCTGGGTGTCCAGGCCCGTGGACGGGCCGTCATAGACCACCTTGCCCTTCTGCAGCGCGATGACGCGGTTGCAGTAGCGAATGGCGTAGTCGACCTGGTGCAGGGTGACGATCACGCCCATGCCGTCGCGCTTGTTCAGCTCGACCAGCAGCTCCATGACCTTGCGGGCCGACACGGGATCGAGCGAGGCGACCGGCTCGTCGGCCAGGATGGCTTGGGCGCCCTGGACGATGGCGCGAGCGATGGCGCCGCGCTGCTGCTGGCCCCCCGACAGGGTGTTGGCGCGCTGGGCGGCGTAGTCGGACACGCCGACGCGGTGCAGGGCCGCCATGGCCTTGTCCTTGTCCGCGCCCGGCCAGACGCCGAACAGGCCGCGCCACGACGGCAGGCGCCCCAGGGCGCCCAGCATGACGTTGGAGAAGAGGCTCAGCCGCCCCACCAGATTGAACTGCTGGAAGATCATGCCCAGGCGGCTGCGCGCGCGGCGCACGGCGCCCGTGACGCGGCCGTTCTGCTGAACGACCTCGCCGAAGACCGTGATGGTTCCGCCGGGATCGATGGGGTGCAGACCCGTGATCGAACGCAGCAGGGTGGACTTGCCCGAACCAGAGGGACCGATCAGGGCGACCATTTCACCGGCGCCGACCTCGACGGACACGCCGTCGAGCGCCTTTCTGGCCCCGTAGGTCTTCGAGACGTCGCGAACGGACGCGACGGCGGCTGTTGAAGAACTCATGAACCCATGGATGAGGTTGCGACAAAGGGGGCGCCGCATGACGCGAGACGGGCGCAAGGGCAAGTCTTAATGGCATGTCTGCGTCGATTTCGTCCAGTGCGGCGCCGATTCAGCCGAGCGCTGCGGCGCGCGCGCCATGCAACCCCGCCATGAAATTTCCACTTTACATGACAGGCCAATGCCCCCATATCGCGCGTTCCGGCGGACCCCGTAGGTCCTATCTTGCGCCGCTAACGCCGGGTCTGGGTTTAACAATCATCAGGGGGTTACGTGAATTGCACACGTACCAGCTTCCCCTGGACCTGGTCCGTCAGCGGTCCCCGGAGCGTCCGGTCGCACTCGTGCGTCCCCGCTCCGTTGCCGTAGCGGCGCAGTGGTTCCAGGACAATCTAAAAGCCGACGTCTTCTATGCCGTGAAGGCGAACCCTTCGCGCTGGATCATCGAGGTTCTGGTCGAGAACGGCGTCAACGCCTTCGACGTCGCCTCCCTGGCCGAGATCGAACTGGTTCGTTCGGTCAGCCCGAACGCGCGCCTGGCCTTCATGCACCCGGTCAAGAGCCGCGGCGCGATCAAGGCCGCCTACGCCGACCACGGCGTGCGCACCTTCGTGCTCGACAGCCATGACGAGCTGCAGAAGATCCTCGACGTCACCGACAACGCCGACGACCTGAACCTGATCGTCCGCATGGGCGTGTCGGCGGACGGCGCAGCCTATTCCCTGTCGGGCAAGTTCGGCGTCTCGCCGGACCAGGCCCCCGCCCTGCTGCTGGCCACGCGCCATGCGGTCAAGGACGGCCTGATGGGCGTCAGCTTCCACGTCGGTTCGCAATGCATGCGCCCCTCGGCCTATGAGGCGGCGATGACCCAGGTCGGCCGCGCCATCAAGAAGGCGGGCGTCTTCGTCGATATCGTCGATGTCGGCGGCGGCTTCCCGTCGGTCTATCCGGGCATGGTCCCGCCGGACCTGAGCGAATACGCCGACGCCATCCATCGCGGCTTCAACGAGATGCCGGTGTCGGAAACGACCGAGCTGTGGTGCGAACCCGGCCGCGCGCTGGTGGCCGAGGCCTCGTCGGTGCTGTGCCGCGTGGACCTGCGCAAGGGCGACGCCCTGTATCTGAACGACGGGTCGTACGGCTCGCTGTTCGACGCCACCCACTCGCGCTGGCCCTTCCCGACCAAGCTGGTCCGGGACGGCGAATCTTCGTCGGAACTGAAGCCCTATCGCTTCTATGGTCCGACCTGCGACAGCATCGACCACATGCCGGGCCCGTTCTGGCTGCCGGCCGATGTCCAGGAAGGCGACTTCATCGAGATCGGCATGATGGGCGCCTATGGCGTCGCCATGTCGACCGGCTTCAACGGTTACGGCGAACACGAGATCGCCGCCGTCGAGGACGCCCCCATGGGCTCGATGTACGGCCTGGCGCCGCGCTCCATCCCGACCGTGCGCACCACGGCCGAGGAGAACGCCCGCAAGGTCGTCCGCCTGTCGCGTCCCAAGGGCAAGGCGGGCCAGCGCAAGCGCAAGCGCTGATCCATCGCATCACGCCTTGAACTGAAAAATGTCTCAAGGCTTTGGTACAAGCAGCGGCCCGTCGCTCCGTCCGGGCCGCTGTTCCTTATTGACGACGGGCGCTCAAACCAAAGGGAAACCCGAGAGATGAACGCACCGGTTCGTTCCAACGCCAAGGCGGAGCTCCTGGCCACGACCGTCGAGCACATCGACATCACCAGCTTCGACGCCCGCCCGATCATCGACTCCATGCGCAAGATGTCGTTCTCCTCGCGCGACACCGCCCGCGCGGCCGACATCTTCAACATGGCCCTGGAAGACCAGGCCTGCTCGCCGTGGCTGATCCTGGCCGGTTCGACCTCGGCCGGCGGCTGCATGGACGTCTACCGCGACATGGTGAAGTTCGGCATGGTCGACGCCGTGGTCGCCACCGGCGCCTCGATCGTCGACATGGACTTCTTCGAAGCCCTGGGCTTCAAGCACTATCAGGCCGCCGGCCAGGTGGACGACAATGTCCTGCGCTCGCACTACATCGACCGCATCTACGACACCTACATCGACGAAGAAGAACTGCAGGCCTGCGACCACGCCATCTATGAGATCGCCAGCCGCCTGGAGCCGCGCGGCTATTCCTCGCGCGAGTTCATCTGGGAAATGGGCAAGTGGCTGTCGGAAGGCAACGCCAAGAAGCCTGGCTCGCTGATCCAGACCGCCTATGAAGAAGGCGCGCCGATCTTCTGCCCCGCCTTCGTCGACTCCTCGGCCGGTTTCGGCCTGGTCAAGCACCAGAAGGAGCGCATGGCCGAGGGCAAGCCCTACATGATGCTGGACGCCATCGCCGACTTCCGCGAACTGACCGACATCAAGATCGCGGCGGGCGTCACCGGCCTGTTCATGGTCGGCGGCGGCGTGCCGAAGAACTTCGCCCAGGACACCGTCGTCTGCGCCGAGATCCTCGGCGTCGAGGCCGACATGCACAAGTATGCGGTCCAGATCACGGTCGCCGACGTGCGCGACGGCGCCTGCTCGTCCTCGACGCTGCAGGAAGCCGCCTCGTGGGGCAAGGTCCAGACCACCTACGAACAGATGGTCTTCGCCGAAGCCACGACCGTCGTGCCGCTGATCGGTTCGGACGCCTATCACCGCGAAACGTGGAAGAAGCGTCAGCCGCGCCGCTGGAACAAGCTGTTCGGCAAGTAAGATCGACGCGGATCAGAGGGCGACGCCGTCTCGATCCCGCGACAAAGACGAGGGCCGGCGGAGCGATCCGCCGGCCCTTTTTCTTTTCGCGCGCAACATCGCCTCGCGTGAATATGGGAACCTCCGCGCGACCGGTCCGCTTGTCTTGCACGAGCAAGGAGACCTTCCATGACCGATCCCGCCGCCGAGAACGAAGACGCCCGCGAGGCCGCCGCCATGGGCGAGAAGCCCGATCTGGGCCACGTCGAGGACGCCCTGAAGAAGGCCCTGCAAGGCAGCGATTCCGGTTCCGACACCCGCGCCGGTTCGCTGCGGGGCGGCTCGGCTTCCGGCTCGGAGATCGATCCGGACCAGGACGCCATCAACGCCGATATCGCTCGCCAGGGCCGCGAAATGGCCGAAACCCGCTCGCGTCCGGCGGGAGGCCCGGAACAGGCTCGCAAGTCGACGGGCCAGCCCGGCGACGACGTGGACGCTCCTACGGGTTGAACCGCCTTGCTGCCGCCGCACGGATAGGCCACGGTGCAGATAGTCGCATAGGGATTAAGGACGTAGGCTGAATGAAGCGTAGCGTGGCAACCGTCGTCTTGGCGCTGAGCGTCGGCTTGGCGGCGTGCGATGACCGCAGTCAGGCCGCGCCCGAAGTCGAATCGCCCTCAGTTCGCGCCGCCGAACCGGCGAGGGAGGCCGCGCCTGCGGCGGCTCCGCCCGTCGCGGCGACGCCCGCCGCGCCCGCCACAGGCATCGAGGGCGCTCCGGCTTTCGCCGCCCTCTATCCCGGCGCCCAGACCGACGCCGCGCCGATCACCGCATCCGGCCCCGACGGTCCCGGCGGCATCGTCACCTTCACGACCGACGCCACGCCCGACGCCGTGATCGACTTCTATCGCCAGCGCGCCGAAAAGGCGGGCCTGTCCCCCATCATGGCGATGAACCAGGGCGAAGCGCGCGCCTACGGCGCCTCCGCCCGCACGGAAAAAGGCGCCAGCCTTCAGGTCGTGGCCGCGCCCGATGAAGACGGCCTGACCTCGGTTCAGCTGAGCTGGAGCGACGGGGCGTGATCAGCCGCCCGGCGCTCGTCGCGACCGCCGCCGCGACTCTGCTGCTGGGCGCCTGCGCCGGAACCCCGGCAGCCCTGCGGCCGGAAGCGGCCCGCGCCGCGACAGTCCCATCCGGCTATCTGGACGCCCACGCGCTGGACGCTCTGGCCGCCGCCCTGCCTGCGCCGCCCGCGCTCGGCTCGACCGTCGATCAAGCGGACAAGGCGCGCTCGACGCGCATGGCGGCGCTGGAAGACAGCGACCGCTGGCTGCTGGCCACCGCCCATGCCGAACTGCGCCCGCCGCTGGCGCTGCAACATTTCAACTGCGCGCTGGACGTGCGGCTCACGCCGGAAGACGCGCCGGAGCTGACGCGGTTGATGCAGCGCCTGTTCCACGACGCGGATACGGCCGCCGAATCCGTCAAGGCGCGCGCCTTTCGCGCCCGTCCCGTCGGCGACGACCCGACCCGCCAGGCCTGTCAGCGCCTGACCGAAGCGGGCCGACGCAGCGCCTCCTATCCTTCCGGCAGTTCGACCGTGGCCGTCGTCTATGGCGAAGCGTTCGCCGCCCTGGACCCCAGCCACGCGACTGAAGCGCGCCGCATGGCCCATGAGATCGGCCAGAGCCGCCTCGTCTGCGGCATGCATTATCCCAGCGACGTCGCCGCCGGCGAGGATCTGGGCCGCGCCGTCTTCGCCGCCGCCGCCGTTCAGCCTGCGTTCGCCGCCGACCTGACCGCCGCCCGCGCCGAGTTGGCGGTCCTGCGTGCACGCGCCGCAACGGCGCCCGGCTGCGCCTCCGAAGCGCTGGCGCTGGCCACGCCCTTGCCCTGATGGCGGCGCTGCTGGCGGGACTGATCCTGGCCGGCGCCCAGACCTGGTCCCTGCCCGCCGCCCGCCCGTGCGACGCTTCAGAACTGGCCGAACTGACCGCCGAAACGACAACGCCCTACCGCCTGACCTGCCGCGCGGTCCTGACGCCTGGAGAGGCGATCGTCCGCCCCCTCCTGATCGAAGGCGCCGAAGCCTCCGGCGCGGCCCTAGACTGCGCAGGCGGCGCCGTGGGCCGCCCCGGCGCCGCCGTCAACACCCGCTCGCCCTCCATCGCCGTCTGGTCGCGCCGCATCGCCGTCGACCGCTGGAGCCGTCCGACGGACGTGCGCATCTCGCGCTGCCTGATCCACGGCTCGGTGCGGGTGTGGGGCATGGGGGCGGACGGGAGCTATGACGACCTGCGCGCCTCCTCCCGCACCGCCGACCACACCGCCGCCGCCCAGGCGGCTGCGCCCAGCCATATTGCGCTCGATGAGGTGATCATCCGGGGGACGGGATCGATCCCGCTCTACGTCGGCCCCGGCGTCACCCGTTTCACCCTGACCCGATCCACGCTCGAGGGCCGCAGCGTCTCCACCGCCCTCTACCTGGACGCCGAAAGCGCGGACAATCGGATCGAAGGCAATCTGTTCCGCACCCGCACCGAGCGCGAGATGATCGCGGTCGACGGATCGGCGCGAAACCGCATCACCGGCAATCGCTTCGAATTGGGCGGGCGGGCCGGCGTCTTCCTCTATCGCAACTGCGGCGAGCGCGGCGTCATTCGTCACCAGACGCCGTCATACAATGTCATCACCGAAAACGCCTTCACCGGCGTCGCCCGCTGGCGTCCGCGCCTGGTGGTCGAGAACGCCCGGCAAGGCGGCCGCGCTTACTGCGGCGCCGACAAGGGCTACCCCTGGGGCAGCAGCGCCGATGATCGCGACGGCGCATCGCAGAACACGGTTCGTGACAATTTTCGGAAATAAGCGTAATTTTTGCCTCAAATTCCGAATATACTTCAATATAGGGCAATTTATTCCAGCCTGTGCCATTATTGACGCAATTCTGACTTGCTTGAGGCAAGCCTCGCCGTAATGTCGTCGGCGCAGGCCGTTCGGTCTTGCACGTACCGCGAGCCGTCGGTTCAGCCCCATCGTAGGGGGCGGGCCACGGCTTGTTTTGTTCAGGAGAGGGTCTCTTTTGAGAAAGAGAATTGTCCGCGAGTCCTTGCTCGCCTCGACCATCATCGGGGGCGCCGCCCTCAGCTTCATGGCCGCCACGCCGGCTTTCGCCCAAACGGCCGAAGAAGAAGTTTCCGAAGTCAGCGCCATCGTCGTCACCGGCTCGCGCATCCGCCAGCCGGGCTATGAGGCGTCCAGCCCCATCACCTCGATGAGCTCCGAATCCATCGCCATGTCGCAGCCCGTCGCGGTTGAAGAACTGGTCAAGGATCTGCCGGCCGCCGTGCCGGCCGTCGGTTCGGCCACCAACAACGGCTCGGGCGGCGGCGCGACGATCAACCTACGCGGTCTGGGCACCAACCGTACGCTGGTGCTGATCAACGGCCGCCGCGTGGTGCCGTTCAACCTAGAAGGCGTGGTCGACACCAACACCATCCCGCTGGCTCTGGTCGAGCGCGTCGACACCGTCACCGGCGGCGCCTCCGCCGTGTACGGCGCTGACGCCGTCGCCGGCGTGGTCAACTTCATCTTGAAGAACAATTTCGAAGGCGTTGAGCTCAACACCTCCTACGGCTTCTCGGGCGAAGACGACGCTGTCCGTCGCAAATTCGACCTGACCGTCGGCGGCAACTTCGCCGAGGATCGCGGCAACGCCGTCGTCAGCTTCGGCTACACCAAGACCGATCCGCTGTACCAGGACCGTCGCCCGTGGGGCACCGTCGCGCGCTCGTCGACGACCGGCGACCCGCTGGGTTCAGGCACCTCGGTGCCGGGTCGTTTCGGCCTGGCCCGCTTGATCGTCAAGAATGCAGACGACACGATTAATGAAGCCCTGAGCGGCATCGCTCTGCCCGACGGCGCCGAACTGGACCCCACCACGGGCGCCCTGATCGGTAAGAACGACGCCGGCTACAACAAAGCAGGCTACAACTACAACCCGTACAACTTGTACCAGACGCCGCTGAGCCGCTACCAGATCAATGGTCTCGGCACCTTTAAGATCAACTCAGCGGCTGAAGTCTACACCCACCTGACCTATGTTCAGAGCGACGTGTCGCTGGACAATGCTTCGAGCGGCACCTTTGGCAACAGCTATAAGGTGCCGATCGGCAACCCGTTCATCCCTGACGCGATGCGCCAGCAATTCTGCGACGCCCTGAAGCTGGGCGCTGCTGAATGCGTTTCAGGCGCAGCCGGCACCACGGTTATGGACCTGACCATCAACCGTCGCTTCACCGAAATGGGCACCCGCCCGGTGGACATCGAAAACAAGACGGTCCAACTCCTGGCTGGCGTCCGCGGCGACATCAACGCCGACTGGAACTACGACGCCTATGTCTCGCACGGCGAAACCCAGCAGTTGCTGACGCGCATCAACTGGGGATCGCTGTCGAAGCTCCAGAACGCGCTGAATACGACGTCCACGACTCAGTGCCTCCCGGTCGGCGCAGATCCGAAGACAGGCGCTGTCGCCGGCTGCGTGCCGATCAACGTCTTCGGTCCTGAAGGCACGATCACCCAGGAAATGATCGACTACATCAACCTGTCGTCGATGAGCAAAACCACGATCAAGCAGGACGTGGCCTCGGGCTCGATCTCGGGCGTCCTGCCGGAGAACCTGAGCAGCCCGTGGAGCGAACGCCCGATCGCTGTCGCATTCGGCGCCGAATGGCGTCGATCCAGCGCGAGCACTCGTGGCGATGAAGCTTCGCAATCGCACGGTGAGATCCTGGGCACCGGCGCCCCGGTTCCGGATCGCGACGGTCAGTTCGAAATGCGTGAGGGCTTCGCCGAACTGGCGATCCCGCTGATCGAGAACATGCCCTTCATCCACAGCATGAACCTGGAAGCGGGCTACCGCCAGACCGAGTTCAAGGCTGCTGGACGGAAGTCGCAATACGGCAGCTACAAGCTGGGCGGCGACTGGTCGCCTACGGAAGACATCCGCGTTCGCGCCATGTACCAGCGCGCCACACGTGCGCCGAACATCGGCGAGCTGTTCAACCCGCAGGTCACCGGCTTGGGCAACCGCGCCATTGATCCGTGCCAGAAGGACCGGATCAACAGCGTTGACGCGTACAAGGCCGGCACCCTAAGCAATCTCTGCCGCCTCACAGGCGTTCCAGATGCCCTGATCGGCGCCGTTGACGAGCCCAACTCGGGTCAAGTCAATCAACAGACCGGCGGCAACCCGGATCTGGGTCCGGAAGAGGCTGACACCTGGACCATTGGCGCCGTCTGGCAGCCGGCCTTCGCGCCAAGCCTGCGCCTGAGCCTCGACTACTATGACATCAAGATCGACAAGACGATCAACAGCCCCAGCTTGGATGATGTCATGAACGGCTGCTACAGCACGACGATGAACCCGAACCTCGAGTTCAACGACAGCTGCAAGGCCATCCAGCGCAGCGCCGTTAACGGCTCGCTGAACGGCAACGGGGCCAAGGGCGTGATCCGTCCGACCACCAACGCCGGCAACGAGCGCGTTTCGGGCTTCGATCTGGCCGCCAACTACCGCGTTGAACTGGTCGATTTCGGCTGGGACATCGGTCGTGTCGACCTGAGCGTCAACGGCAACATCGTCACCAAGCACGAGACCCAGGCCACGCCGATCTCCACGTTGCGTGACTGCGTCGGCTACTACTCGGTGTCGTGCGGGGAACCCAAGGTCAAGCAACGCTGGAACAGCCGCGCCACCTGGACGCTGGGCGACTATTCGGCCTCGCTGAGCTGGCGTCACCTGTCCGGCGTCGAAGTCGAGCCGAGCAACACCAAGTGGTTCCCGGACTACGCCCAGATCGACAGCTACGACTACTTCGACCTGAGCGGCCGCTGGGACATCACCCAGACGGTGCGTCTGACGGCGACGATCAACAACCTGTTCGACAAGGCGCCGCCGATCGTCGGTTCGCAGATCGGCACCACGTCGGCCAACAACGGGAACACCTTCCCGCAGACCTACGATGCGATCGGCCGCTACTTCACCTTCGGCGCCACGCTGAAGTTCTGATAGCGTTCAACGCGTAAAATGAGAGAGGCGGAAGACCCCGGTCTTCCGCCTCTTTTTTGTTTGGATCAGGTATTCCGCCAGAGCCGGATCAGGCCGGGCGGCCCGTCGCCAGGGCGCCGTACAGGTCGGTGCGACGGTCGCGGAAGAAGCCCCAGGCCGCGCGATGGCGATCCAGGAAGTCCAGATCGAAGGTGTGAATCAGAACGCCCTCCTCCCGATCCAGGCTCTCGACCAGATCGCCGCGATGATCCGCGATGAAGGAGTGGCCGTAATAGATCTGGCCCGCCTCGGTCACCTGCTCATGACCGATGCGGTTGGCGCCGACGACCGGCACGACGTTGGACACGGCGTGCCCCTGCATGGCGCGGCGCCACGGGGCGGCCGTGTCCAGGGTGTCGTCATGCGGTTCGGTGCCGATAGCCGTCGGATACAGCAGCACTTCGGCGCCCTGCAGCATCATGGCGCGCGCCGTTTCCGGGTACCACTGGTCCCAGCAGATGCCGACGCCTATGCGGCCGAAGCGCGTGTCCCAAACCTTGAAGCCGGTGTCGCCGGGGCGGAAGTAATACTTCTCCTGATAGCCGGGGCCGTCGGGGATGTGGCTCTTGCGATAGACGCCCATCAGCTCGCCGTCGGCGTCGATCATCACCAGGCTGTTGAAGTAGTGCGGCCCTTCGCGCTCGAAAATCGAGACAGGCAGGACCACGCCCAGTTCCCTGGCCACCCGCTGGAGCTGGGTCACGGCCGGATGCTCGCGCCAGGGATAGGCGGCGCCGAACCACTTCTCTTCCTGCGAGACGCAGAAGTACGGTCCCTGGAACAGCTCCGGGGCCAGGATGACCTGGGCGCCCTTGGCCGCCGCCTCACGGATGAAGCCGATGGTCTTGTCGATGTTCGCCTGCATGTCCTCGCCGTAGGCGGTCTGGATGGCGGCGACGGTGATCTGACGGGTCATCAGGCGGGCTCCTGCTGGCTGATGCAGTGGAACGAACCGCCGCCCGACAGGATGGCGGTCGACGGTAGGGGGATGATCTCGCGATCGGGGAAGACGGTCGCCAGGGCCTCGCAGGCCAGGCGCGCGGCCATGTCATTGCCATAGGTCGGCACAACGACAGCGCCGTCGGCGATCAGGAAGTTCATGTGGCTGGCCGGAACCGGACGCTCGTCCTCGTCCAGGATCAGACCGGGCGAAGGGATGCGCAGCACCCTGATCGGGCGTCCGGCGGCGTCGGTCATGGCGGCCAAGGCCAGGGCCGTCTCGTCATAGACGTCGGCGTTGGGATCCTTGGGGCCGAAGCCGATCGGACAGGCCGCCACGCCCGGCGCGACGAAGCGGGCCAGGTTGTCGACGTGGCCGTCGGTGTGGTCGTTCAGCAGGCCGTCGCCCAGCCACAGCACCTTCTTGGCGCCCAGGGCCTGCGCGAAGGCGGCCTCGGCCGTCTCCTGCGTCCAGCCGGTGTTGCGGTTGCGGTTCAGCACGCACTGGCGCGTGGTCAGCACCGTGCCCTCGCCGTCATGATCCACCGCGCCGCCTTCCAGAATGAAGTCGTGGCGGGTCAGGGCGACGCCGGTCTGTTCACCGATCTGGTCGGCGACCTCGTCATCGTGCGGCAGGTCGTACTTGCCGCCCCAGCCGTTGAAGACGAAGGCCTGAGCCGAGGCCGAGCCGGCGCCGAAGATCGGCCCGGTGTCGCGCAGCCAGATGTCGCCGAAACGCCCGGCCACAACCGTCACGCCCGCCACATCGGCGAAGCGCGCCTGGGCGTCGGCCAGGGCCTCGTCATTGCCGACCATCAGCTTGACCTGCTCCCGGCCGGGGCCAGCGAGGGCGCGGACCAGGGCCTCGACCTCGGCCTGAGCCGGCTCGAGGTTCTCCTCCCACAGATCGGCGTGGCTGGGCCAGCCGATCCACATCGCACGATGAGGAGTCCATTCAGCAGGAATAGGCAGGGTCATGGGGCGAGAACGTCCACACAAAAGGATGAAGCACGAAGGGGGCGAGATAGGCCCTGACGGCGCCCGGTTCAATGGCGCCACGGCGGAGCCCGCCCGAAGCCAAAAGAAGAAAGGGCGGTCCGTCTCCGGACCGCCCTTCTCCTATTCAGACCCTGGCTGGCGTTTAGAACGAAGCGCGCAGAGTGATCATCGCGGTACGCGGCGCGCCCAGCTGATACTGAGCCGTGCCCGTGGTCGAGCTCGAAATATCGCCCAGGTACTCTTCATCCAGCAGATTGATGACGTTCAACTGCAGGTAGGAGCCGCCAGCGCCCAACGAAGCAAGGTTGTAGCGAACGTCCAGGTCAAAAGTGGTGTAATCCGGAGCCACTTCGGTATTGATGTCGTTGGACATGCGCTCGCCGACGTACTTGCCCTGCAGACCGAAGTCGAACGCACCGACCGAATAGGCCACGCGGGCGCCGAACTGCCATTCCGGCGTTTCGACCAGACGGTTGCCTGCGATTTTAATGAACTTCGGTTTGCCATTACTATCGAGACCATCCGGCAGGTCGTTCTTCACCTCGCTGTCCGTGTAGGTGACCGAGCCCGTCAGCGACAGCTTCTCGATCGGCGACCAGCCGATCTGGCCGTCGAAGCCTTGCAGGGTCACATCGCCGACGTTGCGGGTCAGGTAGATGCCGGCCGCTTCATCGAAGGTACGCAGAATGCGGTTGGAGAAATCCGTCTTCCACGCCGCGAACGAGGCGATCAGGGTGCCCGACTGATAACGATAGCCGATGTCGTACGAGTTGGTGGTTTCCGGTTCCGGATTGACGTCGACCACATCGTACAAGTCGTCAGTGCGCGGAGCCGAGAAGCCCTCAGCATACGACACGTACAGCTGTTGGCTGGGAGCGAAACGCCAGGTCACGCCAGCGTTCGGCAGGAAGGCATCGTACTTCTTATCAAACGAGCGCGGCTTGCCGTACGCATACGATTCTGGATTCGGATCCTGAGCCGATGGCCTCGGAAGCGGGTTCATCGACGAAGTCGGGAAAGTCACCAAGTCCGTGCCAGCAACCGGCGTTCCCGTTTGCGTGGTGCAATAGGCATTGAAGGTATCGCGCTGGTAGCAGAAGTTGTTCAGCTCGCGATCAAAGAACGGAGCGCGAGCGCCCAGGGTCACGTCAACCGTATTGTTGAAGAACGAACCACGGTACTCAGCCGCGATCTGGTTCAACATGGCGTACGACAGGCGGTTACGACGCTGCAGGATTGTGCCGTCCGGCAGTTCGACCGCACGGCCGTTACGACCGGCAAACGGATCTTCCGGGAAGCCGTTGGCGTCGATGTAGCCGAACTGGCCGGTCTGACGGTGACGACCCCAGTCGAAAGTGTAGGCCAGACGGAACTGATGATCCTCGGCTGCGTCCCAGATCAAGGAACTGGTGACGCCGTAGCGGTGCGTATTGGTGATGTTCGGACGGAACAGGGTGACCATCGTGTCGCCGTCGATCACGCCGTCGCCGTTAAGATCCACTCCAGCCGCGGTCGAGTTGCCGATCAGCTGAGGGTCGGTTTCGCTCATGTTCTGGGTGCCGCCGCCGTGGGCCAGCGTGTACTGGAACGACGGGTCGATGGTGAGCTTCAGCGTGTCGCTGAGCGTGAAACGCGATTGGCCGCGGATATTACCGGTGTTCGACGGGTTGATCGACGTGGCTTGCGAACGGACGGTGTTGTAGTCGTCCTTGTCGTATGCGCCGCCCTTGTTGAAATCAGCCAAGCGAACGCGCGGCATGAATTCATTGCGGTTTTCGTTGTAGTGTGCGGTCAGGGCGACGAAGTCGCCGTTGTCGCCCAGCGTCTGATAGATGCGGCCGTTCAGCTGCATCTTGTCGACGCCGCCGGCCCCCACGAAATGATCGTAGACGGTTTTCGAGGCCGAGAACCAAGCCGTCGTACCCCACGGGCCGAACTCGCCGGTGTCGACCAAGCCGAAGACGCGACGGTAGCCGAAGTCGCCGATCGAGGGCTGGAAGATGACGCCGAACTCGTTTTCAGGACGACGCGTGATGTAGTTGACGGTGCCGCCGGTGGCCGACGCCGTCGGGCTGTCGACATCGGTCGAACCCAGGTTCACAGACGCGCGCTGAATCAGCTCCGGATCAAGTTGCTGGTTGGAGTAGATGGCGTAGTTCCCGGTGTCGTTCATCGGGATGCCGTCTTGAGTCAGCGAGATGCGGTTGGCGTCGAAACCACGGATGGTCAGATCGCCGCCAGCCGAACCGTAGGCGTCGTTGTTGGTGAAGTTGACGCCCGGCAGCAGGTTGATCGAGTTCAGGATCGTCTGACCCGCAGCTTGGGTGCCGATATAGGCTTCCGTGATGGAGGCGCGCGACTTGGGGTTGTTCTCAGCGGTCACGCCTTCGATCGAACGCGGGCCACGAGCGCCGGTGACGACCACGTCGCCGACCTGAGTGGCGCGTTCGTCAGCCGCCTGCGACGCAGTCGACTGAGCCGCAGCCGACTCAGCGATGAAAAGGCTGCTCACCAGGGCGGTCGTCGCCCAGAACAGCTGTTTGCGGATGGTCATCTGTCTGTATCCCCAGAGATGGAGGCGGAATGCCGTGCAAGCAGACCGAAATGCGGCCGCCCGATGCCACCGGGCCTTAAGGGCGCTCTGGGAAGCTCGGGCGACAACTGGATGACAGAATGATGACAGCGCCCAAGGGTGGCCTGACGGCCACACCAGGAAATGATTGTTCGGCGAGCTAGATTAGCCGCGTCGCCAGAGCGTCCGCCACGCGTGCAGCGGTCGCCGCCATGACTCGCGGCTCATGATAATTACCATTGATCTGGGTGCGATTGATCACATAGGCGCGGAAGGCGGCGAACAGTTGGCGTTCGGCAGGACGCGGCGCCTGCCAGAAGGCGTCCAAAGGCTGCTGATCCGTCAGCCCCTCGAAATCGAAGAAGGCCTGGCCCAGCACCTTGACCGGCGTGCCGAACCCCAGGGCCGACAAGGCGGCGCTGGAGTTGTTGACCACCATGCCTTCCGACGCTCGGCACAGCTGGGCCAGGTTGCCGCCGTCGATGAAGTCGACGCGGCCTTTCAGCCCGCGCGCCTCGGCCATCCGGCGCGTCTCGCGGGCGAGGTTGACGATGCCGGGATCTAGGGGATGGTTCTTAACGACCAGACGGCTGTGCGCCGGCGCGCCGGCGGCGAAGCTGTCCATGACCCGCGCCAGGAAGGACAGATTGTCGTGAATGTCGGAATAGCGCAGCAACTGGGCGTCGCCGTCGCGCTGCAGGCAGGCGATGAAGAACGGCCCCTTGGTCCGAAGACGCTCAGCGTTGCTGGCCCCTTGCGGCCGCATGCCTAGCCCCAGATAGCGACGAACATGACCCAGGCATTGCCGCCACGGCGACGCCGAATAGTGATGACGGAAGCGCGGAAACAGCAGCCAACCCAGCGGCTGCACCACATGGTAGAGGCTAATGTTGATGACATGGTGCGGCAGAATCTTGCCGACAGGACGCGAGACCGGAAGTTCGGGCGGCGGCGGCGGATAGCCTGACGCCGAGCGAGGCAAGGCACTGGAGCCGTTCACCCCATTGCGCTCCAGGGTGATCCAGTCTGGGCGGAAGTAACCGTTCTCAAGAACCCAGACGCGCGCTTGCAGCTGACTGACCTGACTCAGCACGCCCTGATTATAGGGACCGCCCTCGCCGAAAACGATAATGTCGGTGAATTCAGTCGCCAGAACAGCCAATCGCTCCGGCCACAACTCGGCCTTCTCGCGGAACGACACCCCGCCAGAACGGCCCCAATTCAATACATCGCCCGCATTGAACAGCATGCGGCACGCTTCGCCGCCGCGCGACTCGATGGCGCACGCCAGCACGCGCCCAAAGCGGCCAAAAGGCGCTGACACGAAGAGAAATCGACGACCAGTCAGATCAACTTTGGTGTGATGACCTAAATCTGATTGGTCAGGGTCAAAGGGCGCGAGCAAACGCTGATATCTCTTTTAAAGCGAGCCCTATTAATAGCCGGGTTGGATTCTTGGCAAGGCGAAACAAGAACCATTCCTGAGCACAAGCTCTTGAATCAAAGCCGCCGAACTCAGGTCGAGTTCGGCGGCCTGATCAATCAATCGACCAAGGTTTAGGGGGCCGATCATGACCGGCCCCCTTGAGCCTTAGAAGTTGATGTCGACGGTGGCGCGGCGGTTCAGCGGCTCACGCACGCCGTCGCCGGTGGCCTTGGCCGGCTGGGTCTCGCCCTTGCCGTCCAGGGAGATCACGCCGCCGTTGACGCCTTGAGCGACCAGGGCGTCAGCCACGGTGCGCGCACGGCGGTTCGACAGGCCTTGGTTGTAGGCCGCAGCGCCCTGGGTGTCGGTGTGGCCGAC
>NZ_DLNP01000010.1:35006-35150 GCF_002478355.1 Brevundimonas sp. UBA7507 | reverse complement strand
AGATCAAGACCCTGATCACCGCCTCCAGCCGTCAGGTCGAACAGGGCGTCGACCTGGTGGGCCGCGCGGGCGAGGCGCTGAGCCGCATCGTGGAAGAAGTGGCCGAGATCAATGGCCTGGTTTCGGAAATCTCGGCCTCGGCCC
>NZ_DLNP01000010.1:440-34737 GCF_002478355.1 Brevundimonas sp. UBA7507 | reverse complement strand
AACCAGATGGATCAGGTGACGCAGCAGAATGCGGCCATGGTCGAGGAATCGACCGCCGCCAGCCATTCGCTGGCCCAGGAGGCCGACGTACTGGCCGCCTCGGTGGCGCACTTCAAGGTGAGGCAGACGACGCAGGCCGTCGCTCAGCTTCGCGCTCCGGTCTCGGCGCCGAAGGCCAAGCCGGCCCCGGTCGCCGCCGAGCCCGCGCCTGCCCGCAAGCCGCAGCCGGTGGCCGAGACGGTCGCCGCCCTGAAGACCATGGGACGCGGCGGCGCCGCCCTGAAGCCTGAAGCCATCGAAGACGGCTGGGAGGAGTTCTGATGACGGCCACGGTCGTTCTGCCGCCGGTTCTGGACCTGCGCGCAGCCGAGCCGCTGAAGGGCGAGCTTCTGGCGGCGCGCGGTCAGGCCCTGACGCTGGACGGCTCGACCGTCGAGCGGCTGGGCGGGCTGTGCCTTCAGCTGCTGTTGTCGGCGATCCGCACCTGGCGCGCCGATGGCCAGGCCTTGACCTTCGTCAATGCGTCCGAGGCGCTGACGACCCAATGGAGCGCCTTCGGCGCTTCGCCCTCTGATCTCTCCGCACAGGACGCCTCCCAATGACCAAGACCGTTCTGACCGTCGATGATTCACGCACCATGCGCGACATGCTGATGCTGGCGCTCAAGGACGCGGGCTATCGCGTGGTCCAGGCCGAGGACGGCGTCCACGGGCTGGAGGTGCTGCAGGCCGAAAACCCCGACATCGTCATCACCGACATCAACATGCCGCGCTTGGACGGGTTCGGCTTCATCGAGGGGATGCGGGCGGACCCGGCGTTCAGCGCCGTCCCCGTGCTGGTCCTGACGACCGAGAGCGACGCCGCCAAGAAGCAGCGCGCCCGCGAGGCCGGGGCCACCGGCTGGATCGTCAAGCCGTTCGACCCCGTGCGTCTGGTCGACGCCGTGCGCCGCGTGGCGGCCTGACGACCTGGGACTGAGGAACTGAGACGATGAGCGACGATCCGTTCGAGGCGATCAAGGCGACCTTCTTCCAGGAATGCGAGGAGCTGCTCGCCGATCTGGAAGGCAATCTGCTGACGCTGGAGTCCGGGTCGACGGATATCGAGGTCATCAACGCCGTCTTCCGCGCCGTCCATTCGGTGAAGGGCGGGGCGGGGGCCTTCGGGCTGGAAGATCTGGTCCGTTTCGCCCACGTCTTCGAGACGCTGATGGACGAGCTGCGCTCGGGCCGCAAGCCGTGCGACGAGCCGACGGTGAAGACCCTGCTGCGCGCCGCGGACGTGCTGGCCGACCACGTCGCCGCCGCGCGCGGCGCAGGCGCGCCCGTCGATCCCGTGCGCTCGGCCGGTCTGGTCGCCGAGCTGGAGGCCCTGACCTACGGCGGGGCCGCGCCGGTCGCGGCGGCCGAGCCGGAAGAGGACGACTTCGGCTTCACGCCCGTCGCCATGGACCTTGGGGCGTTCGATGCTCCGGCGGGCCTGCCGGACCTGCCGCCCTTGCCCGACCTGGCCGCCCTGGCGCCGCTGCCCGACCTGTCGGCGCCGAGCGCGTCGCAGGGGTGGAGGGTCGTCTTCCGTCCGCATCCGCGCCTCTACGCCAGCGCCAATGAGACGGGTCTGCTGCTGCGCGAACTGGGCCGCCTGGGCCCGACGCGGGTGCAGATGGACGACAGCGGCCTGCCGCTGCTGGACGCGTTGGAGCCGACCGACAGCCATCTGATCTGGACCATCGAACTGGACGCCGACGTCAGCGAGGCCGAGGTGCGCGAGGTCTTCGACTTTGTGGAAATGGATTGCGATCTGAGCGTCACGCCGTTGGGCGATGCGGTCTCGGTCGAGGCCGCGCCCGCCGCCGCAGCCGACGAGGATGGAAGCGACGCTTCGGCCCTGGCCCGCGCGGCCGCGCCGGAACTGGACATCGCCGCCCTGCTGGCCTCGGTCGGCGCCGCGCCGACGGAGGCGCCCGCGCCTGTCGCCGTCGCGCCCGTGACCCCTCCGCCCGCCGCGCCGGTCGCGCCGCCGCCGGTCAAGCCTGCGCCCGCGTCGCCTGCTCCGGCGCCTGTGCAGGCGACGGCCCCCGCCGCTGCGGCGCCCGTGACCATCCGCGTCGATCTGGAGCGGGTGGACCGCCTGATCAATGCGGTTGGCGAACTGGTCATCCAGCAGGCCATGCTGGCCCAGCGCGTGACCCAAAGCGGCCTGGCCCGCTCGTCCGACATCGGCCTGGGTCTGGAAGATCTGGAGCTGCTGACGCGCGAGATTCAGGACAGCGTCATGGCCATCCGCGCCCAGCCGGTGAAGTCGGTGTTCCAGCGGATGCCGCGCCTGGTGCGCGAGGCGGCCGAGGCCACGGGCAAGAAGGTGAAGCTGGTCACATCCGGGGAGGACACCGAGGTCGACAAGACCGTGGTCGAGCGCCTGGCCGAGCCGATCACCCACATGCTGCGCAACGCCATCGACCACGGGCTGGAAAGTCCGGCGGACCGTCTGGCGGCGGGCAAGCCGGAAGAGGGGACGGTGCGTCTGGCCGCCCTGCACCGCTCGGGCCGGATCGTCATCGAGATCTCGGACGACGGCAAGGGCATCAATCGTCCGCGCGTGAAGGGCATCGCCGTCGAGCGCGGCCTGATCGCTGAGGATGCGGTGCTGTCGGACGACGAGATCGACAACCTGATCTTCCTGCCCGGCTTCTCGACTGCGACCGAGGTGTCGGACCTGTCGGGCCGCGGCGTCGGCATGGACGTGGTGCGCCGCTCGATCCAGTCGCTGGGCGGGCGCATCTCGATCACCTCCAATCCGGGCAAGGGCTCGACTTTCACCCTCAGCCTGCCGCTGACGCTGGCGGTGCTGGACGGCATGGTGGTCGGCGCCGCCGATCAGACCCTGGTCGCGCCGCTCGCCGCCATCGTCGAGAGCCTGACCCCGAACGAGGGGGACATCCACTACGTCGGCGGCGTTGATCCCGTGCTGCGCTTCCGCGAGGCCTTCGTGCCCTTGGTGGACGTCGGTCTGATGATGGGCTTCCGCGACGCCCCGACCGAGCTGAAGGGCGGGGTGGTGATGATCGTCGAGACCGAAAGCCGCCAGCGCGCGGCCCTGCTGGTCGACGCCATCCACGGCCAGCGCCAGGTCGTCATCAAGAGCCTGGAAACCCATTACCGCCACGTCGAGGGCGTAGCCGCCGCCACCATTTTGGGCGACGGCCGCGTGGCCCTGATCCTCGACATCGACGCCCTTGTGACCGCCAAGCGTTCCCGAACCCCGTCGCGTTCCGACCTGCAAATGGCGAGCTGAGACCATGACCTCGACTGAACAACAGACCCTGACCCCGAACGTCGCCGGGACCGACCGCGAGCTGATCGCCTTCCGCATCGGCGAGCAGGAATTCTGCGTCGACATCATGAGCGTGCGCGAGATCCGCGGCTGGACCCCGGCCACGCCCCTGCCGCGCTCGCCCGCCTATATGAAGGGCGTCATCAACCTTCGCGGCGTGGTGCTGCCGATCATCGACCTGGGCGCGCGCTTCGGCCTGGCCACGAACGAGCCGACCGAGCGGCACGTCATCATGGTGGCCCATGTCGGTTCGCGCCTGGTCGGCCTGCTGGTCGATGCGGTGTCGGACATCGTGCAGCTGTCGGACGCGGCCATCCAGCCGACGCCGGACGTGGCCAGCGAACAGGTGAAGTCCTTCGTCAAGGGCATCTTCGCTGTCGAGGGCGGCCGCATGATCAGCCTGATCGACCTCAACAACGTCCTGCCGGAAGGCGAGGCCGAAGCCGCATGACGACCGTCGCCGGGCGCGAAGCCCTGGTCGAAGGCGAGTTCGTCTTCACGGCCGAGGATTTCCGCCACATCGCCCAGACCCTGCACGCTCACGCAGGCATCGCCCTCAGCGAAGGCAAGGCGGCGCTGGTCTATTCGCGTCTGGCCAAGCGGCTGCGCGTGCTGGGGCTGCGCAGCTTCCGCGACTACTGCGCCCTGATCGACGGCGTGGAGGGCGTGGACGAGCGCCAGGCGATGATGGCGGCCCTGACCACTAACGTCACCCGCTTCTACCGCGAGCCGCACCACTTCGATCACCTGCGCGACAAGGTCATGCCGGAACTGGCCGCCAAGGCGCGCGCGGGCGGGCGCGTGCGCCTGTGGTCGGCCGCCTGCTCGAACGGGCAGGAGCCCTATTCGATGGCGATGACGGTGCTGGACGTCTTGCCGGAAGCGGCGGAACTGGACGTGCGCATCTTGGCCACCGACATCGACCCCAACATGGTCGCCGAGGGCGCGGCGGGGGTCTATTCCGACGACCTGCTGGCCCCGGTCCCGGCCGCGTCGCGCAAGCATTTCACGCCGGTCGCGGGCACGCCAGGCCGGTTCAGCGCCGATGCGACGCTGCGCCGTCTGGTGGCGTTCAAGGAGCTGAACCTCATCGGCGACTGGCCGATGCGCGGCCGCTTCGACGTCATCTTCTGTCGCAACGTGGTCATCTATTTCGACGACGCGACCCAGGAGCGGGTCTGGGGGCGGTTCACGCCGATCCTGAACCCCGGCGGCGTCCTCTACATCGGCCATTCCGAGCGGGTGACGGGCCCGGCGGCGCAACAGCTGCAACCGGCCGGCCTGACTACCTACGTCAAGGGCGCTGGGGCATGAGCGCGGTCTCGGTCCTGGTGGTGGACGACAGCGCCACCATGCGCAGCCTGATCAGCGCCGTCCTGCGTCGCGATCCTGAGATCAACGTGGTCGGCACGGCCGCCGATCCGCTGGAGGCGCGCACGAAGATCAAGGAGCTGAACCCCGACGTCATCACCCTGGACGTCGAGATGCCCAATATGAACGGGCTGGAGTTCCTCGAGAAGATCATGCGGCTGCGGCCCATGCCGGTGGTCATGGTCTCGACCCTGACCCAGGCGGGGACCGACGTGACCCTGGCGGCGCTGGAGGTCGGCGCCGTCGACGCCGTGGCCAAGCCCGCGCCGGGCGTGCCCGCCGCCGAAGCCTTCGCCGACCTGGCCGAGAAGGTGAAGGTCGCCGCGCGGTCGCGTGTTCGTCCGCTGGAGGATCGCGCGGTTCGGGAACACGAGGGCGTCTATCACGCGGACCCCAATCATGTGCTGGCCATCGGCTCGTCCACGGGCGGGGTCGAGGCCTTGCTGACCATTCTGTCGGCCTTCCCCGCGGACTGCCCGGCGACGGTCGTCACCCAGCACATGCCCGCCAGCTTTACCAGAAGCTTCGCCGCCCGCCTGAACAAGGTCTCGGCCGCCACGGTCAGCGAGGCCGAGGACGGCGCGCCGCTGAAGCCGGGCCATGTCTACATCGCGCCGGGCGGCGAGGCTCATCTGGCCGTGTCGGGCGGGCGTTGCCGCCTGGTCGTCGCCGATCCGGTCAACGGCCACCGCCCCTCGGTCGACGTGCTGTTCGGGTCGGTCGCCCAGCTGGGCCGGCCGATGACGGGCGTCATCCTGACCGGCATGGGCAAGGACGGGGCCAAGGGCCTGCTGACCATGCGTCAGGCCGGCGCCCGCACCCTGGGCCAGGACGAGGCGTCCTGCGTCGTCTACGGCATGCCCCGCGCCGCCTTTGAGCTGGGCGCCGTCGAGCGCCAGCTGCCGCTGTCCCGCATGGCCTTGGCCATTCTCGAATCCTGCGCCGCCCGTTCGGGCGCGCCCCAGTCTGTCGCGTAAGGACGTTCATGCCCGCCGCTTCCGCCATTCGCACCCTTGTCGTCGATGATCAGCTGACGATGCGCTCCTTAGTCCGCGCCAGTCTGCAGCAGATCGGGGTGCGCGACATCGAGGAGGCGCCGGACGGCGAGGCGGCCCTGCGCTCCCTGCTGGTCCAGCCGGTGCATCTGGTGATCTCGGACTTCAACATGCCGAACCTGGACGGGCTCAGCCTGCTGCGGGCCATCCGGGCGCACCCGCCGATCTCCAAGACGGCCTTCATCATGCTGACGGGCCGGGCCGACCGCGAACTGGTCCAGCGCGCCGTGCAGTTCGGCGTGAACAACTACCTGGTCAAACCCTTCACCACCGCCCAGCTGAAAGAGAAGCTGGAAGCGGTTTTCGGCACGCTGACGTGATCGGCGCGGCCGCTCAGGAGCCGGTGGAGCGGCGCGTGCACGTGGGGCAGGGCGATCATTACGTGTCGTCCGATCCCGATGTCGTGCTGACGACGGTTCTGGGCAGCTGCGTGGCCCTGTGCCTGCGTGATCCGGCGGCCGGGGTGGGGGGCATGAACCACTTCCTGCTGCCCGAAGGGGCGGGATCGGGAACGGACGCCAGCCGCCGCTACGGCGCCTATCTGATGGAAGTGCTGATCAACGACGTGCTGAAGGCGGGCGGGCGTCGCGACCGGCTGGAGGCCAAGCTGTTCGGCGGCGGCCGCATGTTCGACAGCCTCAGCGACGTGGGCGCCGCCAACGCCGACTTCGCCGAGAAATTCCTGGCCGATGAGGGCATCCCCGTCGTCAGCCGTAGTCTGAGAGGCGCGGGCGGGCGCCGCATTCACTATTGGCCGGTCAGCGGTCGGGCGCGTCAGCGCGTGGTGACGGACGGCGCGATCCTGCCGCCCGCGACGCCGCCGCCGCCGTCCGTCGCGACCGGCGATCTGGAGCTCTTCTGACATGGGCGAGAACGACAACCGCGATCTGTTGGCCGCCATGGCTGCGGAGCTGGCGGACATCCGCGCCGAGATCGAGGCGGCGGGCGGCCTGGTGTCCGAAGTCCTGCGCCAACTGCCGGCCGAGGCGCGGCTGGGCTATCTGACGCGCAGCCAGAGCTTCGATGTCCTGTCCCAGCGCATCGAGGCCCTGTCGGGCCTGGCCCAGGCCGTGGCCGACGATCAGCCGATGGACACCGCCCTGGCCGCCCTGCCCCTGGCCGAGATGGCCGAGCGGATGCAGGAGACGGCGCACCGCGCCCGGCCCGGCGCGGCCCCGATCGCGGACGCTGACGACACCGAGCCCGTCGCGACGGCGGGCGTGCTGCACCTGTTCTGAATCATGGCCGAGGACCGCATCAATCTGGAGCAATCGACGGTCCTGTTGGTGGACGACGCGCCGCAGGCGCTCGACATGCTGGGCTCGATCTTCCAGGGCTTCGGCGTCAAGGAGCAGATCAAATGCCCCTCGGCCGTCGAGGCGGTGAAAATCCTGCAACAGCGCCCGGTCGATCTGATCGTCATCGACTGCGGCGACCCGGAGATGGACGGCTACGCCTTCACCCGCTGGCTGCGGCGCGAGACGCCTGCGCCCCTGCGCTACACCCCCGTCATCCTGGTGACGGGCCACGCCTCGCAGGCCAAGGTTCAGGAAGGGCGCGACTGCGGCGTCAGCTTCGTGGTCGCCAAGCCTCTGACGCCTGCGGTGCTGCTGAAGCGCATCCTGTGGCTGGCGGGCGACGAGCGCGAGTTCGTTGAGTGCGCCACCTACGTCGGCCCCGATCGCCGGGTGCGTAACTTCGGGCCGCCGGTCGGTATGGCCGGGCGACGCAAGGGCGACCTGTCGGCCCATGTCGGCCATGCGGTTGAGGAAAACATGGATCAGGCCGACATCGACATGCTGTTGAAGCCGCAGAGGGTGTCGCTGTGAGCGAGGTTCGGACGCAGAAGATCAGGACGTCTCTGGCGCAGCAGATGGCTCAGCCAGGCGGTCGCGCCCTGGCGGATGTCGAACGCCGCGCCAATGAGCGCCTGGGCCGCCACAAGGCCGAGGTCATGGCCGAGATCGAAGCCGCTGTCGCGGAGCTGGAAGGCCTATGCGCCGCGCGGTCGGAGGCGTCGGCCGCCGAGGTCTATCGACTGGCGTCGCGCATTCTGGATTTGGCGGGTTTCTTCGACACCGGCTCGCTGTTCGACGCAGCCTACAGCCTGGCCGACGTGGCGGATCGAATGGTGGCGGCCGGCGTCTGGGACTGGCCGCCGGTTCAGGTGCACGTTCAGGCTCTGCGGCTGATCCTCAAGGCCGGTTGCGAACGCAATGCGGCCACGGATCATCTGTTGGTTGGACTGAAGGCCGTAGCGGTGAAGGCGCGCGCCTGAGTTCCTTCTCCCCTTGTGGGAGAAGGTGGCTCGCGAAGCGAGACGGATGAGGGGTTGCGGGGCCTTGGCGTGGCAACCCTTCGTTCGATTTCGGAGAGACCCCTCATCCGGCCCTGACGGGCCACCTTCTCCCGCAAGGGGAGAAGGGTCCGGTCAGCCGTAGCGGGCGATGCCCAGGTCGGCGGACTCGATCTCCGGGGCGCGGCCGTCGATGATGTCGGCGATGACGCGGGCCGAGCCGCAGGCCATGGTCCAGCCCAGGGTGCCGTGGCCGGTGTTCAGGAACAGGTTGTCCAGCTTGGTCTTGCCGATGACCGGGGTGCCGTCCGGGGTCATCGGGCGCAGGCCGGACCAGTAGCTGGCCGCCTTCAGGTCGCCCGCGCCGGGGAACAGCGAGCCGACCGAATGCTCCAGCGTGTTGCGGCGCTGTTCCGGCAGGACGTTGTTGTAGCCCGAAATCTCGGCCATGCCGCCGACGCGGATGCGGTCGCCCAGGCGAGTGATGGCCACCTTGTAGCTCTCGTCCATGATGGTCGAGACAGGGGCGGCGGGCTCGTCGATGATCGGGGCCGTGATCGAATACCCCTTCACTGGATAGACCGGCAGGGTCATGCCCAGCGGCTTGACCATCTGCGGCGAGTAGGAGCCCAGCGCCAGCACATAGGCGTCGGCCGTGACCACGCCCTTGTCGGTCTTGACCCCGGTGATGCGGCCGCCCTCGGCGATCAGGCCCTGGATGGTCGTGCCGTACTGGAAGGTCACGCCCTGAGCGGCCGTCGCATGATCGGCCAGGGCGTTGGTGAATTTGAAGCAGTCGCCGGTCTCGTCGCGCGGCAGGCGCAGGCCGCCGACGAACAGGTCGCGCGTGGCCTTCAGGCCCGGCTCGGCGCGGATGCAGCCGTCCTGGTCCAGCACTTCGAACGGGACGCCGCCTTCGCGCAGGACTTCGGTGTCCTTGTAGATGCCGTCCAGCTGCTTTTGCGTGCGGAACAACTGCAGCGTGCCCTGGGTGCGGTGATCGTATTCAAGGCCCAGCTCTTCGTTCAGTTCGGTCTGCACCACCTGGCTGTAGTCGGCCAGGCGCACCATGCGCGCCTTGTTCAGGGCATAGCGGCTCGACGTGCAGTTGCGCAGCAGGGCCAGCAGCCAGCGCACGGTCGGGGCGTTGATCTGGGGGTGCAGGATCAGCGGGGCGTGGCGCATGAACAGCCACTTCACCGCCTTGGCCGGAATGCCGGGCGCGGCCCAGGGCGAGGAATAGCCGGGCGAGATCTCGCCCGCGTTGGCGAAGCTGGTCTCCAGCGCCGGGCCGCTCTGGCGGTCGATGACGGTCACCTCGTGCCCCTGACGGGCCAGGTAGTGGGCGGTGGTCACGCCGATGACGCCGGCGCCGAGGATTGCGATCTTCATAGGACTTGACCTTACGCGAACCAGACGCGTGGCCTCCTAGACCAGATTTTGCGCCGGTCGCGCAAGTCGGAGTTTGTGTGCGCCGCAATATCGACGACGTTGATAAGGACTGCCTGTGTTCGGCCGATCACGGTTGATTATTTGCTCGCTATATCGGTCAGGCGCGACAAGCTTGGCCTAGGAGGATCGGGTCGGGTCGGTCAGAGGCTCGCCGTAGTGGCGATCGCCATGCAGATTGGCGGCCAGGGGCGCTGTGGTGCGCTCGATCATGCGATGGACGACCGGCTTGTCCGGCCCCTGGTGCAGGGCGCGGATGCCCTCGTTGATCGAGGCGTCGGCGTGGGTGATGCGCTGGTTGTGGCGGATGTAGTCCAGCCAGGTCGGCGTCTGATACTTCTCGACCCAGATCTCGGGTTCGGCCAGGTCGCGCATCAGGCGCCACTGACGCGCGCCGTCGCGGCGGCGGATGCGACGCCGCTCGTCCATCAGGGCCAGGAAGGCGTCGATGTCCTCCTCGCGGATGCGATAGGCGATGGAGACGATCACCGGCCCGCTGCGCGGTTCGATCGCCAGGGCGGTCTGCGGTTCGGTCCAGCGGCGCAGCAGGTCCATATTGAGGTTGGCGGTCGAGGGCAGGGGCACGCGCAGCCCGATCAGCACGCACAGAACCAGCACCCCCGCCGAAACGCCCAGGGCGACGTCGACGCCATAGGTCTGGGCCAGGCCGCCCCACAGCCAGCTGCCGCCCGCCATGCCGCCGAAGGCCGCCATCTGATACAGCGCCAGCGCCCGCGCCACGACCCAGCGCGGTACCGACATCTGGACCGTAACGTTGAAGCTGGAAAGCACCAGCACCCAGCCCGCTCCCGCCAGCATCAGCGCGGGCAGGGTGACGGCCAGCCAGGGGATGTAGGCCAGGCCCAGGGCCGCCGCCGCGAAGGCCAGGGCGGCGACGCGGACGATGGTCTCGGTCTCGTATTTCGCGCGCAGACGCCCGACGAACAGCGCCCCGCCGACCGCGCCGATGCCGAACGATCCCAGCAGCAGACCGAACGCCAGGGGGCCGCCGCCGCCTTCGCGCGCGACGACGGGCATCAGGGCCTGGACCGCGCTGGCGCCGACGCCGAACACCACGGCGCGCAGCAGCACGGCGGTAACACGCGGCGACAGGAAGGCGTAACGCACCCCGCCCGCCATGGCGGCCAGCAGGCCCTCGCGCGGCAGGGTCTGCTTGGGCCGCTCGGGCTTCCAGCGGAACAGCACGACCAGCAGACCCAGATAGCTGACGGCGTTGACGGCGAAGGCCGCCGCTGCGCCCGCCGCCGCCACGATCATGCCGCCCAGCGCCGGGCCGACGCTGCGGGCCATGTTGAAGCCCATGGAGTTCAAGGTCACGGCCCCGGCCAGATCCTCACGCGGGACCATGTCGCCGACCGACGCCTGCCACGCCGGGCCGTTGAAGGCCGTGCCGCAGCCGATCAGGAAGGTGAAGGTCAGCAGCACCCAGGGCGTGATCCAGCCCATCCACGTCATCGCCGCCAGCCCTGCCGAGACCAGCAGCATGAAGGTCTGGGCCGCCAGCATGATCTTGCGCCGGTCCACCGTGTCGGCCAGCGCCCCGGCCGCCAACGACAGCAGCATGATCGGCAGGGTGATCGACGCCTGCACCAGGGCGACCATCTGCGCCGAGGCGATGGAGGTCATCATCCACGCCGCGCCGACCGACTGGATCAGGCCGCCGAAATTGGTGACCAGGCTGGTGATCCACACCGCCCGGAAGATCGGATGCCGCAGCGGCGCCAGGGCCGAGGGGCGTTCCGGCGGGACGGACGGCGGCCCAGAAGCGGCGGGGGCGTCGGTCGAACTCATGCGGGGCGTCCCCTCGCATGGACGATATGGAGCAAGCGGGAACCGACGACGACCATGCGGGCAGTCCACACGGCTTCGACGGGGGAAGCAAGCCGGGAAGCGGTCACTCTGGGTTCCGGATTATTGGCGTCGCGAGGGCGGCGGCGGGACGCTATAGGAAGGTCGTGACCGTCCCAGCCGTTCCCCCGATGTCGTCCTCGACCCCTTTCACCGTCGCCGCCCTGTATCGTTTCGCGCCGGTGGCCGACCCGGCGGCGCTGCGTCTGCACCTGCTGGACCTGTGCGGGACGCAGGTGCGCGGCACGCTTCTGGTGGCGCACGAGGGGATCAACGGCACCATCGCCGGGCCGGAAGCCGACATCGCCCGCGTCATCGACGGCGTGCGCGCCCTGCCGGGGTTCGAGCGGCTGGAGCTGAAGTACTCGACGGCCCAGGCCATGCCCTTCCACCGCATGAAGGTGCGGGTGAAGGCCGAGATCGTCACCATGGGCCAGCCCGACATCGACCCGGTCGAGGGCGTGGGAACCTATGTCTCGGCCCAGGACTGGAACGCTCTGATCGCCGACCCGGACACGGTCATCATCGACACCCGCAACGACTATGAGGGCGAGATCGGCGCGTTTGCCGGCGCGGTCCAGCCCAACACCCGCACCTTCCGCGAGTTCGCCGACTGGTTCCGCACCGAGGGGCGCGCCCTGCTGGACCGACCGACCCCGCCCAAGGTCGCCATGTACTGCACCGGCGGCATTCGCTGTGAAAAGGCCACCGCCTTCCTGAAGGCCGAGGGTGTGCGCGATGTGCATCACCTGGAAGGCGGCATCCTGAAGTATCTGGAGACCGTGCCGGAGCCGGAAAGCCTGTGGCGCGGCGAGTGCTTCGTCTTCGACGAGCGGGTGGCCGTGGGGCACGGGCTCGTCGAGGGAGACCACACCCTGTGCCGGGGGTGCCGGATGCCGGTCAGCCCTGAGGGGCGTCGCTCCGCGCGCTATGTCGAGGGCGTGTCCTGCGACCGCTGCTGGGACAGCCGGGATCAGGTCCAGCGCGAAGGCTACGCCGAACGCCAGAAACAGATGGAGATCGCCCGCGCCAGGGGCGTGGCGCACGTGGGGGCGACCTTCGTCAACCCTCTCCCGGCGGGAGAGGGCTTGAGCCTCCAAGAGCCGAAGGCGATTGGTTAAGGCGAAAGGGTGAGGGGCTTGTCCCGCCAGTCGGCGTAAGCCGTCGCGCGACGGCCGTTGGCCGACTTCAGCCGTGAACCCTCCCCCTTTCGCGCAAGAACGATCGCTTCGCTCTCGTGCGCTCAAGCCCTCTCCCATCGGGAGAGGGTCGCGGCCGGAGCCCGCCCATGCCATCCTCCCGGCCTCGCTTCAGTCAGGAGGCCCTCCCATGTCCGCCTTGCGTCCCGTCGAGCGTCTCGACACCCATGAGGTGTCCAATCAGGTTCCTCCGCTGGATGACGTCAACCTGTTCACTGGGGACAGGGCGCTGCACGACGCCGTGCGCCATTGGGGCGGCGCGGGGCATGTCGAGCGGCTGAGCGATCTGGGCCGCCGCTGCGGCTCGGCCGAGGTGATCGACTGGGGCGTGCAGGCCAATCGGGTGACGCCCGTGCTGGACACCCACGACCGCTATGGCCGGCGTATCGACGAGGTGACGTTTCATCCCGCCTATCATCAACTGATGGACCTTGGGCTGGGCGCAGGCTTCGCCGCCGGCGCCTGGGACGGGACGCCGAACGGGCATCTGCTGCACGCGGCCGTCCTGTTCCTGACCGGGCAGGCGGATTCGGGGACCAGTTGCCCCATGACCATGACCTACGCCTCGGCAGCGGCGCTTCAGGCCGATCCGGCCGTGGGCGATCCGTGGATCGGGGGCGTGTTGTCCGGCCGCTATGACCCGGCCGTGCGTCCGGCGAGCGAGAAGTCGGGCGTGACGATCGGCATGGCCATGACCGAGAAGCAGGGCGGATCGGACGTGCGCGCCAACACCACACGCGCCGAGCCGGTCGGCGAGGACGGCTGGTATTCCCTGACCGGGCACAAGTGGTTCTGTTCAGCGCCGATGTGCGACGCCTTCCTGACGCTGGCCTATGCGCCGGGCGGGCTGACCTGTTTCATTCTGCCGCGCTGGCTGCCGGACGGGACGCGCAATGCGGGCTTCCGCGTCATGCGGCTGAAGGACAAGATGGGCGACCGTTCCAACGCTTCGTCCGAGGTCGAGTATCACGGCGCTCTGGCTCAGAGGCTGGGCGAAGAGGGACGGGGCGTCGCCACCATCATCCGCATGGTCCAGCACACGCGGCTGGACTGCGTGGTCGGCTCGGCGTTGCAGATGCGCGGGGCGCTGGCCCAGGCGGCGTGGCACGCGGCGCACCGAACGGCCTTCCAGAAGCGGCTGATCGACCAGCCGATGATGGCCGCCGTCCTGACCGATCTGGCGGTGGAGAGCGAGGCGGCGACGGCCCTGTCGATGCGGCTGGCGGCCACCTTCAACGCAGACGACGCCGTGGGGCGTCTGTTGACGCCGGTGGCCAAATACTGGGTCTGCAAGCGCGCGCCGAACCTAGTCTATGAGGCGATGGAGGCGCTGGGCGGCGCGGGCTATGTCGAGACGGGACCGATGCCGCGCCTGTTCCGCCAGTCGCCGCTGAACGCCATCTGGGAAGGCTCGGGCAATGTCATCGCCCTGGACGTGCTGCGCGCGGCTGGGCGCGAGCCGGAGGCCGTCGAGGCCCTGCGCGACTGGCTGGCGTCGCAGGCCGGGAAGTCCGCCGACTATGACCGCTTCACCGCCGGATTGGACGTGACGGCGAGCGAGGCGGGGGCGCGTCTGGCGGTCGAACGTCTGGCGCTGGCGGCCCAGGCGGCGGCCCTGCTGGAGATGGACAGTCCCTCGGCCGAGGCCTTCATCGCCCTTCGTCTGCGTCCGCGCGGCATGGCCTATGGGGCCTATGAGGTCGAGGCGGATCACCGGGCGGTGCTGGAGCGGGCGATGCCGGTTTGAAGCCCGGATAGGACGAAGGCCTCGCGGGGGCTCCGCGAGGCCTTCGGTGGTGGAGCTAAGCGGAGTCGAACCGCTGACCTCTTGAATGCCATTCAAGCGCTCTACCAACTGAGCTATAGCCCCGAACCTTTCGGCTTGGTTATGTCGTCGACCGGATCAAGCGAAAGCGCCTGGAAAGGACGAAGGCCCCGCGGCGTTCCGCGAGGCCTTCGATGGTGGAGCTAAGCGGAGTCGAACCGCTGACCTCTTGAATGCCATTCAAGCGCTCTACCAACTGAGCTATAGCCCCGAACCTTTCGGTCGGTCCCGCCGGGGAGAGAATGTCGCCCCCCGGCGAGGCGCGGAAACTAGGTCAGGCCGTTTTGAAGATCAAGCGGGTCTGACACATTTTTTTCCGCTTATTTTTCCGAACCTTGCTGCTTAGTCGTCGTCGCGCGACGGCTTGGCCAGCTCTTCGTCGAGGTCGTCGTCGTCTTCGTCTTCGATGAAGGGCACGGAATCGTCGTCGTCGCCCAGGACGTCGTCGTCATCGTCGCCGTCGGACGAACCCATGCCGGCGTCGTCGCCGCCGGGCTCGCCGTCGTCGTCGTCCGGGGTCAGGATCGGCTCATGGCCTTCCTGGTCGATTTCGGGGGTGGAGCCTTCGGCGTCCTCTTCGTCCTCGTCGCCGTCGACCGACTTGTCGGCGACTTGATCTTCGGACTCTTCTTCGTCAGCGGCGTAGCCGGCGCCGCGACGCACGCGACGGCTGCGGACGGCTTCTTCCATCGGATCGAACTCGGTGTCGCACTTGGGGCAGCGAGCCGGGCGACGGTTCAGATCGTAGAATTTGGCCTGGCAGTTCGGGCAGACCTGCTTTTGGCCCAGTTCGGGATTGGCCACGTGATTAGACCTTCGGCGGGTTTAAGGGAAAATCGGAAATAGGGCGGCTCCCTTGCCACCGGCGGGGGCCGCTGTCAAAAGCCTTCTTTTCCGCGCCTGCGCGGCCCTCCTGACATTCGGAGCCTGCACCAGGGTGAGCACTCCCCAGACCTTCACCGCGTCCCGCGTTTCCGGGCTGAGAGGCGTGGTCCGCGCGCCGGGCGACAAGTCGATGTCGCACCGGGCTCTGATCTTCGGCGGCATGGCCGAGGGCGTGACCGAGATCGAGGGGCTGCTGGAAGGCGACGACATCCTGGCCACCGGCCGCGCCATGCAGGCGCTGGGCGCTTCGGTCGAGCGGATCGGCGAGGGGCGCTGGCGGGTCGAGGGGCGCGGGCCGTTGCGTTCGCCTGAAGGTGTCATCGACTGCGGCAACGCCGGGACCGGGGTGCGCCTGCTGATGGGCGCGGTCGCGGGCTATGAGCTGACGGCGACGTTCGACGGCGACGCCTCCCTGCGCAAGCGGCCGATGAAGCGCGTCGCCGGGCCGCTGGCCGAGATGGGCGCGCGTTTCGACTGGAACGCGGCCGAGGACCGGGTGCCGCTGACCCTGCACGGGGGCGGGCTGAAGGGCGTGACCTTCGTCCAGAGCGTCGCCTCGGCCCAGATCAAGTCGGCCATCCTGCTGGCCGGGCTGAACGCGACGGGCGAGACCGTCGTGGTCGAGCCGGAGAAGAGCCGGGACCACACCGAGCGGATGCTGCGCGCCTTCGGCGCCGAGGTCGAGGTGATCGAAGAGGGCGACGGCTGGCGCATCCGCCTGTCGGGCGGACAGAAGCTCAAGGGAACCCACGTCGCCGTGCCGGGCGATCCGTCCTCGGCGGCCTTCCCTCTGGCGGCGGCGCTGGTGGTTCCGGGCTCCGAGGTGACGGTCGAGGGGGTGATGCTCAACCCCCTGCGCACCGGCCTGTTCCAGACCTGGCTCGACATGGGCGCGGACCTGACCATCGCCAACCGCCGCATGGCCGGGGGCGAAGAGGTCGGCGACGTCACCGCGCGTCATTCGGCGCTGAAGGGCATCGTGGTTCCCGAAGACCGAGCCGCTTCCATGATCGACGAATATCCGATCCTGGCCGCCACGGCCGCCTTCGCAGAGGGCCGCACCGTCATGCGCGGCATCGGCGAGATGCGCGTCAAGGAAAGCGACCGCATCGCCCTGATGGTCGCGGGCCTGTCGGCCTGCGGCGTTCAGGTGCAGGAGGAGCCGGAGGGCTTCATCGTCACCGGCACCGTCGGGGTCGGCCCGGTGAAGGGCGGCGCGACCGTCGACACCGCCCATGACCACCGCATCGCCATGAGCCATCTGGTGCTGGGCTTGGCCGCCGAACAGCCCGTCTCGGTCCGCGACCCCGAGATGATCGCCACCAGCTTCCCCGGCTTCGTGGAGATGATGAACGGGCTGGGGGCGGAGATCGGCCAGGGTGGCTGAGACCCGCAAGACGTCCGGGCTCTGGTCTTGGCTGCAATTCGTCCTCGCCGCCGCCTTCGTGGGCTGGTGCAGCTACAAGGGCGGCTCGGAGGTGTGGCGTGCGCTTGAAACAGGGCTGCTGCGTCACGGCAAGGGGCCGGACGTGGCGCTTAGCGACAGGCCGCTGGTCTTCTGGGCGTTGAACGGCTTCTACGGCGTTTCGGTTCTGGCGGGCGTCGGCTTCGCCGTCTTCTGCCTGGCGCTGGCCTTTCAGGACGTGCGGAAGCGGGGCGTGGGGCGATGACGGCGCAGCCTTCTCTTCCGCCCTATGTGGCGTTCAAGGCGCTTGGCGTTGGTCTGTTGGTTCTGGCCGCGGCCTTCTTGTTGTTCGCGCTCGGTTTCTTCGGCGAGGGCATGCTGGATCTGGCTGATGGCCGTATGGACGGCCACGCTTCCTTGGACCTGTCGGAAGCGGTCGCGACCCATCTGTTCCGGCGGCGCATAGGAACCATGTTGGCGTCCAGCGCGGTTCTGCTGGCTTTCGGGCTCGGATGCTTCTGGATCGCTTGCGTCCTGAAGCCGAAGCCGTGAGAAGCACAGGGCGCGGCAGCGCTTTGAAGGAACTCTGATTTGAACAAGAACCTGGTCATCGCCGTCGACGGCCCCGCCGCCTCGGGCAAGGGCACCATCGCCGCGCGCCTGGCCGCCCACTACGGCCTGCCGTATCTGGACACGGGCCTGTTGTATCGCGCCGTGGGTCTGGCGGTGCTGGATGCGGGCGCGGATCTGGGCGACGCCGAGGCGGCGGCGCAGGCCGCGCGGGCGCTGGACCTCGTCGGTCTGAGCGATGACCCCCGCCTGACCGACCGCGGGGCGGGCGAGGCGGCCAGCCGCGTGGCCAGCCATCCGGGGGTGCGCGCGGCCTTGTTGAAGCTGCAGCAGGACTTCGCCGCCCAACCGGGCGGGGCGGTGCTGGACGGGCGCGACATCGGCACGGTGATCGCGCCGGACGCTCCGGCCAAGCTCTATATCGCCGCCAGCCCCGAGGTGCGCGCCGAGCGCCGCTGGAAGCAGCTGACCGCGCGCGGCGAGGTCATAGCCTTCGAGGACATGCTGGAGGATATCCGCCGCCGCGACGCCCGCGACGCCGGTCGCGACGACGCCCCCATGGTCCAGGCGGACGACGCCGTCTTGCTGGATACGACCGATCTGGGTATAGAGGCCGCCTTCGATGCGGCCCGCCGTATCGTCGAGGCGGCGCGAGCCAGGGCCGGGATCTGATCCCGCCGGGCGAATCCAACGCTCCGATCTCCTCGACGGCCGCGGGCGTTCTGGCTTTCTCTTCGTGCGCATTGCTGCGCGCCCGGCCTCGTTTCGTGACGACCTGACTTCCTTTTTGTTTTCACCCATTCGCGCATGTCCGCTCGGCCGTGTGCGTTTCGCCTTTCATCAACCTCAAGAGTTTCCATGACTGAAACCCTCAACCCCACCCGCGACGATTTCGCCGCCCTGCTCGACGAACAGCTGCAAGGCCGCGACCTCGGCGAAGGCCAGGTCGTTCACGGCCGCGTCGTCGGCATTGAAAAAGACATCGTCATCATCGACGTCGGTCTGAAGACCGAAGGCCGCATCGCCATGCGCGAGTTCGGCCAGGGCGAAGGCGCCGTCCTGCCCAAGGTCGGCGACAACGTCGAAGTCTACCTGGAGCGCGTTGAGAACGCCCTGGGCGAGGCCGTCATCAGCCGCGACAAGGCTCGCCGCGAAGAAGCCTGGACCCGTCTGGAAGCCGTGTTCGCCGAAGGCCACCCGGTCAACGGCGCCATCGTCGGCCGCGTCAAGGGCGGCTTCACCGTCGACCTGGGCGGCGCCTCGGCCTTCCTGCCGGGCTCGCAGGTCGATATCCGTCCGGTCCGCGACGTCGGCCCGCTGATGGGCAAGGAACAGCCCTTCGCCATCCTGAAGATGGACCGTCCGCGCGGCAACATCGTCGTCTCGCGTCGCGCCATCCTGGAAGAAGCCCGCGCCGAACAGCGCACGGAGTTGGTCGGCCAGCTGCAGGAAGGCGAAATCCGCGAAGGCGTCGTCAAGAACATCACCGACTACGGCGCGTTCGTCGACCTGGGCGGCATCGACGGCCTGCTGCACGTCACGGACATGTCGTGGAAGCGCGTGTCGCACCCGTCGCAAGTCCTGGCCGTCGGCGACACCGTCAAGGTCCAGATCGTCAAGATCAACCCGGACACCCAGCGCATCTCGCTGGGCATGAAGCAGCTGCAGTCGGATCCGTGGGACGGCGTCGAAGCCAAATACCCGGTCAACGCCAAGTACACCGGCCGCGTCACCAACATCACCGACTACGGCGCCTTTGTTGAGCTGGAAGCCGGCGTTGAAGGCCTGGTCCACGTGTCGGAAATGTCCTGGACCAAGAAGAACGTCCACCCGGGCAAGATCGTCTCCACCTCGCAGGAAGTGGACGTCATCGTCCTGGACGTCGACAGCGCCAAGCGTCGTATCTCGCTGGGCCTGAAGCAGGCTCAGAACAACCCGTGGGAGGCCTTCCTGGAGGCTCACCCGGTCGGTTCGACCGTCGAAGGCGAAGTCAAGAACGCCACCGAGTTCGGCCTGTTCGTCGGCCTGGACAACGACATCGACGGCATGGTCCACCTGTCGGACCTGGACTGGAACGTGTCGGGCGAAGAAGCCATCCAGCGCTACCGCAAGGGCGAGGTCATCAAGGCCAAGGTTCTGGACGTCGACATCGAGAAGGAGCGCGTCTCCCTGGGCGTCAAGCAGCTCGGCGGCGACCCGATGGAAGGCGACACCTACAAGCGCGGCCAGCAGATCACCGTCACCGTGACGGCGATCGAGACCGGCGGCATCGAGGTCAAGTTCGGTGAAGACGACGCGCCGGTCACGGCCTTCGTCCGCAAGTCGGACCTGTCGCGCGACCGCAACGAGCAGCGCACCGAGCGCTTCGCCGTGGGCGACCGCGTCGACGCCATGATCACCGCCGTCGACAAGGCCACGCGCCGCGTCTCGGTCTCGATCAAGGCTCTGGAGATGAAGGACGAACAGGAAGCCATCGAACAGTTCGGGTCGTCGGACTCGGGCGCTTCGCTGGGCGACATCCTGGGCGCCGCGCTCAAGAACGCGTCGAAGGAATAGGTTTCCCCGTCTGACGGGAATCCAGGGGCGGCCGGAGCGATCCGGCCGCCCTTTTTCTTTTGCGCGTCGCATCGGCGCGATCTTCTGGGAATCGATCGCAGCGTCTGTCGGCTTTTTCTCCCTGCGAGAGCCCCTTGCGCGGCGAAACCTGTCCGCCTCGAAAGCAAGAAACCTTCACGACGATACGTTTTGTCTCTTTCTTCCTGTGGCGACAGACGGTTAGGGTGTCGTCCCGGACGGTGAAGCCAAGGCGGGGGCCTGAATGATCAAGTCTGAACTGATCGAGAAACTGGCGGCTGAGAACCTGCATCTCACCCATGCTGAGGTGGAGAGGGTCGTGAACGTGATCCTGGGCCGTATGACAGAGACCCTGTCGGACGGCGGACGGGTCGAGCTTCGCGGTTTCGGCGCCTTCTCGGTGCGTAGCCGCCCGGCGCGGACGGGGCGCAATCCCCGCACCGGCGAGACGGTCGAAGTCCCGGCCAAGGCCGTGCCCTTTTTCAAGAGCGGCAAGGAACTGCGCGAGCGTCTCAACGCTTCCGGCGACGCCTGACCTCTAATCGAAAGACTGAAGACCCCATGAGCCTGCTGACCGAGTTTCGGGAATTCGCCGCGCGCGGCAACGTCGTCGACCTGGCGGTCGGCGTCATCATCGGCGCTTCGTTCGGCAAGATCGTCACCAGCCTGGTCGATCAGGTGGTGATGCCGCCGATCGGCCTGCTGCTGGGCAAGGTCGACTTTTCCAAGCTGGAGTGGATCCTGGTGCCGGAAGACCCGGCGACCGAGGCGGTCGAGAAGGTGGCGATCCAGTACGGCGCCTTCATCAACACCGTGATCCAGTTCGTGATCGTGGCCTTTGTCGTCTTCCTGATGGTCAAGATGGTCAACAAGCTGCGTCGCGAGCAGGAGGCCGCTCCTGAAGCGCCCGCAGCGCCGACGCCGACCGAGGCCTTGCTGGCCGAAATCCGCGACGAGCTGAAGGCGCGCTCCTAGAGACCGCCGTTGCGAGGGCCTTGTCAGGCCCTCGCTTCCGCCGCTGAGCGGCGCATGGGCGCCGGCGTCAGCCGCAGGGCGGCGCTGGCCCGCGCCGGCAACGGCCGTAAACAGAAGGAATAGTCGCCGTCATAGGGGGTGGGCCGCCAGCCTGCGTCCTGCATCCCCATGTCGAAGGCGACATGACAGTGGCCCCAGCCGCCTTCGCGCCGTGCGCGTTCGCCGAAGCGGCCCAGGGCGCGCTGAAGATCGGACGAGGCGACCTGCAGCCTCATCTTGGCGGCCCCCAGGGCCGGCGCCAGACGGCGCAGGCTTTGGTACAAGGTCTGAATGGCCGTCGCGTCGTTCTCCAGCGCAATCAGATCGATGATTTCGAGGATCGGCGGCTCCAGCGGCGTCTGTTTGTTCAGCATGGCCAAGGCGAAACCCGTGATGCGTCCGCCCTGCCTGTACGCCAGCGACAGGGGCGGCACGGTCAGATCCGGGTCCGACAGCCGCCATCGCATAATGGAAGGGCTGCGGTCCGCGATCAGGCGTCCTTCGGCCAGCAAGGCCTGCCAGAAGCGCGCATAGTCTGATCGCGCGGACAGGTCGGGGTTCAGGCTCACGGTCGGCGGCAGGCGGCGCTCGGCCAGGCGCAGGCCGCGTCCCTTGAGCAGGCGGGGTAGGGGCGACAACTGTTCGCCCAGCAGGTCCGCCATCGCCGGGGCGTGATCGACCACGCCGCGCAAGGCGCGCCCGCATAGGCAGGCGGCCGGGTCGATCATCCAAGACAGCTTCACCGTATGGGCGTCGGGCGGCCAAGGGATCATGCCGTGCCGCTTGTAGAGAGGGCTGGAGCGAGCGTTCGCGTTCAGCGTGTATCGAGCGAAGCAGGCGGGCTGGTCGAGGAAGGCGTCGATCAGGGCGCGACTGCGACCTCGATGGGCTGGAGGCACGACGATGGAATAGCCGGTGGCGCCATGCAGAGCGCGGCCGTTAAGCCAGAATCGCTGGATGAAATTGCCGACCACGGCTTCAGCGCCCGCACCGTGGTCGATCACCCATCCGTGCGGGGCGTCGATTTCGGCCGCTGCCGGATTGGTCATCAGCCACCGCCAACCCGCCGTCGAACGTTCGGGCCACCAGACGCTGCGATGCAGCCGATTGACGGCTTCCAGATCGGACGCATTCAGCGGGCGCAGCGGCATGGGGCGGCTCCTTGTGCAGGTACAAGGAGTATTCACTTAGAACGTGTACAATAATCTAACTACACTCAAGACGAGAAATGTTTGGCCGTTCTGCGACGACCTGGCGGCCGGATTTCGCCGTTAACGCTTGTTTGCAATCCGTGACCGTGCTGTTTCTGCACGCTTCCGCGCCCGTCGGGGGCGTCAGAAAATGGAGCTTGCCGTTGAGCACGACGGACGGAGGGGGCGCGCGATCGGCGCGCCGGCCCGGCACTCGAGGGGGCGCAGCCCAGGCGATGGCTATGAATGAAACGATGTCGATCATGATCTGCGCGGGGGCCCAGGCATGAATATCGTCATCGCGATCGGTCTGATCATCACCCTGGTCACGGGCGTGCCCGTGCTGATGCAGATCCTGAAGAACCACCCGCGCGGGCTGATCATCCTGTTCTTCGCGGAGATGTGGGAGCGTTTCTCCTACTATGGGATGCGCGGCATCCTGATCTTCTTCCTGACGCAGCACTTCCTGTTCGACGACGCCTTGGCGGGTTCGACCTACGGCTCCTACACCTCGCTGGTGTATCTGTTGCCGCTGCTGGGCGGCATGATGGCCGACCGCTTCATCGGCACGCGCAAGGCCGTGGCCTTCGGCGCCCTGCTGCTGGTCGCCGGTCACGCCATGATGGCCTTCGAGGGCCGCCCGGCCACCGAAACCCTGACCTATCAGGGCGCGGCCTATGAGATTTCGGCCGAGGGCCGGGGCGCCGCGCGCGACGTGGGCATCGTGATCGACGGTCAGAAGTACGCCTTCGCCCCGGTCGAGAACGGCCTGGCGATCAAGGATCTGCCGCAAGGCGCGCCGATTCCGGCCGTGCTGCCGGCCGGCGAATACAAGATCGACGTCACCCGCGACATGGCGGGCATCAACGTCTTCTACCTGGCCGTGGCTCTGATCATCATGGGTGTGGGCTATCTGAAGCCGAACATCTCCACCATCGTGGGGCAGTTGTATCCCGAGGGCGATCCGCGCCGGGATTCGGGCTTCACCCTCTACTATTACGGCATCAACCTGGGGGCCTTCTGGGCCGCGGTGCTGTGCGGCTACCTGGGTCAGACGGTCGGCTGGTGGGCGGGCTTCGGCTTGGCCGGCGTCGGCATGGCGCTGGGCTGGGTGGTCTTCGTCCTGGGCAAGCCGCTGCTGCAAGGCAAGGGCGAGCCGCCGGCTGAGGGCAATCTCAAGAAGCCTTTCCTGGGGCCGCTGAACCGCGAATGGTCGATCTATCTGCTCAGCATCCTGGGCGTCGGCGTGGTGTGGTTCATGGTCCAGCGCAACGCCCTGGTGGGCTGGGTGCTGGGCGCCGCGACCCTCGCCTCGCTGGCCTTCATCGCCTACATCATCATCAAGGTCTGTGAGAACCGCATCCAGCGCGAGCGCATGATGCTGGCGGTGGTGCTGATCATCGGCTCGGTGGTCTTCTTCACCCTGTTCGAACAGGCCGGCACCTCGCTGAACCTGTTTGCTGACCGGAACGTCGACCTCAGCCTGACGCCGACGGCGGTGCAGTTCCTGGGCGTCACCATCGGCACGCCTTCGCAGCTGGCTGCGGCGGGCATCACTCCGTCGGGCTTCTGGATCGACGCCACGGTGACGGCGGCCCAGACCCAGTCGTTCAACGCCGGCTTCATCCTGATCTTCGCGCCGATCATGGCGGCCCTGTGGGCCTTCCTGGGCAAGCGCAACCTGGACCCGAACCCGACGCTGAAGTTCGGCCTCGGCCTGCTGCAGGTCGGCCTGGGCTTCATGATCGTGGTGTGGGGCGCGGGCATGGCCGACTCGGCCTTCCAGATGCCGATTCTGCTGCTGGGCCTGCTCTATATGTTCCACACTCTGGGCGAGCTGTTCCTGTCGCCGGTAGGCCTGTCGGAGATCACCAAGCTGTCGCTGGCCAAGGTGGTCAGCTTCATGATGGCCGTGTGGTTCCTGGCCTCGTCCATCGCCCAGTACGTCGGCGGCTGGATCGCCGGCCTGGCCGGCACCGAAACCGTGGGCGGCCAGGTGCTGGACCCCGGCGCGGCGCTGCGCACCTCGCTCGAGGTGTTCGAGATGCTGGGCCTGTGGGGCATGGGCATCGGCGTCGGCTTCATCGTCCTCAGCTTCTTCATCAAGGGCTGGTCGCACGAGAAGGCGGCGCATTAAGCGACGACGGTCGCGGTCGGTCCGGCGTTCAGGCGTCGGACCGGCTGAGACAAGGAAAGGGCGGCGTCTCGCAGGAGGCGCCGCCCTTTTCAGTTGGTCCGGGATCGCCCGCCTGGCGCCGGCTCGCGTTGGGGGGACGAGACGACGACCGGAGGGTTCTCTTCTTATGGCTCAGAAGGTCTTGCGCAGGCGGATCTGGTAGAAGGTCCGCGGGTCGATGAAGCGGTTCTCGACGAAGGCGATCGGCCGGGCCTCGCGGTCGCCGAAGACGGTCCGCTCGACGTTGAAGTCGTCCCAGAGGTTGACTTGGCCGCGGATGGACAGGGTCGGGGTCGGCTTGTACTCGGCCCACAGCTCGTAATAGTCGTGGCCGCGCCAGCCGTTGATTTCGTCGGGACGGAAGGTCTTCTGGCCCAGCAGCGGGATCCATGCGCCGCCCCACTGCAGCTTCCAGCTGGTGATGTCCTGCTGGAAGGTGATGGTCGCCTGGCTGGCGCGGATGCCTGAGATGGGGCGGGTCTCGCCGGTCGTGGGGTCGGTGACCTCAGTATGGTTCCAGGTGTTCCTGAAGCCGAACTTGCCGCCCGAGAGGCCCAGCTTGTCGGTCGGGACGGTGACGTTCAGCACCAGCTGGTCCAGCGTGCCGTCGCCGATGTTGCCCACGGCGGCGTAACCGCCCTCCAGGGGGATGACGTCGATGGCGTTCGAGATTTCGTCGTGGCGCAGACCGACGCTGACGATCCCTTCGCCCCAGAAGCGCTTCTCGAAGGTCAGCTCGCCGACCCAGCGGGATTCAGGCTCCAGATTGACGTTGCCGCCGAAGACGTTCTCGTCCTCCAGATCGGCCGAAGCGGCGAAGTCGCCGAAGTCGAGCTGGCCGACCGTGCGCTCGATGCGCAGGCGCACCTGGGTGGAGGCCGTCGGCGTCCAGGTCGTCAGCAGGCGGGGCTTGGCGTAGAAGAAGCTCTTCTCCTGCTCGGCGTCGCCCGACTGGCTGATGGTCGAGGATTCCAGCCGCAGGCCGCCCTCGAGCGTCCATTTGGGATTGATGCGCCAGGTGGTCTTGCCGAACAGTTCGCCGCGCGTCTCCTCGACCTTGACCGAGGCCGAGGGCAGGGGCTTGTTCACCCCGCCGACCGAATAGGTCTGATCGATCTCCAGCATGTTATAGGCGATCTCGCCGCCGCCTTCGAACTCCAGGGCGGCGGACCGCTCGAAGCGCAGCAGGCCGCGCAGGATGGTCTCGGAGGAGTCGCCGTTGGCGGCGAACCGTTCGATCGGCTCTTCGACCCCGGCTTCGCGCTTCAGGGCGGTGGCGACGTTGTCGAACGCCTCGAACTCGTGGATGAAGCGCGTCTCCAGCTTCAGCCGCTCCGACAGGGAGCGGGTGTAGACGACGCCGACCTCGCCGCTCTTGGTGTCTTCGTCGGACAGGCTTTCGCGCAGTACGTCCGGCGCGGTCTGGCGATAGACGCCGTGCCAGTCGTTGATGCCGTAACGCGCCGTCAGGTCGATCCTGCCGCCCATCAGCGGGCCGGCGTAGGTGCCCCGGATCGAGTTCCCGCCGCCGTAGCCGTCGTTGTAGTAATCCTCGGCGCGCAGCAGTTCGCCGTTCGGGCCGACGCGGCGCAGGGGACCGGCGCCGTTGGAGTCGCTGTTGGAGATGCCGTCGCTCAAGGTCACGCCCCAGGTGCGGTCGCCCTTGCGCTCGGTGAACTGATAGGAGCCGCCGAACAGGTCCTGGCCGCCCTCGAACAGGAAGGCGTTGCCGGTCAGGATGTGCTCGCGGCTGGTCGTGTTCTTCAGGATGACGTTGGCGACGACGGAATAGCCCTGCATTTCAATGCCCGGCGCCCCGCCGCGGATCAGCTCGATGCGCTCGACCTGGCTGGCTACTGTGCGGCCTAGGACGTTGGAGCCGGTGTCGTTCTTGGACGCCGGGCGCGAGCCGTTGATCAGGACGTTGCCGACCGCGCCTTCGAACCCGCGCGCATTGTCGCCGTCATTGATCGAGAAGCCGGGCACACGGTTGACCATGTCCAGCGCTGTGTTCGGGCGGGCGTCGGCGAAGAAGTCGGGGGTGAAGATCAGCACCGCCTGGTCGCCGGGCGCGGCCGACTGGCGCACGGGCGCGGCGGGCGCATCGGCGGCGAGCGCCGTAGTCGACGTGACGGCGGTCAGCAACAGTGCAGTCGTTGCCAGCAAGGCGCTCTTGGCATTCATGACGTCCCTCTCCCTCGGTGTCGGCAGAGGTTTGAGGGCGCGGCGGCTCGATCTCCAGTTACAAGCCCGAAATGTCGATTAAATCGCTGACAGCATTACGGAATAGTCACGTGCGGCGAGCTGGACGCGGGTTATGTTGCCACGATGAAAGCTCGTCTCGTCGCCGCTTCTGCCGCTGTTCTGATCGCCGCTGCGGCGCCCGTCGCGAGCTCGGCCGGTTCGCCGCCGCCCTCGCAAGAAGAGGCCGCGACCCGGGTGGACGAGGTGGTCGTCACCGCGCGGCGGGCGGGCGCGCCCATGTGGACGGTGCGGCGCGACGGCGAGGGGGTGATGATCCTGGTCGGCGCCATTGAAGACGCGCCGCGCGGCTTCGAATGGCGCGCCCAGGCGCTGGAGGAAGCCGCCGCCCGTTCCGACCGCATCCTGTTCCCGCAGCGCGGCCGCGCCTCGCCCGCCGACGTCTTACGTCTGATGTGGCGCATCCGCACCATCGGCTGGCTGCCCGAGGGAACCACGACCGCCGATTACCTGACGCCCGAGGATCAGGCGCGGCTCGAGGCCCTGATGGCGGGCGAGAAGAACGACCAGTGGCGTCGTTACAGCATGTTGATGCTGGCCATCGACCTGTTCAAGGACAAGGCGGGCGAGAAGGACGCCCGGCCGGTCGGCGCGGACGACGCCGTGCGCCGCGCCGCCCGCAAGGGGCGCGTGCCGATCCGCTCGATCGGCGTGGTGCGCGGCGCCGATCTGGTCGAGAGCCTGATCTCCGCTCCGCCGCAGACGCATCGCGAATGCCTGCGCGCGGCCATGTCGGCGGCCGAACTGGGACCGGAAGCGGTGCGTCTGCGGGCCGAGGCCTGGCGCGGGCTGCGCGTGGCCGAGGTGCTGGCCTCGCCGGTGGATCAGGCGGTGGACCGTTGCTGGCCGTGGGGCGATCCGCAGATCGGGCCGCAACTGCGTACGGAATGGACCGACGCTATCGCCGAGGCCCTGACCCAGCCCGGCCTGACCATGGCCGTCGCCCCGCTGCGTCGTCTGGCCGAGCCGGGCGGCGTGCTGGATGCACTGGCGGCCCAGGGCTTCGAGGTGGACGGCCCCGAGTGGCGCGCCGTCTCGTCCGCCACGCACGAAGGCGGTTGACGCCTGGCCTCCGAAGGCCGACGCCGGGGGCATGAGCGACATCGAACCCAGACTCACCTCCTTGGCCCATGGCGGCGGCTGCGGCTGCAAGATCGCGCCCGACGTGCTGCAGTCCATCCTGGCCTCGACGCCGCGCACGGCGGCCTTCGCCGATCTGATGGTGGGGACCGAAACCTCGGACGACGCGGCGGTCTGGCGGCTGAACGACCAGCAGGCCCTGGTGGCGACGACCGACTTCTTCATGCCGATGGTGGACGACCCGTTCGACTTCGGCCGGATCGCGGCGGCCAACGCCCTGTCGGACGTCTACGCCATGGGGGCGACGCCGATCTTCGCCCTGGCCATCGTCGGCATGCCGGTCGGCAAGCTGTCGCCCCAGACCATCGGCCGGGTGTTGGAAGGCGGGGCGGCCGTCTGCGCCGAGGGGGGCGTGCCCGTGGCGGGCGGCCATTCGATCGACAGCCTGGAGCCGATCTACGGCCTGGTCGCCCTGGGCCTGACGCATCCCGATCGGGTGCTGACCAATCGCGGCGCGCGGGCGGGCGACGTGCTGATCCTGACCAAGGCGCTGGGCGTCGGCGTGCTGAGCGCGGCCTATAAGCAGGGGCGGTTGGAGGCGGGCGGCTATGAGGCGCTGATCAGTTCGACCACCAAGTTGAATACGCCGGGACCGAAGCTGGCGGCGATGGAGGGCGTCCATGCGATCACCGACGTGACCGGCTTCGGCCTGCTGGGCCATGGGCTGGAGATGGCGCGCGGCGCGGGCCTGACGGTCGAGATCGACGCCGACGCGCCTGTGTTTCTGGACGGGTCGCCCGCCCTGGCCCAAGTTGGGGTGCGGACCGGCGCCTCGGTGCGCAACTGGGCGGCCTATGGCGGAGCGGTGACGCTGGACGCCGAACTGCCGGAATGGCGGCGCGACCTGCTGACCGATCCCCAGACCTCGGGCGGCCTGCTGATCGCTGTCGCGCCCGAGGCGGCGGATGGCGTGATGGCGCTGGTTCAGGCCATGGGCTTCGCCTCGGCGCGCCGCGTCGGCCGGGTGCGCGAGGGCGAGCCGGCTGTGGCCGTGAAGGCGGGCGGCTGATGGCGCGGCTGACGGCGGACGTGTCGCTGGCGGCGCTCGCCCGCTACGACGCCGTCATCGACGTGCGCAGTCCCGGCGAGTTCGCCGAGGATCACCTGCCCGGCGCGATCAACCTGCCGGTGCTGGACGACGCCCAGCGCGCGGAGGTGGGAACCCTCTACGTCCAGACGTCGAAATTCCTCGCTCGCCGGCTGGGCGCGGCCCTGGTGGCGCGCAACATCGCCGCGCATCTGGAAGGGGCGCTGGGCGACCGCGACGGCGGCTTTCAGCCCCTGGTCTATTGCTGGCGCGGGGGGCAGCGTTCGACGGCCATGACCACGGTGATGGAGCAGGTCGGCTGGCCCGTCACGCGGCTGGAGGGCGGCTATCAGACCTGGCGCCGGACGGTGGCCGCCGCCCTGCATGACCTGGAGACGGCCCCGACGCTGAAGCTGGTCCTGCTGGACGGTCTGACCGGCAGCGGCAAGACCGAGGTGCTGGCCCGGCTGGCCGACCACGGCGCCCAGAGTCTGGACCTGGAGGGGCTGGCGGCGCATCGCGGCTCCCTGTTCGGGCGCACCGAGGCGGAGCAGCCGTCGCAGAAGCTGTTCGAGAGCCGTATCTACGCCGCCTTGTCCGCTCTGGACCTCAGCCGCCCCGTGGTGGTCGAGGCCGAGGCCAGCCGCATCGGCCGCCTGACGGTGCCGCCCGCGCTGTGGGCGGCGATGAAGGCGGCGCCCGCCCTGCGCTTGTCCGCCCCGTTCGAGACGCGGGTCGAGCGGGTGCTGCGCGACTATCAGGCGGCGACCGACGATGCGGCCGTGCGCGACGCCCTGCTGGCGCGGATGCCCAGCCATCACAGCCGCGAGCGGATCGCGCAGTGGCGCGCGCTGTCGCAGGCGGGCGACCTGCGCGCCCTGGCGACGGCCCTGATGCGCGAGCACTACGATCCAGCCTATCGCCGGGCGTCTGCGGGGGCGCGCGATTTGGGCGAGATCACGATGGACGGCGGCGCTGAGAGCGATCTGGATCGCGCCGCTGAGGCTGTGGCGACTTTCCTCTCCCGCCGGGAGAAGGTTGTTTAAACCGCCGTGCCGCCGACCGTCAGGCCGCCGATCTTGAGGCTGGGCTGGCCGATGCCGACGGGGACGCCCTGACCGGCCTTGCCGCAGGTGCCGACGCCGGGGTCGAAGGCGAAGTCGTCGCCGATCATCTGGATCTGGGTCAGGGCCGTGGCCCCGTCGCCGATCAGGGTGGCGCCGCGCACCGGGGCGGTGATCTTCCCGTCCTCGATCAGATAGGCCTCGGTGCACTGGAAGACGAACTTGCCGTTGGTGATGTCCACCTGGCCGCCGCCGAAGTTGGCGGCGTAGAGCCCGCGCTTGGTCGAGGCGATCATGTCGGCCTGACTGTCCCTGCCGCCTTCCATGAAGGTGTTGGTCATGCGCGGCATCGGCGTATGGGCGAAGGACTGGCGGCGGCCGTTGCCGGTGGCGTTGGCGTTCAGTTGGCGCGCCGACAGCCGGTCGTGCATCAGGCCGACCATGATCCCGTCCTCGATCAGCACGGTGCGCGAGGTCGGGGTGCCTTCGTCGTCGAACGACAGCGAGCCGCGGCGTCCGGCGATGGAGCCGTCGTCCACGACCGTCACGCCCGGCGCAGCGACGCGCTTGCCCATCATGCCGGTGAAGACCGACGAGCCCTTGCGGTGGAAGTCGCCCTCGAAGCCGTGGCCGACCGCCTCGTGCAGCAGGACGCCCGGCCAGCCCGCGCCCAGCACCACGTCCATCTCGCCCGCCGGGCAGTCGACGGCCTCCAGATTGACCAGGGCCTGACGCAGGGCTTCGTCCACCTGGGCCTGCCAGCGTTCGGGGGCGACCCATTCCTCGAAGCCCGCGCGGCCGCCCGCGCCGGACGAGGCGCTCTCGCGGCGGCCGTCCTTCTCGACGGTGACGGAGACGTTCAGCCGCACCAGCGGGCGCAGGTCGCTGAGCAGCCGCCCGTCGCCGCGCAGGATGTCGATGGCGCGGCGCTCGCCGACCAGGGAGGCCGAGACCTGCACCACGCGCGGATCGCGGGCGCGGGCCCAGGCGTCGATCTCGGCCAGCAGGGCGATCTTGTCCGAGAAGGCCGGGGTCAGCAGCGGATCGACCGGATCATAGAGGCGCTGGTTGGTGGCGCGCGGCGCCTCGGCGGCGGTTCCGTCATAGCCGCGCTTGGCGAGCGCGGCGCTGTCGGCGGCGCGGCGGATGGCGGCGGCGGAGATCTCATTGGCGTGGGCGTAGCCCGCGGTCTCGCCCGCCACGACGCGCAGGCCGAAGCCCTCGACGGCGTCATAGGAGGCGCCCTTCAGCCGCCCGTCGTCGAAGACCAGGGATTCGCTCTCGGTCTTTTCAAGGAACAGCTCCCCGTCGTCGGCGCCCGCCAGGGCGGTCTGCAGGATCGACAGGGCCTCGTCCGGGGCTACGCCTGCGGCGTCGAGGATGGGGGAGGGGGAGGCGACGGTGCTCATGGACGCTAGATAGGGGCTGTGAGGCCCGGCGTCACGGGGTCAGCAAAAACCCTCTCCTGCTGGGAGAGGGCTTGAGCCTCCAAGAGCCGAAGGCGATTGGCTAAGGCGAAAGGGTGAGGGTTCGCGGTTGATGAGCTCGCGCGACGGCTTACACCGACGGACGGGACAAGCCCCTCACCCTTGCGCCGCCGTGCGCTCAAGCCCTCTCCCGCCGGGAGAGGGGGAGCACTTGTCAGTCCTCCGTCACCTCGCCCGAGCCGCTGACCGACTGGCGCAGTTCGGCGGGGCGGCGGGTCAGGCGGACTTCGCCGCTGCCCGAGACGTCGACCTCGGCCTTGCTGCTCGGGCCGACGCGGACCTCGCCCGAGCCGCTGACGCGGACCTTGGCGTCGTCGACGATCAGCTCGTCCATGCGGGCGTCGCCGGCGCCGGAGACGTCGATCGTCACGGCGTCGGTCCGGCCCTGGACCCGCACGTCGGACGAGCCGGTCAGCGTCAGGTCCAGCGACGGCTGGTCATAGCCGCGGATCTTCAGCTCGGTCGGGCCTGACAGGTCGAAGGTCTTCACCGAGGGGGCCTTGATGATGATCTTCAGGGCGTCGGTCTCGCTCCAGCCGCGGATGCCGGTGCGGGTCCAGCGGACATAGCTGCGATCGCCGCGCGGGGCCTCGTCCAGCGTGAGGCGACCGTTGGAGAAGCGGACGCGCTCGACCACGCTCTGGGCGCCCGAGACGGTGATGCCCGGCGTATCGGCCTGCTGGTCGTAGACCACGTCGGCGGGGATGTTGATCGCCAGGCGGTCGCCGCCGGTCCATTCGATGGTGCGGGTCGTGTCGGGCGAGACCTGGCCGCGCTCGACGGTGAAGCCGCTGTCGCCGGCTTCGTCGTCGGTGATGACCCAGGTCCAGTCGTGGCGGGCCAGGTCGCGGCCTCCCACGGCGAAGGCGCCGCCGATGCCGACAATGGCCAGGATCAGGCCCGCGCCGGAGATGATGAGCAGATTGCGGATCATGACTGTGTTCTCCTCTCTCTGGCTTTAGGCCTGGGGTTCCAGGGCGGGTTTGACGACGCGGTAGTGCAGGCGGGCGTACCAGACGGTGGCGTCGATCAGCCACTTGGTCAGCAGGGCCATGATCCCGACCATGAAGATGCCCAGACCCATCAGGCCGACGCCAAGAAGCGCGGCGGCCAGCGCCCCGCCCGGCAGACCCATGAAGGCGCCCGCCACCATGACGAAGCCGCCGGCGATGAAGACGCCGACCCCGCCCAGCAGCAGGGACAGCACCGTGCCGAAGACGGGCAGGGCGATGGGCAGCAGGATCAGGATGTCGATCGCCCCCAGGCCCAGGATGCCGAACACGGCCCCGGCGGCGGATGAGGCCGACGGCTCCTGACGCCAGCGCTGGGCGCCGGCCTCGGCCTTCAGCTCGCGAGACAGGCGATCCGGGTCGCCCAGGGCCTCGGCCACCTCGGCCTCGCTGCGGCCGGCGGCGGCGCCGTCGGCGAAGTGGGCTTCGTAGTCGGCCACGATCTCATTGGCGGTGGCGGCGGGCAGGCCCACCAGGCCGCGTCGCAGTCGCGCCAGGAATTCCGCGCGGTTCATTTGTCCTCTCCCCTGTCAGCTTGGGCGGTCGATTCGGTTCGGGCGCTCTGATCGAGCAAGGCGGGCGTCTCCGCTGGAGCTTCCGCGACAATGACGCTTTCGTCGTCATCGCCGGCGATCAGGGCTTCGACGGCGCGGGCGAAGGCTCGCCACTCGCCGGTCTGGCCGTCCAGGGCGCGGCGGCCCGCGGCGGTCAGGCGATAGTATTTGCGGGACGGGCCGCTGGATGATTCGACCAGATAGGTCTCCACCAGGCCGTCAGTCTGCATCCGCCGCATCAGCGGATAGATGGTGCCTTCTCCCATGCCGATGGCGTCGGACAGGCGGCTGGCGATCTCATAGGCGTAGCTGTCGCGTCGGGCGAGCAGCGCCAGGACGCAGAGCCCCAGCACGCCTTTCTTCAGTTGAATGTCGATGGTGTCGGGCATTCGATCCCTCTTGGGCGTCCGCTCTTCGGATGTTCAAGGGGTATCGCAAGGTATCTTGTCGTGCAAGGTAGCTGTTCAAACATGACAGCGATTTAATCGACCGCATTTTGTCGAGAGGGCGCCATAGGTGCGCTTGATCGCTTGGCAAGGGCGGTTCGAGCCGATAAGGACCGGCCATGACACGCCGAGGTCCGTCTGGGCCCGGCGACGCTTGCGAATTGCTCGCAAACGTCTGCTGCAGAACGGTTTATGAGGACTTCTCGAATGGGGATGGGCATGCGAGCCATGGCGCGGTTGGGGGGCGGTATCGCCGCGACCGCCCTTGCCGCCATTTTCGCTGCGCCGGCGATGGCGCAGGATCTTTTGGGGCAGCCGGTTCCGGCGGGCCTGGGCCTGCAGACGGCCGCCGCGCCGCTGGCGCACGAGGCTCACTTCTTCCACAACGTCGTGCTGATGCCGGTCATCACCGTGATCTGCGTCCTGGTGCTGGCGCTGCTGGTGTGGATCGCGATCCGCTACAACAAGCGCGCCAACCCGACCCCGGCCAAGTGGAGCCACAACACGGTCATCGAGGTCATCTGGACCGTGGTGCCGGTGCTGATCCTGGTCGGCATCTCCCTGTTCTCGTTCCGCCTGCTGTTCGCCTATCACGACTACCCGGACTCGGACGTCACGGTGAAGATCACCGGCAACCAGTGGAACTGGGGCTATGAATATCCGGACCAGGGCGTGGCCGAGTACATCTCGAACATGCTGCCGGAAGATAAGGCGCCCAAGCATCTGTATCGTCTGGCCGCCGATGAGCCGATGGTGGTTCCGGTCGGTCAGAACGTGCGTCTGCTGATCACCGCTTCGGACGTGATCCACGCTGTCGCCGTGCCGGCCTTCGCCATCAAGGTGGACGCCGTTCCGGGCCGCATGAACGAGACCTGGTTCCGCGCCGAAAAGGAAGGCGACTACTACGGCCAGTGCTCCGAGCTGTGCGGCGTCGACCACGCCTTCATGCCGATCCACGTCAAGGTGGTGAGCAAGGAAGCCTTCGCCGCCTGGGTCGCCTCCAAGGGCGGCTCCATGACCAAGACCGCCGATGACGCAGCGGCTGCTGCTGCGGCTGCGCCCGCCGTCGCCGAAGCGCCCGCCGCTCCGGCCGCCG
>NZ_DLNP01000010.1:0-194 GCF_002478355.1 Brevundimonas sp. UBA7507 | reverse complement strand
CCGCTCCGGCCGCCGGCGCCGCCGCCCCGACCGACGCCGCGCCTGCGGCCCCCGCAACCGCCGCCGCGCCGGCCGCTCAGTAAGAGAGACGCGAGAGCCCAGACCCATGGCCACCGCTGCTGTTCACGATTCACACGACCATAAGCCGGGCTTCTTCACCCGCTGGTTCCTATCGACCAACCACAAGGACATCG
>NZ_DLNP01000012.1:0-32725 GCF_002478355.1 Brevundimonas sp. UBA7507 | reverse complement strand
CGCCCAGGGCGTCATGGTCAGCCGCGGGCCATCGGCGCCCTGGGTGACGACGGGCGCGGCGTCGCCGATGCGGTAGTCGGCCGGCGCCAAGTTGGGCAGACCGCTCGGAAAGACGAGCGTCCGCCCCGCGTCGCGGAATGGCGCCGCGATCTGGTTGGCCGGGACGTGCAGGCGATAGTTGTTGCACATGGGCAAAGCCTCTCACGCCCTCAGCCGGTTGTGGAGTCCGGCTCCTGAAGCTTGCTCCTGGACCGATCGACGGCGCGCGCCATTCCCTCGTAAGGGTAGCTCCAACTAAACGCAGCGCCGCTGAGGTCGGTCCAGGCGGCCTTCACCGTTGCCGACGCGGCCATCAGCGGAAAGCGCTGAGACGATACCGGGTTCAACTGGCCATGAAGTCGCTGGAGGCGTCGGTAGATGTCGTCCAGCTCCGCCAGGTCGTTCGCATCCAGCACCTGCTTGCTCGACATGCCCTTGTATCGCGTCATGGATGATCTCCTGACGCGGCGCGAAGCGATAATCCCTGCGCCTTCATGTCCTCAAAGGCAGCCAGAACCCTCTCGGCAGCGCCTGGAGCGATCCGGTTCAGCGTGGCCGCGTGGCGGGCCAGCATACTGACCAACACCGGGTCGTGCTTGGCGGCCTCGCCTTGGCGCCAGACGGCGACCATCTCCGCCAGTTGAAGCTCGGTAGCGGTTGGCACGAAGTCACTCATTGCGGGCGCCCCACAAGCCGCATTCCCGCGACCAGCCCGGCGATCAGTTCGACCGTGGGGGCGGGAATGTCTGCTCCGTCGCGCTGTTCAAGCTCGCGGTCCAGTTGCTCCAGATCGCGAGCGAAGGCCTCGTCTGGGCCAAGGGGTTTCGTTTCCATCTTCGTCCTCCTCAAGCACCGACCGAGGCGGACTCCTACACGCGAACAAAAAGAGAACAAGCGGTGCCCTGCAAATTAATCACAGGAGAATACGTCGACGGAAACCATCTTCCCGCTGCAAATCCGGTGCAGGACAAGCGTTAGGGTAGGGGTTAGGGTTGCCGGGAGGGCAGTCAACTAAGTTGTTGTTTTGTTTGGGGTAACTGTGGCCGTCTGGTGGAGCCGAGGGGAGTCGAACCCCTGACCTCGTCATTGCGAACGACGCGCTCTACCAACTGAGCTACGGCCCCGACCGACAGGCAGGGGCGGGACATAGAAGCGTCCAGGGGGGCGTGTCAACGGGCCGCGCACGAATCCTTGGCGATCCGCGGCGGGGCCGCTAGAAGCGGCGTGAACGAAGCAGGAGTTTCTCATGGGTTTCGCCCTTGTCTGGCTGGTGAACGCCGTCGTCACCTTGATGATCTGGTGCATCATCGCCTCGGCGATCCTGAGCTGGCTGTTCGCCTTCGACGTGATCAATCCGCGCAATCGCTTCGTGGGCCAGATCGCCTATGTGTTGGATACGGTGACGCGGCCGATCCTGGGACCGCTCCAGCGGGTGGTGCCGTCGCTGGGCGGCATCGACATCACGCCGATCATCGCCTTGCTGGCGCTGCAGTTCCTGAGCGTGCTGTTCAATCGGACGGTCGCGCCCATGCTCATCATGTCGCTGGGCTAAGGCGGGCGAGACGGGGCGCCGTTGAATGCGGGCCACGGGGGCGAGGGATTCGGCGTTCGGCCTCCATTTCCGCCCTTGCGTGGCGCGAACGGGCTCCTAAGGTGCCGAGGATGGGTTCCCTAGCGGACCGGATTTTACGCGTAATTCATGACCACGATCAGGACAGTCGCCGTCATCGGCGCCGGACAAATGGGTTCGGGCATCGCTCAGGTGGTGGCCGCCGGCGGCTATGAGGTGAAGCTGTACGACATCGCGTCGGACCGCGTGACCCTGGCCCTGGGCGAGATCGCCGCCAGCCTGGCGCGACGCGCGGCGCGCGGCCTGTCGAGCGAGGCGGAGGCCCAGGCCGCGCTTCAGCGCATCACCGCTGTGAAAACCCTGGCCGAAGCGGCTGAGGCGGATCTGATCATCGAGGCCGCGTCCGAGGAGGAAGCGGTCAAGAAGGGCGTCTTCACCGAGCTGACGCCGCTTCTGGGGCCGGATACCCTGCTGGCGTCCAACACCTCTTCGATCTCCATCACCCGCCTGGCCTCGGTCACGGATCGGCCCGAGCGTTTCATCGGCCTGCACTTCATGAAGCCGGCGCCGACGATGAAGCTGGTCGAACTGGTGCGCGGCATCGCCACCTCGGCCTCGACCTTCGAGACGGCGGTCGCCTTCGCCGAGAGCCTGGGCAAGATCATCACGGAGTCCGAGGACTTCCCCGCCTTCATCGTCAACCGCATCCTGGTGCCGATGATGAACGAGGCGGTCTATGTGCTGTACGAAGGTGTCGGCGACGTGGTCTCGATCGACAAGGCGCTGAAGCTGGGCGCCAACCATCCGATGGGACCGCTGGAGCTGGCCGACTTCATGGGCCTGGACGTGGCCCTGGCCATCATGAACGTGCTGTATGACGGCCTGGCCGACAGCAAGTATCGGCCCTGTCCGCTGCTGGTGAAGTATGTCGAGGCCGGCTGGCTGGGCAAGAAGAGCGGGCGCGGCTTCTACGACTATTCCGGCGAGACGCCGGTTCCGACCCGCTGATGGCCGTCGCTCTTCCTTCTCTTCCGGGCCTGAAGCGCGTTGCGCCGCGGCGCGGCGCGGGCGCCCTGGTTCCCGCCGCCCTGGCGGCGGCGGCCTGGCCGCCGGTGATCCTGACCCTGTTCATCTGGCCGCCCGAGAACTGGTGGTCGGGCGTGGATACGGACTGGCGGCTGGTGATGCTGGCCGTCGGACTGATCGCGGCGCCGGCGGGGCTTTGGCTGCTGCTCGACAGCCACGGCAAGACCGGGCGCCCGTCGACGCGACTGGGCGTGGTGTGCCGCTTCACCGTCTTCGGCGGCCTGCTGGCGGCGGCGATGCAGACGATCATGGCCGTGGTCATGGCGGGTCTGGCGGGCGCCGCCTCGCAGAGCCTGGTTCAGGGCCTGGGCGCGATCGAGACGGCCTTGCTGATCTATGGCGTCGGCGGCCTGCCGCTGGCGGTCATGATGGGCGTCAGCTACGCCCTGTGGGGCGGTCTGTGCGTGGCCTATCTCGGCTTTGTCCCGGCGCCCGTCGTCAAGAACCGCATGGGCGTCCTGGCCGAACGGGACGTTACGGGGATTTAACGTGAAGCGAAGCGGCGGTCCCGACTAAGCCTCGACCTCTTCACCAGAACAGGGGCGAGCATGAGGGATCAGGTCGAGACGGCCCAGCCGAAGCCGGTCGCGGCGGATCAGCGGATCGTGACGCTGGACGTGCTGCGCGGCGCGGCGGTTCTTGGAATCCTGGCGGTCAATGCGGCGGCCTTCGCCCTGCCGATGGTGATTCTGGAGTCAGCGCCGGATCAATCGCCCTTTCCGGCCGTGATTGGGGCTTCGGGCTTGGCGCAGTGGGCGGTCGACGTCTTCTTCCGCCAGAAGTTCGTGACCCTGTTCTCCATGCTGTTCGGCGTGTCGATCTTCCTGGTCGGCGGCGAGCGGGGAGATGAGGCCAAGGGCCGCGTCCTGCGCCGTCGCCTGATGTTCCTGGCCCTGTTCGGCCTGATCCACGGCCTGGCCTTCTGGTACGGCGACATCCTGCTGCTCTACGCCTGGTCGGGGCTGTTCATGATGCTGATGCGGTCGATGCCGGCCAAGCCGCTGATCTGGATCGGCGCTGGGGCGACCGTGCTGCTGGCCACGCTTCAGGCGGGCCTGATGATGGCGATGGCGCATTTCCCGGAGGCCATGAGCGAAGGCGGTCCCGCCGACGGGGCGGTCGCCGCCTCCATCGCCGCCTATCAGAGCGGCTGGGCCGGCGCGGCGCTGGAGAACCTGAAGGCCTGGGCCTTCGCCCAGGGCGCCAGCCTGTTCATGTATGTCTTCTCGACCGTTCCGTTGATGATGCTGGGCCTGGGTCTGTTCAAGGCGGGCTTCTTCCACGGGCGGGTTCCGACGCGCGTTTATGCGATGCTGATGGCGGGCGGGGCGGCGGCGCTGGCCCTGTTGGGCGTGCTGGAATGGCTGGAGCTCCAGGCCGGTCCCGGCGTTGAGGCTACCGGCGGCTGGGCGGCGGTCGTCGCCTCCTATCCCATCATCATCACCCTGGCCTACGCCTCGACGCTGATCCTGATGACGACGCGCGGCGTGGGGTGGCTGCGCAAGGCGCTGGCGCCGGTGGGGCGGATGGCCTTCACCAACTATCTGACCCAGACCCTGATCATGACGACCATCTTCTACATGCCGTGGGGGCCGCGACTGTTCGGCCAGGTCGACTATCCGATGCAGTGGGCCATCGTCGTCGGCGTCTGGGCGCTGCAGCTGATCTGGTCGCCGCTGTGGCTGTCGAAGTTCACCATGGGGCCGTTCGAGTGGCTGTGGCGGCGTTTGAGCTATGGGCGCGATCTGCCGCTGCGCCGCACGGCCTGAGCGGGAAGGGGCGGCGGCGAGTTGCGGCGACGGAACTGATGGCTTAATCGCCGCTTCATGACCGACGAAGCCTCCAACCGCCCCGAAGCTCGCGCCCCGCGCGGGTTCGCCGACCGTCGCGGCCGCGACCTGACCGCCGAGCGCCGCATCGTCGCGCGCGTGTCCGAGGTCTATGAGCGCTGGGGCTTCGAGGCGCTGGAGACTCCGGCGTTCGAATACGCCGACGCCCTGGGCAAATTCCTGCCGGACGCCGACCGTCCGAACGAGGGCGTCTTCGCGCTTCAGGACGACGACGATCAGTGGATGGCCCTGCGCTACGACCACACCGCGCCTCTGGCCCGTTTCGCCGCCCAGAGCTGGGAGACCCTGCCCAAGCCGTTCCGCCGCTACGCCTATGGGCCGGTGTGGCGCAATGAGAAGCCGGGGCCGGGCCGCTTCCGCGAATTCTGGCAGTGCGACGCCGACACCGTCGGCTCCGACCGGCCCGAGGCCGACGCCGAGATCATCGCCATGGGCTGCGAGGGCCTGCGCGCCGCGGGTCTGGCGGCCGGGCAGGCCGTGATCCGCGTCTCCAACCGCAAGCTGTTCGACGGCCTGTTCGACGCGGGCGGGATCAGCGACCCCGTGCAGCGGCTGACGGCCCTGCGCGCCGTGGACAAATACGACCGACTGGGCGTTGAGGGCGTGCGCCTGCTGCTGGGCGAGGGGCGTCTGGATGAGTCCGGCGACTACACCAAGGGCGCGAACCTGCCCGCCTCGGTGATCGGGGCGATCGAGGCGTTTCTGGCTTCGGCCGAGGCGCCAGGCCTCAGCCGCGCAGGCGTGCTGGACGCCGTGTCGGACGCAGCCTTGGGCGCGGCGGGCGAAGAGGCGCTGAAGGAACTGGCCGCCATCGACCGCGCTCTGACGGCCATGGGCGTGTCACAGGACGACGTGCGCTTCGACCCGACTATCGTGCGCGGTCTGGAATATTACACCGGTGCGGTGTTCGAGGCCGAACTGCTGCTGGACACCAAGGACGAGAAGGGGCGCACGGTGCGCTTCGGCTCGATCGGCGGCGGCGGGCGCTATGACGACCTGGTGTCGCGCTTCACCGGTCAGTCGACCCCGGCGACGGGCTTCTCCTTCGGCGTGTCCCGCCTGGCCTCGGCCCTGCGCGCGGCTGGTCGCGGCGCCGAGGACGCCACGCGCGGGCCGGTGGTGGCCATCGTCTTCTCTGAAGACGACATGCAGCACTACCTCGACGCCGTGTCTGAACTGCGCGCGGCGGGCGTTCCGGCTGAGCTCTATCTGGGCCGCGCGGGCATGAAGGCGCAGATGAAATACGCCGACCGTCGCGGTGCCCCGGCCGCCGTCATTCTGGGCGGAGACGAGATCGCCGCAGGCCAGGTGACGATCAAGGATCTGGACGCCGGACGCGCCCGCGCCGCCGCCATCGCCGACAACGACGCCTGGAAAGCCGAGCGTCCGGGGCAGCAGACCGTGGCCCGCGATCAACTGGTCGCGGTTGTGCGTTCCATTATCGAATAGCTTTCGATAATACCCCTGACGAAGACGTGACTTATCAATGTTCACTTACGAAAGAACGCTCTTTCGATAGAGGCTTGATTGACTTGACCCCCTCGATGGCGTCATTTGGTCTCACTCAAGAGGCGCAGCGCTCAGCCGCAGCGACATCTTGAAGGCGTTTCGGGGAGGAAACGTCCGCTCCTGAGAGAGCGAGAAGGCCCGCTGCGATGTATCCCCCGCAGCGGGCTTTTTCATGCCTGGGAGCCAAGAATTTTATCGAAGGATGTTCGATATGAGGCGGTTTTGGCATGGAGGAGCGTCAGGAGACGGCGCCTTGAAAAAGGGCCGGAGCGTCGCCGCTCCGGCCCTCTTCGTTCAGCAGGCGTCGCGCCTTACCAGATGCGGACGCGCTCTTCCGGCGACAGGTAGTATTTGGTCCCCGGCTTGACCCCGAAGGCCTCGTACCAGGCGTCGATGTTGCGCACCGGGCCGATCACGCGGAACTCGGCCGGGCTGTGCGGATCGGTGGCGATCTGATTGATCAGCGCGTCATGACGGTATTTGGACTGCCAGACCTGGGCCCAGCCGTAGAAGAAGCGCTGGTCGCCGGTCGTGCCGTCGATCACTGGGGCGGGCTGGCCCTTCAACGACAGGTGATAGGCCTCCAGACCGACCGCCGTACCGGCGGCGTCGCCGATGTTCTCGCCCATTGTCAGGCCGCCCTGGACGGGATGGCCGGGCACGGGTTCGAACTGGTCGTACTGGGCGCCCAGACGCTTGGTCAGGCTCTCGAAATTGGCCTTGTCCTGTTCCGTCCACCAGTTGCGAAGCACGCCGTCGCCGTCGGACTTGGAGCCCTGGTCGTCGAAGCCGTGGCCGATCTCGTGGCCGATCACGCCGCCGATGCCGCCGTAGTTGACGGCCGGGTCCGCGTCCGGATCGAAGAAGGGCGGCTGCAGGATGGCGGCCGGGAAGACGATCTCATTATTGGCCGAGTTGTAATAGGCGTTCACCGTCTGGGGCGTCATGCCCCACTCGTCCTTGTCGACCGGCTGGTCCAGGCGCGACAGGCGATAGTTCCACTGGAACTGGCCCATGCGCTGGCTGTTGCCGAACAGGTCGTCGGCCTGGATCTCGAGCGCGGAATAGTCGCGCCACTTGTTCGGATAGCCGATCTTGACGGTGAATTTCCGGAGCTTCTCCTGAGCCGCCGCCTTGGTCTCCACGCCCATCCACGTCAGGTTGTCAATGCGGTGCGACAGGGCGGTGCGCAGGTTGGCGACCAGCTCTTCCATCTTGGCCTTGGATTCGGCCGGGAAGTACTCGGCGACATAGAGACGGCCCGCGGCCTCGCCCAGGGCGCCCTCGGCGAAGCTGATGGCGCGCTTTTCACGGCTGCGCTGTTCGGGCTGGCCGGCCAGGTCGCGCGAATGGAACGCCCACTGGGCGTCCGAGAAGCGTTGCGACAGCAGGGGCGCCGCGTCGTCCGTGGTGTGGAAGGCCTGCCAGGCTTGCAAGGTGGCCACCGGCGTCTCGGCGAAGATGGCGGCCATCTTCGGCATGGCCGTGTTCTGGCGCACGATCACGCGGTCGACCGCGCCCAGACCGGCGGCGTTGAAATAGCCGGCCCAGTCGAAGCCGGGCGCTTCGGCGGCCAGGGTCTGGATCGAATAGGGGTTGTAGGTCTTGTCGCGGTTGCGGTTCTCGATCGGGGTCCAGTGCGCCTCGGCGATCCGGTCCTCCAGGGCGACGATGGCGGCGGCCGAAGCGGCCGGGTCGGTCCAGCCGATGTTGGTCAGCATCTGCTCGATATAGGCCTGATACTTCTGCTTCTTGTCGGCGAAGCGGGCGTCCAGATAGTAGTCGCGGTTGGGCATCCCCAGGCCCGACTGGCCGGTGGTCACCGCGTAACGAGTGGGGTTCTTCTGGTCGATGGTGATGCCGGTTCCGAAGAAGGAGCCGCCTGCGCGTCCTTGCGTCTGACCCATGTAGGCGGCGATCTTCTCATGGCTGTCGGCGGCGCGGATGGCGGCCAGATAGGGGGCCAGCGGCTGGGCGTCCAACTGGTCGACGCGGGCCTGATCGATGAAGGCGCGGTAGGCGTCGGCGATCTTCTGCTCGTCCGAACCAGCGGCCAGATCGGTGCGCGCGGCCAGGTCCGTCACCAGCTTCTTCATGCGGTTGTCCGATAGTTCGCGCAGCAGGGCGAACGAGCCGTAGGAGGTGCGGTCCGACGGAATGGTCAACTGGTCCAGCGCCGCGCCGTTGGCGTAGCGGAAGAAGCTGTCGCCCGGATCGACCGAGGTGTCGCGACCGGCCAGGTCGAAGCCCCAGGTTCCGTAGCGAGGCGCGTCCGTGCCCTGCCAGCCGGAGGCGCCGCCCTGGGCGGCCGGTGTCTGGAACAGTTCGAAGACGGAGCAGGCCTCGTCGATGCAGGCATGGTCATGGCCGTCGTGGGCCAGGGCGGCGGCCGGCGCCAGAAGGGCGGCCGCAGCGACCCCCGCGAACAGTTTCTTCATTCTTGTTTCCTCATCTCGGACCCCCAACGGGCGCGCTGCCCAAAGCCTAGAGGCAGGGGCGATCCAGCGGTCTTAAAAAATTTTAGCGCGTCGCGCGAGGGCGGACTGAATTCCCTCTTTTAGGCCTTTGACCGCCAGAATGACGCTGAAGCGAAATAGACCGAGGCATAAAGCCAAGCTTTGAGCCGGAGAGCTTTCCTGACCTTGCGGCATCAGTAGAACTCCTTAGTCGTGTTGAACTCCTAAGCGTGGTGCGGCAGAGTTTTCTGCCGCCTGTGACCCATTTTGGTCATTGTTCGGTGATGAAAGTTCACCACTTCCTCCTAGGAGCATTCTCCCTTGTCCCAGGCTCGCGTCAGATCGACGGCGAGCTGCGATGAGGCGAACGCCGCACATAGATGAGTTTAGAGCCGCCGCCGATGCGTGAATCTTCCCAGTCCGCCCCTGCCGTCGCCGAAGCCGAAGTCCAGCCTCGGCTGAACCGCCGCCAGGCCGCCAAGGTGCGCACGCGTCAGAAGGTTCTGGACGCCGCCCGCACCCTCTTCGCCGAGCGCGGCTATGACGCCGCCACCATTCGCGACATCGCCAAGGGCGCCGGCATGTCGACCGGCGCAGTCTTCGCCAACTTTCAGGACAAGGCCGAGCTGTTCGAAGCCGTCTTCTCCGAAGAGATGGAAGGCCTGCTGCTAGACATCCGCACCGCCGCCGCCGAGGGCCGCGTCCTGGACCGTCTGTCGAACGGGCTGACGGCGGGCTATCACCGCTCGCTGGACCACCTGCCGCTGATGCAGGCCATGGTGGCGCGTTCGTGGTTCCAGCCGGAAGACGCCGATTTGCGCTCGCGCGCCTTCGTCCGTCCCCTGGTCGAGGCCGTGGCCGAGATTCTGCAGGCCGGCGTGCGTGAAGGCGAGCTGCGCCAGGACGTGGACCTGCCCATGTTGGCGCGTCTGATCTGGGACGTCTTCATCAACAACTTCCGCTTCGCCGCCTATGACAACTGGGGCATCGAAGAGCTGACGCCGCATATCCGCAAGCAGCTGGACCTGATCCTGTCCAGCCAGCTGGCGCGTCAGTAAGGCCTCAGCCAGCACCCGATTGAGGGCCGTACGCCGGACAGGCGTGCGGCCCTTTTTCTATGCGCTGATCGGATCGACTGGCGGTTTCTCGCGCCCCGATGGAACGGCGGTCTTGCTGGCGGGTTGCAGTCAAAGGCCAAGCTGAACGATGGGAGGGCGCCATGTCGTCCATTGAGCGCGGACGGGGCTTCGGCAGCGTTCTTGTCAGACTTCTGGGGATCGTCATCGCCCTGATCGGGCTGGCGCTGACTATCGGCGGAGGCCAGCTGATCATGCTTGGCGGCTCGGCCTACTATCTGATTGTCGGTCTGTTGATGATCGTGTCGGGCGGGTTGCTGGCCCTGCTTAGACCCTTCGGCGCCTGGCTCTATATAGCCATCTTCATCGGCACCGTCGTCTGGGCGGTGTGGGAGGTCGGGCTGAACGGCTGGGCCCTGGTCCCGCGCGTGGTGGCGCCGTTGGTGCTGCTGATTGCGGTGGTGCTCAGCTTCCCGGCGCTGAAGCGTGAGGGCGGGGGCGGCAAGCTGGTCCTGGGCGGATTGGCGGCCATCATCGTTTTTGGTTTGATCTCCGGGATGGTGGTGGCTCAGGCGAACAAGGCCCGGGTGCTCAGCCCCGTGCCGGGCGCTGCGAACGGCGGCGTGGGCGATCCGGCCATGCTGAAGGTCGGCGCCGATTGGCCTGCCTGGGGCGGCTCGGACAGCGCCCAGCGGTATTCGCCGCTCAACCAGATCAACAAGGACAATGTGAAGAGCCTTCAACGGGCCTGGACCTTCCGCACGGGCGACCTGCCGGATGAACGCTGGGGCGCGGAAACGACGCCGCTGAAGATCGGCGACACCCTTTATATGTGCTCGGCGCGTAACCGGCTGTTCGCGGTCGACGCGGCGACGGGCAAGCAGAAGTGGACCTATGATCCCAAGGTCGCGGACGATCAGATTCCCTATACCGCCGCCTGCCGGGGCGTGACCTATTACGCCGCGCCTAATGTTGATGCGGCCCAGCCCTGCGCCACGCGGATCATCGAGGGCACGCTGGACGGACGTCTGGTGGCGGTGGACGCGCGCACGGGCGTTCCGTGCGCCGGTTTCGGAAACAACGGCGCGGTCAGCATCAAGCACGGCATGGGCGATCCCTATCCGGGGATGGTGTCGATCACCTCGGCGCCGGTCATCGTGCGCGGCGTGGTGGTCACGGGGCATCAGGTTCTCGACGGCCAGAAGCGGTGGAACGCCTCCGGCGTGATCCAAGGCTTTGACGCGGTGACGGGGGAGCTGCGCTTCGCCTGGGACATGATGCGGCCGGATATCACAACCCTGCCGCCGGAAGGCGAGACCTATACGCCGGGCACGCCGAACATGTGGACCACGGCCACGGCGGATGAGGCGCTGGGTCTGGTCTTTCTGCCGATGGGCAATTCCTCGGCTGACTATTATTCCGGCCTGCGCCGCCCGGCGGAGAACGAATACTCGACCTCACTGGTCGCGCTGGACGTGACCACGGGCAAGCCGCGCTGGCATTTCCAGACGGTGCGCAAGGATGTCTGGGATTATGATCTGGGCTCGCAGGCGACCCTGGTCGACATGCCGATCAACGGAGCCATGGTTCCGGCGGTGATCCTGCCGTCCAAACAGGGCGACCTCTACATTCTGGATCGTCGCACCGGCCAGCCCCTGCACAAGGTCGAGGAACGTCGCGTGCCCCAAGGCGGCGTCGAGCCGTCGCAGCGCAGCCCGACCCAGCCCTTCTCCCTGTTCCACACGCTGAGGAAGGCCGACCTCACCGAGCGTGATATGTGGGGTATGTCGCCCATCGACCAGATGGTCTGCCGCATCCAGTTCCGTCAGGCGGCCTATGACGGCTATTTCACCCCGCCGACGGCGGACCGCCATTGGATTCAGTATCCGGGCTACAACGGCGGTTCGGACTGGGGCGGCGTGGCGGTTGATCCGGCGCGCGGCGTGATCGTGGCGAACTACAACGACATGCCCAACCACAATCGCCTGGTGCCCCGCGCCGAGGCGGACCGTCTGGGCTGGTTCGCGCGCGATGATCCCCGCTATATCGAACGCGAGAAGGCTGCGGCGAACCGTGGCGGCAGCCTGTCGAAATCCAAGGCGGAAGGCGCAGGCGATCCGCAGATGGGCGTGCCCTACGCCATCGACGTCAATGCGGGCTGGCGGCTCAAGTTCACCGGCCTGCTGTGCAAACAGCCGCCCTATGGCGGGATGCGCGCCATCGACCTGAAGAGCGGCCGCACCCTGTGGGACCGCCCCTTCGGCACGGCGAGGAAGAACGGACCGTTCGGCATCCCCTCCATGCTGCCGCTGGAGATCGGCACGCCGAACAACGGCGGCTCGGCGGTGACGGCGGGCGGGCTGATCTTCATCGCCGCGGCGACGGACGACCTGATCCGCGCCATCGACATCGAGACGGGCAAGACGGTGTGGTCGGACGTCCTTCCGGCAGGCGGTCAGGCCAACCCGATGATCTATGAGCAGAACGGCCGCCAGTATGTGGTCATCATGGCGGGCGGTCATCACTTCATGGAAACGCCGCGCGGGGATTATGTAATCGCTTATGCGCTCCCTGAAAGCCGTTGAGGCGCGGTTCTCCCTCCCCTTTATGGGGAGGGAGAATGTGCATTACGGCCGCGTCTGACCCTGGCCGCGCACCACATATTTGTAGGTGGTCAATTGTTCGGCGCCGACCGGGCCGCGCGCGTGCAGCTTTGACGTCGAAATGCCGATCTCGCCGCCGAAGCCGAACTCGCCGCCGTCGGCGAACTGGGTCGAGGCGTTGATCAGGATGACGGCGCTGTCAACGCCCTCAGCGAAGCGCTCGGCTGCCTTCTCGTCGGTAGTGACGATGGCCTCGGTGTGGCCCGAGCCGTAGCGGCGGATGTGGTCGATCGCGCCGTCCACACCGTCCACCACGCGCACGGACAGGATGGGGGCCAGGTATTCGGTGATCCAGTCGACCTCGGTCGCCTCGCTCATGTTCGGGACCAAGGCGCGAGCCTCGGCGTCGCTGCGTAGTTCGCATCCGGCGGCGAGCAGGTCGGCGGCGACGGCGGGCAGCAAGCGATCGGCCGCCGCGCGGTCCACCAGCAGGGTCTCGGTCGCGCCGCAAACCGAGACGCGGCGCATCTTGGCGTTCAGGGTCACGCGACGGGCGACGTCCAGATCGGCGGCGCCGTCCAGATAGGTGTGGCACAGGCCCTCAAGGTGGCCCAGCACCGGCGCCTTCGCCTCGGCCTGAACCCGCGCGACCAGACTCTTGCCGCCGCGCGGGATGATCAGGTCGACGGCGCCGTTCAGACCCGACAGGATGGCGCCGACGGCCTCGCGGTCGGGAACGGGGACCAGCTGGACGGCGTCGGCGGGCAGGCCCGCGTCGCTCACGGCGCGGGCGACGACGACGGCGATGGCTCGCGACGAATCCAGACAGTCCGAACCGCAACGAAGGATCGCCGCATTGCCGGATCGGATGCACAGGGCGGCGGCGTCGGCGGTGACGTTCGGGCGGCTCTCATAGATGACGGCCAGAACGCCGATGGGGGTGCGGACGCGGGCGATGTCCAGACCGTTGGCGGGGGTCCAGCGGGCCATTTCGGCCCCGACGGGATCGGGCTGGGCGGCGATGGTTTCGACCGCGAGGGCCATGCCCTCGACGCGGGCGGGGGTCAGGGCCAGGCGGTCGACCAGGGCCTCGGACAGGCCGCCGTCGCGGGCGCGGCTTACGTCGCGGGCGTTGGCGGATAGGATGTCGGTCTCGGCCGCGCGCAAGGCTTCGGCGAGCCGGTGAAGCGCCTCGGTCCGGGCGTCCGGTGTCGTGGCGCGAAGGGCGTCGGCGGCGGCGCGGGCGCGGCGGCCCATGTCCAGCATCAGGGCGTCGAGGTCGCTCATCGGTCCTCCAGAACCAGATCGTCGCGGTGGATGACGACCGAGGGGCCGCGATAGCCCAGCAGGCTTTCGATCGCGTCCGAATGGCGGCCGCGGATCAGGGCGATCTCGTCGGCGGCGTAGGCGGCCAGTCCGACGCCGATGCGCGCCCCGTCAGGGCCGGTCAGGCGCACGCTGTCGCCCTTGCCGAAGTCGCCGCTGACGGCGACGACGCCGGAGGGCAGCAGGCTCTTTCCGACATGGAGGGCGGCGACGGCCCCCGCATCCAGCGTCAGGGCTCCGCCGGGCGCCACACTGCCTGCGATCCATTGCTTCCACGCTGCCAGAGGCGTGGCGGGGGCCAGGATCAGGCTGGCGCGGGCGCCGTCGAGCACAGCCTTCAGCGGATGGGCCGTCAGCCCCGAAGCGATGAGGGTGGCGCAACCGGCCGAGGCGGCGATCTGGGCCGCCGCCAGCTTGGTCGCCATGCCGCCCGTGCCGACTCCGGCCTGCGCATTGGCGCCTGAGGCCATGGCCAGCACCTCGGGCGACAGCCGCTCGATCAGGGGTAGGTGGTGGGCGTCCGGATCGCGACGCGGATCGGCGGTGTAGAGGCCGTCCACGTCGGACAGCAGGATCAGCAGGTCGGCCCGTCCGAGTTGCGCCGCGCGCGCGGCCAGGCGGTCGTTGTCGCCGTAGCGGATCTCTTCGGTGGCGACGGTGTCGTTCTCATTGACCACGGGGACGACGCCGTGGCTCAGCAGGGCCTCAAGCGTGGCGCGGCCGTTGAGCCAGCGGCGCCGCCGTTCGGTGTCGTCGCGGGTCAGCAGCACCTGGCCCGCCATCAGGCCGTGGGGCGCCAGGGCTTCCTCCCAGGCGTGCATCAGCAGGGTCTGGCCCACGGCGGCCGCGGCCTGCTTGTCCTGAAGGCGGCTGGACGACAGGTTCAGTCGCCCGCGTCCCAGGGCCACGGCGCCGGAGGAGACGACGATCGCCTCGCGCCCCTGGCGACGCAGTTCGGCGATGTCGGCGGCCAGGCTAGCCAGCCAGTCGGCGGCGATGGCGCGCCGCGCGGCGTCGAACAGCAGGGAGGAGCCGATCTTGATCACCACCCGGCGCGCCTGGGCCAGGGCGGCGGCAGGCGAGGCGGCGGCCTCAAAGGCTTCGGGGAGGGGCGCTAAGGAGGTCACACAGCCTCCCTATCGCAAGATCGTCGCTTGAGCCAAGCTGTGGGCGACGATTATTCATATGAGTGCTGGTTTGTTGATATTTGAATGAAGAATATTCTGTCTGTGCGGCGGCTTGGCGGAAAACCGCCAAAGAAAACGCCCGGCGGGCGAACCAGCCGGGCGTTCTAGTTTCAGCTTGAGGCTGAAGGTCAGGCTTCGGGATTGGGAGCCTGTTCCCAACCACCCGCCAGGGCCTTGAACAGGCCGATCTGGTAGGTGACGACCTGGGCTTCCGAAGCGGCCAGGGCGGCGTCGGCGCCGGCCAGGGTGCGCTCGGAATCGAGCACCGTCAGGAAGCTGTCGGCGCCCGCCTCGAAACGCAGACGCGACAGGCGGGCGGCGGTGGCCGCCTGATCCCGCGCGGTGCGCAGGGCCGTGCGGCGGTCCAGTTCGTTGGCGTAAGCGCTGAGCGCCGTCTCGGTCTCCTGCAGCGCCGTCAGCACGGTCTGGTCGAAGGTCGCCAGGGCCGCGTCCGACTGGGCGCCGGCCTGCTTGATCCGGGCCCGGGCCGCCCAGACGTTGGGGAAGGACCAGGAAATCAGCGGGCCCACGCTGAAGCGGAAGTTTGCGTCCTCGCCCAGGTCCGAGGCGTCGAGCGCCGTCGAGCCCACCGACCCGCCCAGACGGATGCTGGGATAGAGGCCGGCGGTGGCGACGTTGACGCGGGCGGCGGCGGCCGACAGGCGGGCCTCCGCCTGACGCACGTCGGGACGGCGGGCCAGAAGCGCGGCGCCGTCGCCGACCGGAATCGGCTGCGACAGCTGCGGCGGGGACTGGCAGGCGCGAGCGGCCTCGCTGGCCTCGGCCGGGGTGCGGCCGGTCAGGGTGGCCAGGCGGAACAGGGCGCCGTCGCGCGATGCCCGCAGGGGCGGCAGGCTGGCGCGGGTCTGTTCCAGGGCGGCGCGGGCGCGGGCGACGTCCAGGCCGTTGCCGGCGCCCCCGTCAAGCAGGCGCTGGGTCAGGTCGACCGTTTTAGCCTGCAAGTCGATGGTCCGTTCGGCCACGGCGATCTGGGCGTTGGCCGAGCAGGTGTCGGCGTAGGCCCGGGCCGTTTCGGCCGCGACGGTCACCCGCACGACCTCCAGGGCGGCGGCGGCGGCGGCCACGTCGCCCCGCGCGGCGCGGATGGAAGACTCCACCCGGCCGAACAGGTCGATCTCATAGGCCACGTCCAGGCCGACGTCATAGGTGTCGACCTCCGGCAGCTTGGCGCCGCCGGCGGTGGGCACGGTGTCGGTCGAGGCCCGGCTGCGGTTGTAGGCGGCCGAGGTCGTGGTGGTCGGGAACCGGCCCGAGCGGGCTTCGGACAGCGAGGCCCGGACGGCGCGCAGATTGGCCGCGGCCGCCTCCAGCTCGTTGTTCTCGGTCAGAGCCTGCTGGATCAGGCCATCGAGGGTCGGATCCTGATACAGCCGCCACCAGTCGTCGCGGGCCGCCTCGGTCGAAACCGAGGCGGATTGCGAGCCGACGAAGGCGCCCTGGCCTTCGGGCGGGATCGTGGGGAGCGGCGCCTTGGGGCCCACCGCGCAAGCGGCGAGCAGGGCCGCCGACCCCGCGGCGGTCAGCAGAGTGCGGAGTTTGCCGTTCATTTTACGCATCTCCCTGGCGCGGAGCGGCGGGAGCCGGTTCCGGGCCGTCGGGGTCAAAGGGGTCGTGCGGCGGAGCGCCGAAGCTGGTCGGGAGCTCGCGCTCCTTGCCCGGCGCCTTGGGCAGCTTGCCCGCCATCCAGCGGCAGATGACGTAGAAGACAGGGGTGAAGATCAGACCGAAGAAGGTCACCCCCAGCATCCCATAGACCACTGCGATCCCCAGGGCGTTCTGCATCTCCGATCCGGGGCCTGAGGCGATCGCCAGGGGCAGCACGCCGAAGATGAAGGCGAACGAGGTCATTAGGATCGGGCGCAGACGCTGGCGCGCGGCCTGGACGGCGGCGTCCCAACGGTTCAGGCCCTCTTCGTCCTCGGCCTGTTTGGCGAACTCCACGATCAGGATGGCGTTCTTGGCCGCCAGAGCGATCAGGACCACCAGGCCGACCTGGGTCAGGATGTTGTTGTCCAGACCATGCAGGTTCACCCCGATAATGGCCGCCAGGATACACATCGGAACGATCAGGATGACCGCCAGCGGCAGGGTGAAGGCCTCATACTGAGCGGCCAGCACCAGGAAGACGAACACCACCGCCATGATGAAGATGATGGTCGCGCCGCCCGCCGCCTGCTTCTCCTGCAGGGCGATTTCGGTCCACTCGTAGCTGAAGCCTTCCGGCAGGGTCTTGGCCGCCAGCTGCTCCATCGTGGCGATGGCGTCGCCGGTCGACACGCCGGGCGCCGCTTCACCCTGCAGTTCCGAAGCCGGGAACAGGTTGTAGCGGACCACGCGCGCCGGGCCGGAATCGTCGGCCAGGGTCGCCACCGAACCGATCGGCACCATGCCGCCTGAGGCCGAACGGACCTTCAGGTTGGCGATGTCGGCCAGTTCGTCGCGATAGGCGGGCTCGGCCTGGGCGGTCACGCGGAAGGTGCGGCCCAGGAAGTTGAAGTCGTTGACGTAGGTCGAGCCGAGGTAGGTGCCCAGGGTGCTGAACACGGTCGAGGGCTGGACGCCCATCAGCAGGGCCTTGTCGCGGTCGACTTCGGCGGCGATGCGCGGCGAGCCGGTGTTGTAGAGGCTGAACACCTGCTGCACCTGATCCGGCGCCTGGGCGGCCGCGCCCATCATGGCGAAGGTCGCCCCTTCCAGAGCCTTGAAGCCGGCGCCGGAACGGTCCTGGATCATCATCTTGAAGCCCGAGCCGGTGCCCATGCCCTGAACGGGCGGGGGCGACAGCATGAAGATGCTGGCTTCCTCGATGACGCCGGTCGCCCCGCTGAGCGCGCCGGCCAGGGCCGAGGCTTCTAGTTCGGGCGTGGTCCGCTCTTCATAGTCCTTCAGCTTGATGAACATGGTCGCGGCGTTGGACGACAGCGAGAAGCTGGAGCCGTCCAGGCCGGCGAAGGCGGTGACTTCCTGAACGCCGTCGGCCTTCTGGACGATTTCGACGGCCTTGTTCATGGCGGCCTTGGTGCGTTCTAGCGAGGCGCCCGGCGGAAGCTGGACGACGCCGATCAGCACGCCCTGGTCCTGAGCCGGGATGAAGCCGGTCGGGGTGTCGGCCATGCGCCAGCCCGTCAGCGCCAGCAGGGCGGCGTAGATGACGAGCATGATGGTGACCATGCGGATCAGCTTGGCCGTCAGGCGGCCGTAGCGGTCCGAGACCCAGTCGAAACCTTCGTTGAACTTGGCTCCGGCCCAGCCGAGGTAATAGGTCACCGTGCCGAACAGGCCTGGCTTGCGATGATGGTCGTGCTCCTTGTGCGGCTTCAGCAGAAGCGCGGCCAGGGCCGGCGACAGCGTCAGCGACACCAGAAGCGAGATCAGAGTCGCTGAGGCGATGGTGACGGCGAACTGACGGAAGAAGATGCCGGGGATGCCGGGCACGAAGGCCGTCGGCACGAACACCGAGGTCAGCACCAGGGAGATGGCGATCAGGGCACCCGACACTTCCTGCATCGAGCGGTAGGCCGCTTCCTTGGGCGTCAGACCCTCGCGGATGTAGCGCTCGACGTTCTCGACCACGATGATGGCGTCGTCGACGACGATGCCGACGGCCAGAACCAGGGCGAACAGCGACAGGGAGTTGATCGAATAGCCCAGGGCCAGCTGCACCGCGAAGGTGCCGACCAGAGCCACCGGGATGGCGATGATGGGGATGATGGCCGCGCGCCAGGTCTGCAGGAAGACCAGGATGACGATCATCACCAGGAAGACGGCTTCGATCAGCACGTGCTCCACCGCCGAGACCGATGCGGCGACGTATTCCGTCGGGTTATAGGGGATGGCGTACTTCACGCCGGGCGGGAAGTCGGCCTTGATGGCGTCCAGCTCGGCGATGACCGCCTTGGCGGTCGATAGGGCGTTGGAGCCCGGCTGCTGGATGACGGCGATGCCGACGCCGCGCTGGCCGTTAAAGTAGCCTTCGACGCCGTAGATTTCCGAACCCAGCTCGATGCGGGCGACGTCGCTGACACGGGTCACGCGCCCTTGAGCATCGGTCTTGAGCACGACCTTGCCGAACTCTTCTGGAGCCGACAGACGGCCCTCGACCTGAACCGGCAGCTCGAAGGCGGCGGCGTTGGTCGGGAAGGGAGGCTGGCCGATCGAACCGCCGGCGGCCTGGACGTTCTGGGCCTGCAGGGCGGCGACGATCTCGGGCGCGGTCAGGTCGCGTGCGGCCGCCTTGGCCGGATCGATCCAGATGCGCATGGAGTAGTTGCCGCCGCCGAAGACCTGGATGCCGCCGACGCCGTCGATCCGCAGCAGGCGGTCGCGGATCGTCGACTGGGCCATGTTGCCCATATAGTCGCTGTCGATGCCGGGATCGTCGGAAGTCAGCGAGGCCAGCATCAGGAAGCCGGTCGACTCCTTGTTGACGACGACGCCGACCTGACGGACCTGCGCCGGAAGGCGCGGCTCGGCCAGGGCGACCCGGTTCTGGACCAGCACCTGGGCGGTGTCGAGGTCGGTGCCGGGCTGGAAGGTCACGGTCACGGTGACCCGGCCGTCCGAGGTGGACGACGAGGTCATGTAGAGCATGTTCTCGACGCCGTTGATCTCCTGCTCGAGCGGCGCGGCGACCGTTTCGGACAGGGTTTCAGCCGAAGCGCCGGCGTAGGAGGCGTTCACGCTGATCGTCGGCGGCGCGATGTCCGGATACTGCGCCAGCGGCAGCATCGGCATGGCGAAGGCGCCGATCAGGGTGATGAAGACCGAGATCACGATCGCGAAGATCGGCCGGTCGATGAAGAAGCGGGATATGTTCATGGATCAGGTTCCGGCTCGTGAGCCTCCTCCTCAGCCGGCGCTGGCGACGAAGGTGGCGGACGAGGCGACGGGGGCCGTGGTCACGGGCGCGTCGGCCTTGGTTTCCTCAGCCTTGATGGTTCCGTTCTGGGCGGTGACCTTCTGGCCCGGGCGAGCGCGCTGAAGGCCGTTGATGATGACGCGGTCGTCCGGCGTCAGGCCCGTGCGCACGACGCGCAGGCCGTTGGCCAGCGGACCCAGCTGGACCGGCTTGGCGCCGACCGTGCCGTCCTTGGCGACGACGTAGACCACCTTGCGCGGACCGTCGGTGACGACGGCGGAATCCGGCACCAGCATGGCGGCGTACCCGCCCGAACCGGCCAGTTGGGCGTGACCGAACATGCCGGGCTTCAGGAAGCCGTCGGCGTTCTGCACCACGGCGCGCAGGCGGATGGTGCCCGAGGAGGCGTCGATGGCGTTGTCGGTGAAGTCCAGCGTACCGGTGCGGTCATAGCTGGTCTCGTCCTGCAGGCGGATGCGGATCGGGGCCGAACCGTTGCGGGCGTCGCGCTGATACTTCAGCGCCAGGGCTTCGGAGCCGTCGAAGACGAAGTAGATCGGCGAGGACGAGACGATGGTGGTCAGGACGTCGCCGGCCGACGAGCCGCCGCCGATCAGGTTGCCCGGATCGACCCGGCGGTCGGACACGCGGCCCGAGATCGGAGCGGTGACGCGGGTGAACTCAACGTCCAGCTGACGGGCGCGGATGGCGGCGTTGGCGGCGGCCACGGCGGCCTCGGCGGTCTGGACGGCGCCGCGCTTGGCGTCGACCTCAGCCTGGGACACGGCCTGCGAGGCCAGCAGGCCTTCGGCGCGGGCCAGTTCCGTGCGGGCCAGCGTCAGCTGGGCCTGGCCCTGGGCCAGTTGTGCGCGGGCCGAGGCCAGGGCCGCCTGGGCCGGCCGCGGGTCCAGGGTGAACAGCAGCTGGCCCTGGCGCACGAAGTCGCCGTCCTTGAAGTGGACTGACTGGATGTAGCCGCCGACGCGCGCGCGCACGTCGACCGAGCGAGGCGCCTCGAAGCGGCCGGTGAATTCGTCCCAGTCGACGACCTGTTGCGACAGGGGCGCCGCCACCGTGACGGGCGGCGCGCCTTGGGCCGGCGCCTCCTGTCCCTTGGAACAGCCATAGAGGGCGGCCGCCATCAAAGCGGACGCGGCCGCGATCTTAACCGTGCGCATCGGCGCAATCTCCTTGGGAGTAGCGTGATTGAGAGAGACTGTCGCTCTTTGGGGAGAAGGCGTCCAGTCAACACCGGCTGACTTAAAGACGACGAAGGCGACGCTTGTCAACGCCTGATGACAAGGCCATATAGTCCGTAAGGTTTATTGGAGTGCGACCAATTGGTCCTTTGCGACGTTCCCCGGCCGCGTAACGCCAACGCCACCCGCCAGGCCATTCTGGAGGCGGCGCGCGAGCGTTTCTGCGCGGAAAGCTATGATGATGTCGGCATGCGCGACGTGGCGCGCGACGTCGGCGTCGATGCGGCGCTGATCAGCCGCTACTTCGGCTCGAAGGAAGATCTGTTCGTGGCGGTCATGGACAGCTGCAAGAACGGCCGCGATCTTCTGGAGGGCGACAGGGCTGATTTCGGCGAACGCCTGGCGCGGGAAATCGTTTATGGCGACATGACGCCGTGTGAACATCAAGACGGCGGCGTAAAGATGCGAGGCCTTCTGATCGTTTTGCGTTCGATCGGCTCCGCCAAGGCGATGGATGTGATCCAGCGCACGTCCAACTCACGGTTTTTCGAGCCCTTGACCCAATGGATCGGCGGCGAAGACGCGGCTGTGCGCGCCCGGATGGTTGCTGGGCTGATCATGGGCATGGCGATCGGGAGAGAGTTGTCCGACAGCTATTCGATGCTGGACGATACACAGAAGGCCTCGCTCGCCAGACGGATGTCGACGACTCTTCAAGGCCTGATTGACGGCTGAGTTTAGAGAAAGAGGCGCGCCGCAGCCCGCCTCTTGAATCCTGACCGGCGGGATCCTCAGGCCCAGTGCATCGGCACATGACGCGCCGCCGCCCAGTGGATGGCGCGGATGGCGTCGACGATGGCGCGGGTGGCCGAGACCGTGCCCAGCGGCCCGCCCAGATCGGCGGTGACGGCGCCCGAGGCTAGGACGGCGGCGACCGCCGCCTCGATGGAATCCGCCTCATCCTCCAGATCAAAGCTGTGACGCAGCATCATGGCCGCCGACAACACCATGCCGACCGGGTTGGCCAGATCCTGTCCGGCGATGTCGGGCGCCGAGCCGTGGATCGGCTCGAACAGGCCCGGTCCATCTGCGCCCAGGGAGGCCGAGGGCAGCAGGCCGATGGAGCCGCCCAGCACCGAGATCTCGTCCGACAGGATGTCGCCGAACATGTTCTCGGTCAGAATGACGTCGTACTCGCGCGGCTTGCGGATCAGGTGCATGGCCATGGAGTCGACCAGGGCGTGTTCCAGGGTGATCTGCGGATACTCCTCGGCGTGGATGCGGGTCACGACCTCACGCCACAGGCGGCTGGTCTCCATGACATTGGCCTTGTCGACGGAGGTGACCTTGCCGCGACGCTGACCGGCGGCCTGGAAGGCGGCGCGAGCGACGCGTTCGATCTCCTCGACCGTGTAGACGCACAGGTCCGAGGCGCTGGTCGCGGTGCGGGTGCGCTCGCCGAAATAGACGCCGCTGGTCAGTTCGCGGAAGACGATCAGATCGACGCCCTCGACGATCTCCTTCTTCAGCGGCGAGCGGTGGGCCAGGACGGGCGAGACCTGCAGCGGGCGCAGGTTGGCGTACAGGCCCATGGCCTTGCGGATGGCCAGCAGGCCCTGTTCGGGCCGGACCGACGCGCCGTCCCACTTGGGTCCGCCGACCGCGCCCAGCAGGACGGCGTCGGAAGCCAGACAGGCGGCTTTCGTGTCTTCCGGCAGCGCCTCGCCCCTGGCGTCGATGGCCGCGCCGCCGATCAGATGCTCGGTGAAGTCGAAGCGGTGACCGTAGATGTCGCCGATGCAGGTCAGGACCCGCTGGGCCGCCAGAGCGACTTCCGGGCCGACGCCGTCGCCGGGCAGGACCACGATGTTGAAGGTGCGGGGGGCGGGATGGGTTTCATGGGCGGGCATCAGGCGGTCTCCGGCTGATAGGCGTCTTGGCGCAGGCGTTCGAAAGTCTGGATGTAGGGCAGTCTGGATTGCAGCCAGCCGAGGGTGTCGACCCCGTCGAGCAGACACTGGCGGGCGAAGGCCTCGACCTTGAAGGGGACGGCCGGGGCGTTGCCGCGCCGGATCTCGTTCGTCTCCAGATCCACGGTCACCGGCTGTTCCGGGTGGGTGGCCAGGTCGTCCCAGACGGCCTGATCGACGACGATGGGCAGCAGGCCGTTCTTCAGGGCGTTGGAGGTGAAGATGTCGGCGATCTCGGTCGAGATCACCGCCCGGAACCCATAGTCCAGCAGGGCCCAGGGCGCGTGCTCTCGCGACGAGCCGCAGGCGAAGTTGGGACCGGCCAGCAGGATGCGATGCTCGGTCGGGTCGATGCGGTTCAGCACGGACTCGGGCTTGGGCGAGCCGTCGGCCTCATAGCGCCAGTCGTGGAAGGCGTGGGCGCCCAGCCCCTCGCGCGTCGTGGTCGTCAGGAAGCGCGCCGGGATGATCTGATCGGTGTCGATATTGGCCTGACTCAGGGTCAGGGTCTTAGACGTCAGGGTCTTGAAGGCCTCAAGCATGGATGGCCTCCAGATAGACGCGCGGATCGGTCAGCACCCCGGCCACGGCGCTGGCGGCGGCGGTGGCGGGACTGGCCAGGATGGTGCGGGCGCCCTTGCCCTGACGACCCTCGAAATTGCGGTTGGAGGTCGAGACGACCAGTTGACCCGGCGCGACGAAGTCTCCGTTCATGGCGATGCACATGGAGCAGCCGGGGATGCGCCATTCGGCGCCCGCCTCGGTGAAGACCCGGTCCAGACCTTCGGCCTCGGCGTCGCGGCGGACGGCCTCGGAGCCGGGGACGACCAGCATCCGCACGCCCGGCTGGACCTTGCGGCCGCGCAGGACGTCGGCGGCGGCGCGCAGGTCGGGCAGGCGGCCGTTGGTGCAACTGCCGATGAAGACCACGTCGACCTTGTGGCCGGTGGTCGCCTCGCCCGCGGTGAAGCCCATGTAGTCGATGGCCTTCTGGTCCGAGGCCGAGCGCGGCTGCGGCACGGGCGCGCCGACAGGGGCGCCCGCGTCGGGCGTGGTGCCCCAGGTGGCCATGGGGCGGATGGCGGCGCCGTCCAGCACGACCTCCTTGTCGAAGACCGCGCCGGGGTCGGTGGCCAGACCCAGCCAGTCGGCGACGGCGGCCTCATAGTCGGCGGGGACGTGGCGACGGCCGCGCAGCCAGTCGACGGTGGTCTGGTCCGGCGCGATCATGCCTGCACGCGCACCCGCCTCGATGGACATGTTGCACAGGGTCATGCGCCCTTCCATGTCCAGCGAGCGCACGGCCTCGCCTGCATATTCGATGACGTAGCCGGTGCCGCCGCCGAAGCCGATGGCGGCGATGACAGCCAGCGCAACATCTTTACCAGAGACGCCGGGACGCAGGGCGCCGTCGACCGTCACCCGCATGGCCTTGGCCCGGCGCTGCAGCAGGCACTGGGTCGCCAGCACATGGCCGACTTCCGAGGTGCCGATGCCGAAGGCCAGCGCCCCGAAGGCGCCGTGGGTGGCGGTGTGGCTGTCGCCGCAGACGACCGTCATGCCCGGTTGGGTCAGGCCCAGCTCCGGCCCCATGACGTGAACGACGCCGCGTTGGTCTGAACCCCAGCCCGCCAGTTCGACATTATGACGGGCGCAATTGGCCTCCAGCGTCTCGACCTGACGGCGCGCCTGTTCGGTGACATAGGGGCGCTGACCATCCCGCCCGGCGGGCAGGGTGGGGGTCGAGTGGTCCAGGGTGGCGAAGGTGCGGTCGGGGCGGCGGACCTTCAGCCCGCGCGCCTCGATTTCGGAGAAGGCCTGGGGCGAGGTGACTTCGTGAACCAGATGCAGGTCCACATACATGACGCCCGGAGTCTCGGCGGTTTCCGGCACGACGACGTGCCGGTCCCAGACCTTCTGATACAGGGTTTTAGGCTGGCTCATGCGCGCGCTCCCTGGTCGGGGCGGCGGCCGCTTCGCCGATGGGCTCCAGCCAGCCGAAGCGGTCGGGCGTCGTGCCGTCGAACAGGCCGCGGAAGGCCTTGTTGACCGCCTTCGTCACCGGGCCGGGGCCGCCTGCGCGAGTCATGATGCCGTCGATGGAGCGGACAGGGGTGATCTCGGCCGCCGTGCCGGTCATGAAGACCTCGTCGGCGACATAGAGGGCTTCGCGCGGCAGCACCTGTTCGCGCGCCTCATAGCCCAGGCCGCGCGCCAGCTTCATCACGCTGTCGCGGGTGATGCCCTGCAGGATGGAGGCGGCGGCGGGCGGGGTCATCAGCACCCCGTCCTTGACGATGAACAGGTTCTCGCCCGCGCCTTCGGACAGCAGGCCGTCGGCGCCCAGGGCGATGCCCTCGCCGAAGCCGCGCACGCGGGCTTCGCGTCCGATCAGATAGGAGGACAGATAGTTGCCGCCCGCCTTGGCGCCCGCCGGGACGGTGTTCGGCGCCACGCGGTTCCAGCTGGAGATGCAGGCGTCGACCCCCTTCTCCAGCGCCTCTTCGCCCAGATAGGCGCCCCAGGCGAAGGCCGAGATCATCACATCGCTGCGGATCGCCTCGGCCGAGGGGCTGACGCCCATGCCGCACTCGCCCAGGAAGGCCAGCGGCCGCAGATAGGCCGAACGCAGACCTTCGGCCCGCACCACGTCCTTGCAGGCCTGAACCAGCTCGTCCTCATTATAAGGGATGGGGAAGTGGTAGATGCGCGCGCTGTCGAACAGGCGGCGGATGTGGTCGGTCAGACGGAAGCCGCACGGGCCGTTCGGCGTGTCATAGACGCGGATGCCTTCGAACACCGAGGTGCCGTAGTGCAGGGCGTGGCTCATGACGTGAACCGTGGCCTTTTCCCACGCGATCAGTTCGCCGTTGATCCAGATGTTCTTAGCCAGCGGTTGCATAGGTCGTATCCTGTGGTGCGGAGGCCGTGACGGCCGCGATGATGGCGGTCAGTTCCGCGTCATTGATTTCGCCGATCTGGTCGGCGCGTTGCTTGAAGCCGGCGAAGACGTCGGCCAGGCGCTGGCCTTCCAGCACATGACCCAGAGCCTCGGCCCGCTTGCCGACTGCATGGCGGCCGGAATGCTTGCCCAGCACGAAGTAGCTGCCCTCGAAACCGACATCCTCGGGACGCATGATCTCGTAGGTGCGGGCGTCGGCCATCATGCCGTGCTGGTGGATCCCGGCCTCGTGGGCGAAGGCGTTCAGGCCGACGATCGCCTTGTTGCGGGCGATGACGCTCTCGGTCACGTCGCGCAGGGTTTGGGAGGCGCGCACCAGATGGCGGCTCTCGGCGGCGACGGTCGCCCCATATCGGTCCGCGCGGGTGCGCAGGGCCATGATGACTTCTTCGATCGAGGCGTTGCCCGCCCGCTCGCCGATGCCGTTGATCGCGCCCTCGATCTGACGCGCCCCGCCCTCGACGGCGGCCAGGGAGTTGGCCACGGCCAGACCCAGGTCGTTGTGGCAGTGTGAGGAGAAGATGATGTCCGCATGGCGCGGGCGGATAATCCCGTCCAGATAGGCGAACCGCTGGCGCGCTTCTTCCGGCGTGGCGTAGCCGACAGTGTCGGGCACGTTCAGCGTCTGCGCGCCCGCGTCGGCGGCGGCCGTCAGGGCCTCGGCCAGGAACTCCGGCTCGGTGCGGAAGGCGTCCTCGGCCGAGAACTCCACGTCGTCGAACATCGAGGCGGCGTATTCCACCGTGCGCGAAATCGTGGCCAGCACCTCGTTGGTGCTCATGCGCAGCTTGGCCGAGCGGTGGATCGGGCTGGTGGCCAGGAAGACGTGGCAGCGACGGTGCGATTTCGGCGCCGGAGCCAGGGCGCGGAAGGAGGCGTCGATGTCCTTCTCGTTGGCGCGCGACAGGGAGGCGAAGACCGGGCCTTCGATCTCTCCCGCCACGCGGCGGATGCATTCCTCGTCGCCCGGCGAGGCGGCGGCGAAACCGGCCTCGATCACGTCCACGCCCAGGTCGCGCAGGACATGAGCCATCTTCAGCTTGGCCTCGGCCGACATGGAGAAGCCAGGCGCCTGTTCGCCGTCGCGCAGGGTGGTGTCGAAGATGATGACGCGGTTCGGGTCCGAGGCCGCGATTTCGGCGGTTCTGGATACGCGTTCTACTCGGGACATTAGGCGGCCTCGGACTGGAAGGACTGGGCACCGATGCGGGCGACGCCGAACAGGCGGTCGATCTGGCAACCCAGGTTGTCGATGGAGCGCGCGGCGTCACGGCCGCGCACGGTCAGGGCGATGCGGCGCGAAGCGCCTTCATCGGCCATGCTCATGCCGTCGATGTGGAAGCCGCGGCGCTCCACCAGGCCGATGAGACGCTGAAGCGAGCCGTCGGCCCGGTCGATCTGGATGTGAATGGTGTCGCTCATGGTCATGCGCCTTCCATCATTTCAGCGTTGCTCTTGCCCGGCGGAACCAGAGGCCAGACGTTCTCTTTGGGGTTGATGATGACGTGGGCCAGGCAGGGGCCGTCGGCCGCCAGCAGACGGGCGATGCCGGCCTCGACCTGATCGCGACGATCAATGCGGAAGGCCTCGATGCCGAAGGCCTCGGCCACCTTCACGAAGTCCGGGTTGTCGGACAGATCGACCTCGGAATAGTTCTCCTCGAAGAACAGCTCCTGCCACTGGCGCACCAGGCCCAGGGAGGAGTTGTCCAGCAGGACGATCTTCAGCGCGACGCCGTAGCGTTTCAGCGTCGCCAGCTCCTGGATGTTCATCATGAAGCCGCCGTCGCCGGCGATGGTGACGACCGTGGCCGACGGGTCCGCCAGCTTGGCGCCCAGACCGGCGGGCAGGCCGAAGCCCATGGCGCCCAGACCGCCCGAGGTGATGTGGGCTTCCGGCTTGGAGAAGCGGCAGTGCTGGGCGGCCCACATCTGATGCTGGCCGACGTCGCAGGCGGCGACGAAACGGTCGCCGGCGGCCTCGGACAACTGCTTCAGCAGGGCGGGCGCATAGACGCCTTCGCCCGGCGCGTCATAGCGGGCGGCGTGGCGCTCGGCCGCCGAGGCGCAGCGGATAACCCACGGGTCGATGGCCAGCGGGGCCGCCGCCAGGCGTTCAGTCAGGGCCTCGATGGCCGGGCGGATATCGCCGCCGACGGCGACGTGGGTCTCGCGCAGCTTGCCGATCTCGGAGGCGTCGACGTCGAAGTGGACGACGCGTGCGTGAGGAGCGAACTCGGCCAGCTTGCCGGTGGCGCGATCGTCGAAGCGGGCGCCCATGACGATCAGCAGGTCGGACGCCTGAACCGCCTCATTGGCTGCGCGTGTTCCGTGCATCCCCAGCATCCCCAGGAAGCCGGGGGCGTCGGTCGGCACCGTGCCCAGGGCGTTCAGGGTGGCGACGGCGGGAATGCCGGTGGTCTCGGCCAAGGCGCGCAGGGCCTCGGTCGCGCGGCCGATCTTCACCCCGCCGCCGATGTAGATCAGCGGGCGTTCAGCGGCGCGGATGAAGCGCTCGGCCTCGGCGATGGCGTCGGCGTCGGCCTCGGTCGTCTCATTGGGAATGTTGTAGCCGAAGGGGGCGGCCGTTTCGGCGAACTGGACGTCCTTGGGCAGGTCGACCAGCACCGGGCCGGGGCGGCCCGAGGCGGCGATGTGGAAGGCCTGTTCGATGGCGGCCGGGATCTCGGCGGCGTCACGGACCAGGATGGAGTGTTTCACGATCGGCAGGGTGACGCCCAGGATGTCGATCTCCTGAAAGGCGTCGGTGCCCATGACCCCTTGGGGGACATTGCCGGTGATGCAGACCATCGGCGCCGAATCCATCATGGCGTTGGCGATGCCGGTGATCAGATTGGTGGCGCCGGGGCCGGAGGTCGCCATGCAGACGCCGACCCGGCCGCTCAGGCGCGCATAGGCGTCGGCGGCGAAGGCGGCGGCCTGTTCGTGGCGAACCAGGATGTGCTTCAGCGACGAGCCGGTCAGGGCGTCGTAGATCGGCATGATGGCGCCGCCGGGATAGCCGAACACGACCTCTACGCCCATCCGCTCCAGGCTGGAGACAAGCAGGCGCGCGCCGGTCATGACGGCCGGGGCGGGGGGGGTTTTAAGGGCGGGCGCGGCGGCGCTCATCGGATCAGTCTCTCTTTATATATATAGAGGTTCAGGCGGCGGCCTGTTTGGCCGTCTGCAGCCAGGCCATGCGGTCGCGCAGACGGGCGCCGACCTGTTCGATCTGGCTGGCGCGGTCCTCGGTCAGCAGGGCTTCGTATTTCGGCTTGCCCGCCTCATTCTCGGCGATCCATTCACGCGCGAACTGGCCGCTCTGGATCTCGTCCAGAATGGTCTTCATGCGGGCGCGGGTTTCGTCGGTGATGACGCGCGGGCCGCTGGCGACGGCGCCCCACTTGGCCGTTTCCGAGATGAAGTGGTGCATCTTGGAGATGCCGCCTTCGTAGAACAGGTCCACGATCAGCTTCAGCTCGTGCAGGCATTCGAAATAGGCGATCTCGGGCTGGTAGCCGGCCTCGACCAGGGTGTTGAAGCCCTGGATGACCAGCTCCTTGGCGCCGCCGCACAGGACGGCCTGTTCGCCGAACAGATCCGTCTCCGTCTCTTCGCGGAACGACGTCTCAAGCAGGCCGCCGGTCGCCCCGCCGATGCCCTTGGCGTAGCCCATGGCGCGGTCGCGCGCCTTGCCGGTCGCGTCCTTCTCGATGGCGAACAGGGAGGGGACGCCGCGACCGCGCGCGAACTCGCGGCGGACCAGATCGCCCGGACCCTTGGGCGCCACCAGAATGACATCCATGTCGTCGCGCGGCGTGATGCGGCCGTAGATGATCGAGAAGCCGTGCGCGAACAGCAGAGCCGAGCCGGGTTTGGCGTTCGGTTCGATGACGTCGCGATAGATCTCGTTCTGGATCATGTCGGGCGTCAGGATGGCGATGATGTCGGCGCCCTTGACCGCTTCGGCGGGCTCGGCCGTGGCCAGGCCGTCTTCGGTCGCGTGCTTCCAGCCCGTGCCGCCGTGGCGAACGCCGACGATCACGTCGTGGCCCGAATCCTTCAGGTTCTGGGCGTGGGCGCGGCCCTGCGAGCCGTAGCCGATGACGGCGATGCGTTGCCCGGCGATGGCGCCCGGCTTGATGTCTTCATTGGTGTAGATGGTGATGGCCATGGGAAGGACGTCCTTAAGAAGCAGCGGTTTCGGTGGAGCGGGCGGCCAGATCGGCGGGGATCTGGGCCGGCGGCGGATTGGGAATGGTCACGGCCCCTTGCGAGGCGGAGGCGACAGCGGCGCGGTATTTTGCGAAGACGCCTTGCGCCGGGCGAATCCGGTTGGGGGCGAAGTCCGCCCGGCGCGCCTCCAGATCGACGAGCACATCGATCCTTCGGTTGGTGACGTCGATGACGATCGGATCGCCATCGCGAATGAGAGCGATGGGGCCGCCGACCGCCGCTTCGGGCGAGACGTGGCCGGCGACGAAGCCGTAGGAGGCGCCCGAGAAGCGACCGTCGGTCAGCAGGGCGACGTTCTCGATCTTGCGGCCCTTCAGGGCGGCGGTGACCTGCAGCATCTCACGCATGCCGGGGCCGCCCTTGGGGCCTTCGTAGCGGATGATGATGACGTCGCCTTCGCCGACCGAACCGTCCTGAACCGCGTGAAAGGCGTCTTCCTCGCAGTCGAAGACGGCGGCGGGGCCTTCGAAGCGGTCGACCTTGTGGCCGGTCAGCTTGATGACGGCGCCTTCCGGCGCGACATCGCCATAGATGACGGCGTAGGAGCCGCGCGCCATGACCGGCGCCTCGAAGCGGGTCACGACCTGCTGGCCGGGCTGCTCCTCGGCGTCGCCCGCTTCGGCGAACAGGCTACGGCCCGAGACGGTCGGGACGTTGGCGATCTTGCCTGCCTCGGCCAGACGTTGGGCGACCAGGCGCGTGCCGCCCGCCGCATACAGGTGCGAGGCCAGGAAACGGCCGCCCGGCTTCAGATCGCAGATGACCGGCGCCTCGACGCAGGCCTTGTGGCAGTCCTCGACGCCGAAATCGACGCCCGCCTCGGCCGCAATTGCGGTCAGGTGCATGACGGCGTTGGTCGATCCGCCTGAGGCCGAGACGGCGACGGCCGCGTTCTTCAGGCTGGCGCGGGTGATGTATTTGCGGGCGGTGTCTCCGGCGAAGACGCGCTCGACGATCAGGCGGCCGCAGCGTTCGCCTTCCGCGCCCTTGGCCGGATCGACGGCGGGCACGTCATTGGCGCCCATGGGGCTGATCCCCATCATCGACAGGGCCATGGCCATGGTGTTGGCCGTGAACTGGCCGCCGCAGGCTCCGGCGCCGGGGCAGACCGCGCTCTCGACCGCCTTCAGGCCCGCATCGTCCAGCGAACCGGCGGCGTGGGCGCCGATGGCCTCGAACACTTCCTGGACCGAGACTTCCTTCGTGCCGATGACGCCGGGCAGGATGGTGCCGCCGTAATAGACCAGGCCGGGGATATCCATGCGGGCCAGAGCCATGGCCGCGGCTGGAATCGTCTTGTCACAGCCGACGATGCAAACGACGCCGTCCAGCTGATGCCCCTCGATGGCCAGTTCGATGGAATCGGCGACGACTTCGCGGCTGATCAGCGAGGCCTTCATCCCCGCGGTGCCCATGGAGATGCCGTCGGTGACGACGATGGTGTTGAAATCGACCGGCCAGCCGCCTGCCGCGATGATCCCGGCGCGCACGTCCCTGGCCAGACGGTCCAGGTGCATGTTGCAGGGCGTGACGGTCGACCAGGTGTTGACGATGCCGATCATCGGCTTGTCGAAATCGGCGTCCTGCATGCCTGCCGCGCGCAGATAGGATCGCGCCGCCGCCCGGTTCGGGCCCTGGGTGACGGCTGCAGAGCGGCTGTTGGGTTGTTTCGTGCTGTCAGAAGGCGTTGTCATTGCAGTTTTGGAACTTCTTGCCTGTCGGTGTTGGCTGGGCACAAGAAAAACCCCGCGTCCGGAGCCGGAGCGGGGTGAATGGGCGAAACTGGCTGGGTTCAGGTCAGGTCGCAGGCATCCACACCGCTTGGCTAAGCGGAATGAGAATTACCGAGAGAAGCAGTACGCCCAGCGACAGCACGCGCAGATCGGCCGCCGCTTGCGCGGGGCTCAGGATCGCAGCGATGGCGGCGCGGTGGGACAAGGACAGACCTTTCGAACTGGCGCTCTTATGCCTCGCCGAATGTTGCGACGCAACCGCGGATGGGCGAATTGTGCAAGAAAGAACCTCGCGGTGGCGTCGCCGCAGGGTTTGGGCGCTAAAAACAGTCGCTCAAATGTGCGACGGGGATGAAAATTTCACTTTGAGGCCGACTTCACTTTAGCTCCCAAGACGCGCGCGTACGTGAAGGGCACCGGAAGTAAGGCGCGGACGACTCTCGTTCGTTGAGTTTCTTGGACTTTTTGTGAAAAGCCGCTTGCCAGTTCGAAGAGCGCCTCGTATATCGCCGCCTCGCTCGGAGACGGGCTGGCCCAGCGGGCTTCGGAGACTTGGTTTTCGGGGTTTTGTTCGGGGCGAGAGCTTGAAAAAGCGTCTTGCTTCGGACGGTTGGATCGGTTAGGTTCCGCGCTTCAATCGAATCGCTGGATTGAGTTGAGGGATAGCCTCTCGGTTTTCCCGGCGGTTTACTGCGGCCTTCGAAGCTTCGGTTTCGGAAAAAGCAGAAAGGCTGAAAAGCCTGGTTGACAAGGAGATCGGCTCTCACTAGATAGCCGCCTCCGCCGCTCCTTCCGGGGCGGTTTCGTGAAAAGAAAGTTCTTTAAAAAGAACTGCTTGACACGAAAAACTGGGTCGGCTAGATAGCCGCCTCCGCCGCGGACCCGGCGCTAAACGGTCCGGCCGGTTCTTCCGGTCCTGGTCTTTGAAATCGTTGATCTGGAAAGAGAAACGCAGGCGGCGGTGTCCTGGCGAGAACCCTTCGGGGTTCATCAGTCGACACTGACAACTGCGGTCTTTTTGAAAAGACATACCATGTAACCG